>JAMCPM010000006.1:0-300000 GCA_023382335.1 Actinomycetota bacterium
TACTCCTCCGCGTGATCGAGCACCATCCGTACTGCTCGTTCCTTCAACTCTTTGGGATACCGCTTTCGTGTGTTCATGACTCCATCCTCTCAAAAGATGGAGCCTCCAGGAAACCCGGGGCGATTCAAACCCAGTGCATCGTTCCAAACATGATATTCGGCGAGATCGAATGAAGAGCCATTCGGGTCATATGGATTCAAGCAGTGGTCTAAGATCGATAAGTAAAAGATTTCGTGATGAACTGCGCCTATGCTCCACCAACCTTCCGAGCCGCCACCCAAGCCCCCTTCCCACATCCTCATGTGATCTCGTTCTTCTACGTTGTCTAATTTCCAATATTCTTTAACTACTTGCCTGTCTGTCGGTCGCAGATCCCCAATGCCATTTGGCCCAGGCGTAGTGCTTGAAGTATATGCGCATTGGGGCTCTTCCGGCCAATCCGCATCTGCCCAACCTGCTGAAGATAACTTTCTGCTGACGTTCTGCGTCCAGCCGGTGTCGTAGAAAAACATATTGACGGGGTCTGCAGTATCGGCTTTACATTGACCGTCATAAGTTGAACTATATGTGTACTTACTCACATAGGCTGAGTGCTCGCCTATTTCCAACACGGGCATTTTTTCGCTGCCTTGTTGGTTTTTCTCTTTCATGTAGTCAATATCTGCTTTAATACGTGCATCAAGTTCCGTCTCGGCCTGCTGTTGTCCCTCTTTTTTTGCCTTCTCCTTAAATTTATCTTCCTTCATCAATTTTTGTTTAGTTGCGACGATCTCCTCATCTGAAGGTATGTGATAATTATAGTGCCGGTCAACCTCGAACTCTTTGACCGGAAGCGGCGAACTCGGGTCGGGGGCCGTTGTCGTATATTGAATAGAGCTGGCTTCCTCGGAACCCTGCGAGGTGAAGGCCATAGGAACGACCAATGTCATACCAAACAGTGAAACGACTAAGGAAATGAGCAATGAAAGTTTTGTGTTTGCAAACAATCGGATCCCCTCCCAAAAAATTGTTTTAATCCGACCAGGTCCTATGCTTCTTAAATGGCACCAAAAGACGTTGCTGCTCCATAAATGTGTGCGTGCCTGATTGTCGTTGGCTACTCATTACTCATTTGAACTTCAGTTATTACTTGAGGTATAGCAGTATTGGGCTTAATAATATCTTCATCCCCCCCCCACGTGTCAATAGTACTTTGGTATGATTTTTACACTCCGATATATCTGTGGCTTAATAGCGAGAGTCGTCTAAAATAGGTGAGCATTCTGATTGTGTTAATCAATTTACTTGAGAACCATCCCTGTGCCGCTCAAAAGTTCGAGTCCAGCCGGGTGTCATGATTTTGGAGATAAAAAAATGCCTTAAACAAGGCATTTCTGAGGGGTGATTTCTGGTGGGCCCAGCTGGACTCGAACCAGCGACCGGCCGATTATGAGTCGGCTGCTCTAACCAACTGAGCTATGGGCCCGGGGAACACGGAAAGTATACCAAACGGCGAAAAGGGATGTTCCGCCGGCGACACTGGTGAGGCGCACCGGAAATGGCCCGGATAACCGGACACTAGGCCGAACCGTTGAGCCGGGGAACGTCCTGTTTCGCATATTTCTGATATACTTTCCTGCGTGAATCTCAAGGGATTAATCTTAAGTGGCGGCACCGGCAGCCGCCTGCGGCCGATCACCCATACGAGCGCCAAACAGCTGGTGCCCGTGGCCAACAAACCCGTGCTTTTCTACGGCATCGAGTCGCTGCGCGACGCCGGCATCACCGAGATCGGCATCGTCGTCGGCGACACAGCCGCCGAGATCGAGGAAGCGGTCGGCGACGGCTCCCGCTGGGGCGTCAAGATCACCTATATCCCCCAGGAGGCGCCGCTGGGCCTGGCCCACGCCGTGCTCACCGCCGAGCCCTTCCTGGGCGACTCCAGCTTCGTCATGTACCTCGGCGATAACCTACTGCGCGACGGCATCAGCGACCTGGTCGAGAAATTCGTCAATAACGGCCCCGACGCGCTCATCCTGCTGCAGGAAGTCCCCAATCCGGAAGCCTACGGCGTAGCCGAGTGCAAGGACGGCGCTGTGGTGCAGCTGGTGGAGAAGCCCAAGGAGCCCAAGAGCAACCTGGCCCTGGTCGGCATCTACATGTTCACGCCGGCGATACATGAATGCACCCGGGCGATTAAACCCTCGCCGCGCGGCGAGCTCGAGATAACCGACGCCATCCAGTGCCTGATCGACGAGGGCAAGCGGGTCGAGCCGCACATCGTCAGCGGCTGGTGGAAGGACACCGGCAAGCTCGACGATATGCTCGAGGCCAACCGCCTCATCCTTGATGCTCTTGAGGGCGACATCCGCGGCACCGTCGAGGATTCCGAGATCCACGGGCGCGTAGTCGTCGAGGAAGGCGCCGTGATAACCGGCTGCACCATCCGCGGCCCGGTGATCATCGGCGAGCGCACGGTGGTGCGGGATTCCTACATCGGGCCCTACACTTCCATCTATAACGACGCCGAGATCGGCAATTCCGAGATAGAACATTCCATCATCCTCGAGCAGAGCAAGGTGCTGGACCTGCACGGGCGCATGGAGGGAAGCCTCATCGGCAAGAACGTACAGATCATCCGCCTGGACCATAAGCCCAAGGCGTACCGGTTCATGGTCGGCGACAATTCCTGGATCGGCATCATCTGATAATTCGGAGGCCAGATTGATTGACGGAGTAAAAACAAAAAGTTTGCGTGTCATCCCCGACGAGCGCGGGCGGCTGGCGGAGATGCTGCGCTCTGACGACGACATCTTCATCAAGTTCGGGCAGTGTTACATGACTACGACCTATCCCGGCGTGGTCAAGGCCTGGCACTTCCACAAGATCCAGACCGACAACTTCGTGGCCATCACCGGCATGTTCAAGGTGGCCCTCTACGACGACCGCAAGGACTCGCCTACGCACGGCGAGGTCAACGAGTTCTTCCTGGGAGATTTCAACGCCACGCTGCTGCAGATCCCGCCGGGTGTCTACCACGGCTGGAAATGCATCAGCGAGCATGAGGGCATCGTCGTCAACGTCTCCACCGAGACCTACAACTATGACGAGCCCGACGAGTACCGCTTGCCTTTCGATACCGACAAGATCCCGTATAACTGGGACATCCAGTTTGGATAGGCCTTGAAGATCCTTGTCATAGGCGCGGCCGGACAGCTCGGCACCGATCTGCTGAAAGTATTTTCCCCCGGCCATGAGGTGATCGGGGCCGATATCGCCGGCGCCGGCGCGCAGCATGATATCGATATCACCGATCCCGCCGATGTCAATTCGCTGGTTGTAGACCTCAGGGCCGACCTTGTTATCAACTCGGCAGCCTTCACCAACGTCGACGGTTGCGAGAAGCAGAAAGAGATCTGCTGGGAAGTAAACGCCGACGGCGCCGGCAACGTCGCCCGGGCCTGTGCCGGTTGCGAGTCGACGGCGCTGATCCACGTCAGCACCGACTATGTCTTTGACGGCAGCGCCCGCGAACCCTACAAGGAGAGCGACCCCACCTCGCCGCTGGGCGAATACGGCAAGAGCAAGTTCGCCGGCGAAGAGCTGGTGCGCCAGGCGCTGCCGAAGGGGCATCTGATCGTCCGCACCGCCTGGCTCTTCGGCGACAATGGCGCCAATTTCGTCAAGACGATGCTGAAACTGGGCCGCGAGCGCGACCAGCTCAAGGTCGTCAACGACCAGACCGGCTCACCGACGTACGCCCTGCACCTGGCGAATGCTCTTAAATCTTTGGCTGAAAATCATCTGCAGGATACCGGCGTCTACCACATGGTCGGCGGCGGACATTGCACCTGGTACGAGTTCGCCGCCGAGATCTTCCGCCTCGCGGCGGTGGACGTCGACCTGGGCCGCACGACCACCGGGGAATACAACGCTCCGGCGCCGCGGCCAGCCTACTCCGTGCTCGCCAACACGCGGGCTCCGGAGATCGTCATGCCGCATTGGCGCGACGGGTTGATAGAATGCCTGGATCATCTGGGCGAACTGAAACTGGAGGACTGACTTGAAGATTCTTGTTACCGGAGGCGCCGGATTCATCGGCAGCAATTTCGTCCGGCTGATCTTAAACAAATATCCCGGCTACGAGGTCATCAACCTCGACGCCCTGACCTACGCGGGCAACCTCGACAACCTCAAGGACGTCGAGCAGAACCAGAACTACCGCTTCGTGCAGGGAGACATCCGCGACGCGGATGTGGTCGACAAGGTCATGAAGGGCGTCGACGCCGTGGTCAATTTCGCCGCCGAGTCGCACGTGGACCGCTCCATCGGCGGACCGGCGGATTTCATCCAGACCGATGTCTTTGGGACTTTCGTTCTGCTGGAGGCGGCGCGCCAGCACGGCGTCGGCCGCTACCTGCAGATAAGCACCGACGAGGTCTATGGTTCCATCAAGGAAGGCTCTTTCGTCGAGACCGACCGGCTGGAGCCCAGCAGCCCTTATTCCGCCAGCAAGGCCGGCGGCGACATGCAGGTCATGGCCTACCACACGACTTACGGGCTGCCGACGCTGATCACCCGCAGCTCCAACAACTTCGGGCCTTATCAGTATCCGGAGAAGATCATCCCGTTGTTCATCACCAATCTCGTGGAAGGCAAGAAGGTGCCGCTCTACGGCGACGGCATGAACGTCCGCGACTGGATCTACGTCACCGACAACTGCGAGGGTATCGACGTGGTGCTCCATAAGGGGAAGATCGGCGAGATCTACAATATCGGCGGCGGCAATGAGCGCAGCAACATCTTCATCACCAACAAGATCCTCGAGATACTGGGCAAGGGTGAGGATATGATCGAGCCCGTCGCCGACCGGCTGGGGCACGACTTCCGCTACTCGATCGATTGCTCCAAGGCCAATGCGCTTGGCTGGACGCCTTCACACAGCTTCGAGGACGCCCTCCGGGAGACCGTCGACTGGTACCTCGGTAACGAGCCCTGGTGGAAGAAGATCAAGAGCGGCGAATTCGAAGCGTATTACCGCGAGCAGTACCAGAAGTCGTAAAGATCAAGAAATAAAAGCCGGAAGGCATGTCTCCGCGCTCACTTAGGTGTGCGACAATCGTTCGCCGCGAAGACATACCTTCCGGCTGAATTACTAATTCAGTTTATTCCTCACACCGATTCCGGCACCTACGGCTGAACGCTGTCGTGCGGTATCTGCGGGAAGTAATCCACGACCGTCGTCGGCCTGTAGGTACTGTCATCGATGCCGCCAGGAATGTAGTGGAACCACAAGAATCCGCCCGCCTTGCGTATCGCCTCTTCCAGGGGCGCCGTATCGGTTGTTTCCAGCGGGTTGAGCTGCCGGGAGATCTGGTCGGCCTCCACCGCCTGGTCTACTTCCTTCTTATCCAGATATACATGCGCCAGCATTCGCCAGGTCTTGTCGTTCTTGGGATTCTTCTCAAGCGCCTGCAGGAAGAGCTGTTCGGCGCCGTCCAGCTTGCCGAGGCGATACTGGGCGCGGGCCTGATACACGAGCGCGTCACCGCTCAGAGGATTGAACCTCTGCGCCGAGAGAGCCGCCTGCTCCTCGTTGACTGAATCTCCCTTGCGTTCAAAATCCATGACCTTGTCCATGCGGTTGCTAGCGAGCATCGGCGGGATGGTCACCGCCATCGCCAGGAGGGCGACGACGCCGACAGCCCCGTACCAGCCGATGAGGTTGCGCGGGGACCAGCCGACGTCGGATCTGGTCGCGGATGCAGGCGGCGGATCGCCACCGTCACGTTCGGCCGCGCTGCGGGACAGCTGCCCGTAACGCAGCATGGCCCCGGCGAACATGAAGAACGAGAGGAAGATGACCGGCATCTCCCAGTCCCAGTCTATCATCGCATGCACCAGCAGCATCAGGCTGGCGGCAAAGAAGGCGCCGAGGATCTCGCGCTGCCTTCCCTTTTTGAGGAAACGTATATCCCTGATAGAGCCGATCAAAAACACGGCGACGAATGCCGCCATCAGCCCGCCGCCGAGGATTCCCAGCTCGGAGATGTTCTCGAAGAACCAGGAGTGGCCGTCCTTGCTGATCATGTCGAAGGGCCGCCATTTATTCCAGCCGATGACCCAGGTAGCCGCGCCGGTGCCGGTGAGAGGATGTTCCTTGAAGGTCTCGACCGCGGCCATCCATTCCTGCCAGCGCTCGGACTGCGATGAGCTCAGACGCTCTTCCACCGAAGCGGTAGTCGTTGATTTCGTGCTGGCGGTGAAGGAGCTGATGCGGTTCTGCGTCCAGTTGACAGGGCCGCCGCGCCCGCCCACCGATGTGTAACCCAGGAAGCCTCCGAAGATGACAACGGCCCCGGCGACTGCCATGGCGATGCCGATCCTGCGGCCGAGCTCCTGTGAGATCTTGATACGGCCTTCCAGCTTGATCAGGCCCCATTGCGTGGCCGCGGCCAGCACGAACATCAGGATCATCAGCAGGCCGAGCAGGTGGCCCTGACTGGTCCTGTCGGCGTCGGAAGGCTGCGTCGCCAGCATGGCCGGAAGCCATTTATAGCTGATCGCGACAACCACGCCCATCCAGAAGAACGCCATCGCCGTCTGCAATACCGCGCGCAGGCGGTTGACCGAAGTCAGCAGGTATACGCCGATGGCCGCCGCCAGCAGGGCGATGCCCGCGCGGGAGACCGTGAAGAAGATGACCACAAGAAAGAGGGACAGCGCCGGCGCGTAGATATAACGGGTGATCGATCGCGAGCCCCGGTCGGCCAGGACCCTCAGGCCGATAACGAAGGCCATGCCCATGAAAACGGCCAGGGTGTTCCAGTAGGTGATCGGGTAGTTGAGGCGGTTCTGCCCGAAGGGATCGGGATCGTTGACGATGTCCGGGACCACCTTGCCCAGCAATGCCCGGATTGCCACGATCACGGCGATGCCGACGAAGAGATGCCCAAGCCACGACAGCCACTCGCGTTTCGATAAATAGATGTAAAACAACCCGAAGCCGGAAAGGTAGAGCAGGGCCCGCACGAACTCATTGAAACTGTCGGACGGATTATAAGACCACGCCACCGAGGCCAGGTTCCAGAGGGTGAAGGCGCCGAAGATGCCGACCTCCGCCCACCCCAGGCGGGGCATGCCTCCCCGCACCTGCAGGCTGAAAAGCAGCCCCAGAACGACCAGATAAAGAATCCAGAGTTCGCCATAGCTTCGTTGAGAAACGAAATAGCCGCCGGCGGAGAAGGCGTAATAAAGGATGACCAGCATGGCGGCTCCGAGGATGCCCAGCCGGGCGTAATCGGCGCGGCCGTACCCCTGGCCGGTCAGGCTGACGCTCAAGTTGCTGAAGAATCGTTCGGCGCGAACGGCGCCAGAGGCTGATCTCTTCTTCTTTGGCTCCTGAGTGGGAAGCTTGCGCTTGGCCTTTTTCGGCGCTGCCTTCGGGGCCGTTTTGGAGGCAGCCACGGCCCTCGCCGGCGGTTTGGCCGGCGCCTTGCGCTTTTTCTTCTTGGCGAAGAAGATCCCCGACGGCGCCACATCAGCCGCGCCGGCAAGCAGTAAAGTCTCGGGAGCCGGATTAGCTGGCGAGAGCCTGGCGATAAACTTGTTCGGTTTCTTCAGCAATTCTGTCCCAGTCATTCGCGATTTGCACATGTTTGCGGCCGGCTTCGGCCTTTTCCCCCAGCTCTCCGAGATTACCCAGAGCCGATAAAAGTTTTTCCTTCAGGTCGGCCTGGTCGCCGGCGCGATACAGGGCGCCGTAATCGCCGCCCCCAAGGACCTCGCGCGACGGCCCGATGTCGCTGGCCAGCACCGGGATTCCCAGCGCCAGCATCTCCAGGGCCACGATCGGCAGCCCCTCGAGCGTCGACGGCAGGACAAACAGCGCCGCGTTCGCCGACAGCTGGGCGAGCAACTCGCCCTCTACGTTGCCGGTAAAGATGATCTTTCCGGCCGCGGCCCCGCCGGCGCCGGCAGCTTCGGCCGCAGCCGCCTGCTGCTTGAGTTGCGCGACGTATGCGTCGGTGTGGCTCGAACCCCCGGCGATCACCAGCGGCATCTCGACGCCGCTACGGATATAGGCTGCGATCAGATCGTGCGCGCCCTTCTCCGGGACCAACCGGCCCAGGAACAAAATGTAGCGGCCCGGCTCGATGCCGTAATTCCCCAGCAGTTCCGTTGATTTCGGCCGTACCGCCGGAACCACGCCGTTGGGGATATAAACAGTCTCCCGGCCATAGCGCTCGCGGAAATAATCCTGCAGCTCTCTGGAAACGACGATGGTGCGATCGGGAAAGCGGGCTGAGGCCCTCTCTCCCGCTTTGAGTACCACGCGGGCGCCCCCGCCCCATTTGTCACGTTGCCAGTCAAGCGCATGCACCGTGGCCACCGATTTCCTTCCCCATAATCCGGGGGCGAAGCTGAAGAGCGACGGTCCGATACCATGATAATGCATTATGTCAAAATCTCCCCTAAGGGCCGCAAGCGACGCCGCCGCCGTGTGCACAAAGGCGTCCAGCCCCTTGCTGTCGATCGTCGGCGCGCTGCGCAGGTAGACACCCCGGTAGCTTCCACGCCTCTCCGTATACCAGCCGCGCACGAAGATGGTTACCTCGTGCCCGCGCGAGGCCAGGCGCGGATACAGCTCCTCGCAATGGCGCTCGATGCCGCCGAAACGGGCCGGGATTCCCTTGGTCCCGATCACGGCGATCCTCATTGGCTCTCCCCCACCCGGCATTGCCCGTCAGAGCACCTTTTTGCCCAGATGCGCCCTGGCTTTGCCGGCAGCCACCCATCCGGCGACCTTGACTGGATTCCGCTTGATCGCTGTTCTGGCGGTGCATACCATCCAGCAGCCCATCTGGCAACCGGCGACGCTCGCCCTTGCCTTGACTGCCGTTTCGGAATTCCAGATCTCCTCGAAGGTGGCTTCGTGCAGATTGCCCAGGGGGAAGTCCATAACGTTACATGGGTAAATGGTACCAGCGGGGCTCATGAAAAAGAAGTCATCGGCTGCCTGGCAGGAAAGCTGCCTGCCGCCCCCGGTGGCGTAGCGGTAGAGCCCCTGGTTGAAAAAAGCCCGGACCCAGCGCTTGGGCTTAAAGGTCATCAGCTCGCTGGCGGCGACCTTGTCGAGCTGTTCATGGATGTCCTCAGCGGCCGCAGGCCTGACGCCAGAGCCCTGGAAGTAGTGCTCGGAGCCTTGCGCCACAGCGGATGTGAACTGCACGCCGAGCCTGCGCGAGAGCTCATACACAGCGGCGTAATCCTTGACGTTCTCATCGAATATCGTGAAGGCGATACGGATGTTCTCGATGCCGTCCTGCTTGATGCCGTCGATGATGGCGACGGCGCGATCGAATGCCCCATCGACGCCCCGGACCCGGTCGTGGGTCTTGCCTATGCCGTCGATCGAGACCGCCACGCCGATCCCGGGACTGACCTTGCGGATCTCGGCAAGCGTCTCGCGCAGCCGCTTCTCGGGGATGAGGGCATTGGTGGAGATGATGATCTGCGCCTGCGGGCTCGCCTTGACCACGGCTGCCACCAGCTCCGGCAGATCCTTGCGCAGGAAAGGTTCGCCGCCGCTGATGTTGACGTAGCGCAACGAATCGGGCAGCTTGTCAAGCAAGCCGATGTCGAGATCCTCTTTGTCTCCATTCTGCCAGATATTGCACATCAGGCAGCGGGCGTTGCAGCGATATGTCACTGCGATGACTGCGTCGAAAGGAAGGCTGATCTTAGGTCCTCTTAACTTCCTGGTAGGTTTTCAGGATCTTTTTGTAGTGGGTCGGCGGCGAATATTCCGTCTCCGCCAGCCGGCGCGCGTTGGCGCCCATCTCGCGGACGAGTTCGGGCTCTTCCCAGAGGCGCGCGATGGCCTGGCTCAAGTCCCCGGCGTTGCCGGCCTCTGCCAGCAGGCCGGTTTCCCCTTCCCTTACCATCTCGGGAATGCCGCCGATGCGGCTGGCGACAGCAGGCTTGCCGCAGGCGAAAGCCTCCAGCACGGACATGGGCGCGTTCTCATACCATTCCGAAGGCGTGCAGATAAAACGCGCATTCTGAACCAGCCGCCGCACTTCTTTTTCCGATTTGAATCCGGTGAATTCGATATTGTCGGCGCCGAGCTCACGAGCCAGCTGGCGCGCGCTGGTCTCGAGCATGCCCGATCCCACGATCTTGAGCGGGATATGCCGAAGCCTGGACATCGCCCGCACCAGAGTCCCCACGCCCTTCTCATGCGAGAGCCTGCCGGAGAAGAGTATGTATTCTCCGCCATCGCCGTCGACGCCGGGCGCCCAGCGCTCGGGGTCGACGAAATTGGGGATGACGGCGACCCGCCGATCCGGAATGCCGCGGCTGAGCAGTTTCTCGGCCACGAACCGGCTGGGTGCGATGAAACGGTCGACTCTGCTGGTATAAGCCCGGGTGGCGTCATGGTAGAACATCTCCACGGCGCAGAGAGCGCTGGCGGCACGCGAACCGTGCACGCAGCGCCCGGTGATGCAACTCGAATAATGCATCGGCCGGCATTTCTCGCAGACCTTGCCGTTGTTATAGAACCGCAGCGCCGGGCACATCAGCTTGTAATCGTGGATGGTTATGACCGTGCCGACCCCACGGTCCGCCAGCGGTTTTAATATCGAGGGTGAAAGGTGGTGATAAATATTGTGCATGTGGGCGACGTCGGGTGTCGACATGTCGGCCAGGATGCCGACCCTGCCGGCTGCCTCGTGCGAGCTGAGGATGCGCTTGGCGGTGCCGACGCGCTTCCACAGTGGCATCCGGTAGGGATCCGAAAGCTCCACCGGCGATACGAACAGAGCGGAATAACGGCTGGGTTCGTTGGCCGGATCTTCCATGGCAAATGGAATGATCTCATGCCCGCGCTCGGTGAGCATGCGCGAAAGCTCGAAGACGTAGCGCTCGCTGCCGCCGCGCACACGCCAGAATTTGTTGACCTGCATGATCTTCATGAGCTGTATACCGCCATTGTCCTGGCTGCTATCGTCTTCCATGAATAACGTTCCTCTACCGCCGTCCAGCCCTCGGCCAGCTGCCGCCTGACCGCTTCGTCGCCGGCAAGCCGGCTCATGGCAGCGGCCAGCGCTTCGTCGTCTTCGGGCGGCACCAGCAACCCGGTGACGCCATCCTCGACGACATCGGTCAAGCCTCCCACTGCAGAAGCCACAACCGGCAGGCCCAGTCCCATCGCCAGATGCACGATGCCGCTGGTGGAAGACTCCCGATAGGGCAGGACCACGGCGTCGCCGGCCCGGAAATAAACCTGCACGGACTCCACCGGTATATGCCCGGGGAAGAACTTCACCCGCTCGCCGATGTCGAGCTCGGCGATCAGCTCCCGGTACTCCTCGAGCGAGCCGCCGCCGGCGTCGCCGGCGATGATGAGGCCGGGGCCTTCCGTGCGGGCCAGCGCCCGCAGCGCCACATCAAGTCCCTTGTGCGCATCGATGCGCCCGAAGAACAGGAACCAGAAGCGTTCGGGGTCCAGCTCCAGCTGCTCCCGGGCGGCCTCTTTGGTCAGGCCGGGATCGGTCGCGAAGAAACCATAGTTTCCATGCGGAATGACCGCCATCTTCTCGCGGGGAACAAAGAGCTGCTCGGCAAGAAATCTCTCTCCCTGCGAGGAGTGCACGATCACCCGGTCGAAGGCGCGGTAGAAAATCTGAAAAAGAGCTTTATGATAAAAACGCACGTGATGGGGAAGCCAATCGTGGGCGGTGTATATGATCCTGGTGCCTTTCCTCTTCTGTAATTTTAGCAGCACCAGCTCCAACACCGGAAACTTGAGGAAAGACTGGTAGTGGACGACATCGGGGAGCCGGCGGCGGTATAGCCGCCAGAAGCGGATTATATCCACCGGATAGTAGCGGCTGCGGTGAAACAGCTTGATCACCGGGAAGCCGGCCGCCATGAAATCGAGCTCGTAATTGTAATTCGTGATCAGGCATACGTCGGCGCCGCTCTGGTGCAGGGCCCGCGCCAGGCAGTAGCTGTAATGGGTCAGGCCGCTGTTGCCGGTGAAGACGGTGATCCATATTTTGGGCGCGCGCTTCAGATCTTTTTTGGGTTCCTCATTTTTCCTGTGGCCGCGTTTCATCCCTTTCCTCCGGCTTCGTTTTTGCCGGCGGCTTCGGCGAGCGCCGCCTCGAACTTCCTCGCCAGGACCGGCCAGTCATATTTTTCCCGGGCCAGCGCCAGCGCGTTTTCCCGCAGCCGGTGATAGAGTCCGGCGTCTTCGCGCAGGCGGATCACCGCGGCCGCGAATTCCCCGGGCGTGTCGGCGATAAGCAGATGACGGCCGTCCTCGACCTCCAGTCCCTCGGCGCCCTTCGTCGTCGACACCACCGGCGTGCCGGCGGCAAAGGATTCCAGGATCTTCAGCCGCGAGCCGCCACCTACCAGCAGCGGCACGACCTGGATCGAGCTTTGCCTGTAATAGGGCCGGACGTCGTCGACAAACCCCGTCACTCTCACCGTGGCGCCGTCATCGAGGTCCAGCACGCGCCGGACCGGATCGCTGCCGATGACGGTCAGCGTCGTGTCCTGATATTTCTCCCGCACCGACGGCAATACCTTCCCGACAAACCACTCGACCGCCTCGATATTGGCCGGATAGCTCAGCAGGCCGACAAACATGAGCGCTCCGCAGGGCTCTCCGTGGACCGCGGCCGTTTCGGCATAATCGGCGCTGCCGACGCCGTTTTCAACCACGCTGGCCCTTACCCCAGGCACGATCCGGGAAATGGTGTCAGCGTCCTTACGGGTGACGGCGATAACCCCCTGCATCCGGCGCATCAGCTTGCGCTCGTAGCGCCCGACCAGCTTCGCCGAGAGCTGCTTTGTCCATCGCCCCGGCAGCTTCTGCCGGCGGGCCATGGACATCATCAGCTCGGACTCGATGTTGTGCTCCTGCAGTACCTTGGGAAAATCGAGCCCGAGGATATAGCGGGCCATGAACAGATGCTCGGCTATCACCACGTCAAAATGTTGCCGTGACCGCAGGGCGGCAAGCTCCCTGAAGATGACGTCCTCCCAGGAGAGCATGAACTCGGCAGGAATGCCGCGCACCAGCAGTTTGGTATAGGCGGCGACCTTCTGCTCGTGCGTGCGCATCGGTTTGAGCGCCACTGTCATCCCGAAGCCGGCATCGCCGAGGCCCGTTTCCTGCTCCGGGCTCGGGCTCATGCGGCTGAGGCAGAAGAAATGGACCTCGTGTCCGTTCCGTGCCAACTCACGGTAGAGGTTGAAAATTCGCACCCGCAGACCGTCGGCGGCCGGAAAAGGTATCAGGGGAACGCATGCCAGTATTTTCATATGTCGCGCTCTTCGGTCGTCATTGCCGCCGATCCGTTTTTGCCGCCGGCCAGCCAGCCGTACCGGCAGCGGCCGAAACGCCCTGCCAGGAAATCAGCGAAGCCCAGCCCGATAGCGGCGACGAAAGGCCCGGCTTTCAGCCGGTGGGCTCTGAGCATGATATAGCTTTCATGGATGATGAAGTACCAGAGCAGCTGCCGTCCCTGACGGGATGCAAGCCAGCGGCGCCGCCGGCCGGCGCCCTGCGGAACGGGCCGGCCGGCGCCCAGGTGCATGCTATAGACCAGCAGCAGATTCCTGGTCCAGTAATAATAATACAGCGGACTGTAGGCTCCACCCATCGACCGGGAGACCCGGTGCCTGATGACGGACGACGGCTCATAGAAGCATGAATAACCGGCCCGGCGCGCCCGCAGGCAAAAATCGAGTTCCTCGCCGTACATGAAAAGCCGTTCGTCAAGCAGCCCCAGCTCGCGGAAGCGCCCGGCCGGCGCCAGCAGCAGGCAGCCGGTGATGTAATCGACCAGCATGGGACGGTCGAAGGCGGCCGAGTCGGGCAGGCCCTGTCCCCGGTGGGTGGTGACCCCGTTACGGCGGTTGATCTCGCCGCCGGCGAACCAGATGACATCTCCGGGCCCGTCATAAAAGATCTTGCCGCCGACCGCGGCAACCCGCTGGCCGGTTTCGGCTCGCGCGACCAAAGGTTCGAGAAAACCAGGCTCGACGACGGTGTCGTTGTTGAGCAGGCAGACATGGTCGGCGCCCGCCGACAGCGCCTTGCGGATACCCAGATTGCAGCCGCCGGCAAAGCCGAGGTTCTCATCGGAGCGGATGTGCGTATGCTCAGGAAATTCCTGCGCCAGCCTGCCGCCGGACCCGTCGATCGAACCGTTATCGATCAGCACGGCCTTGAGGTCGGGCCAGGTGGCCGCCGCCAGGCTGCGCAGACAGTCAGCGGTGTCGGCGTACGAGTTGTAGACGACGATGACGACCCAGACAGAGGCTCCCCCGGTCATGGCATCTTCACCAGCTGCATGTTTGGCGCTCACGTCTGGTTTCCTGATTTCAGTTGCCGGAAGTAGCCCAGATCGTCCTGTGAGACGATCCTGAAGAGCATCAGGGCGCCGCCGTAGAGGATAACGCCGGCCGCGGTTGCCAGGATCGGCGAGATGCCCACCAGCAGCAGCATCACCGCCAACGACGCGGCGGCAACAAGGGCCGGTCCGGCGAAGACCTCGAGAAAACGGACATGCCCCAGAAAATATGCGGCGAATCCGTAGAACAGGACAAAGCTGAAGACCTCCGAGACAAGGGTCGTCACCGCCGCACCCATGACGCCGAAAGGCGGTATCAACAGCAGATTGAGCCCGGCGTTCACCGCCAGCGACACCAGCGACCATTTCGCCATGCGCCGCTGCAGTTCCATGGCGATGAAAAGATTGCCGAACAGGACGCAGCCGACCATGAAAGGAAGAGCCGCGCCCAGTACGATCAGCACCCGCACCGCCGGCTCGTATTCGGGAGGCAGCAGCAGCCTGACCACCGGTCCCGCCAGTATGGCGATCAAAGCGGCGGCGAGCAGACCGACGATCCAGATATACTTCATCCCCTTCTCCAGCAGCAGCATCAGGTTCTTGTTTGACTCATGGTAGATCCTTGACATCAAAGGCAGCAGCGCCTGCACCGCCAGCCAGCCGAACATGACCGGCACCTCAAACAGTTTGTATGAGGCCGCGTACCAGCCAACCTCAGCCTCGCTCCTGAAGACACCCATGAGCAGCACGTCGACCTTGTAATAGGCGAGGCTTACCATCTGCCAGTAAAGCACAGGGAAAGATTCCCTGGCCATGTACTTGATGCTGCCGGCGTCGAAACGCCAGCTGCCGCCGGCGCCCTCGAAGCGGCTCACCAGCCATCGGTAAGCGCCCATGGAGTAGCCGAACCGGATGACATTGGCGCCGAAGAAGACCGCTGTCATGGCCGTGACGCCACCTCCGCGATAAACCGCCGCCGCGCCGACAGCCGTCAGCACCAGCGAGAAAACCACATCGGCCAGGGCGCTCAGATCCATTTGCTCGTATCCCTGCAGGGCCGCCTCGGCCGCGGTCGACATCGATGTCGGTATTATCGCCGCCGTGGCGACGATCAGCGGCAGGGCGAAGTCCCGCTCGACACTGGCGGCAAGAACTATCAGGGCCACCACGGCAGAAACGGTCACGGTCGCGAGCAAGCGGATCGTCAGCGTGGCGCCAAGCAGGGAATTGGAACGGCTGCGCTGGTGGCTGACCTCGCGGATAAGGATGTTGGCGGTGCCGAAGTCGGCGGCCATGCCGGCGATCATGACGATCACCAGTATAAGGGAATAGCGCCCGTAGCCTGCATCCTCCAGGCGGCGGGCGAGAACAACATTCAGGACCAGCCCCAGGACCCGGCTGGCAGCTTGATACGCGAAAAGATAGGTGATGTTCCTGGCTACCCGCCGGACAACATTCATTGAGCGGCGTGATCCCCTGGCCTGCTATCGGCATACCCGGCCCTGCGCCTGTCTGACTCACCCAGGCGGCGGTCCAGGTGGGCGACCCGGCTCCTGGTTCGCCGGTCTCCCTGGCGCGCCCGCTGCCGCTCCCAGAGGATGATCGCTTCGATCAGGCCCACCATCAGCGCCACGACAGGCACAGTGGCATAGTCATAAAATTTGGGGGCGGCGATATTGGCCGCCACAAGGGTGGCCAGCGTGAAGCCGCTGCCCAGCAGGGCCGACGACAGTAACGGGTCGGCTATCCGTTTCCAGTAGATGATGCTGCGGATGATCGACGTGCCTATCACTGCCAGGAATGCCAGCAGCCCGATGCCGCCGAAGTAGACCCAGAACCAGAGGTATGAATTATGGATATACCATCGCAGGTTGTCGAGCATGTTGGGAACCGGCGGCCGGTAGAATTCGTCCAGGCCGATGCCGAAGACAGGCGATCCCGATATCGCCTGCAGCGCATAATCCGTCTCGACATTGCGCCCGTACAGGCTCTGCGACTCCAGTGACTGTGAAGAAAGCGCTGAACCGTAACGAACGACCGCCGCTTCAACATATTTCTGCATCGCGCCCGTGACCAGCGTCAGGACCGCCACCGCCACCACCGCCACCACCAGCACCGAGATCAGTTTGGCGCGCACGTATTTCCGGTTGAGCAGAGCTGTCAACAGCAGCAGTCCCGCCATTGGCAGGATGTAGCTGCGGTTGAACTCCAGGACCATGCCGGTCAGCATCAACAGCGTGAACGGTATGTAAAAGGCCAGGCGCCGCCAGGTCCATGATTGCAGGATGATAGACATCATCCCGGTCCAGAAACAAAGCAGCTCGACGGTGCCGCCCGGAGCCCGAAGCCGCTGCACCGCCAGGTCGACCATGGGCGTCTCCAGCGCCAGCGGCTCGGAGAACGAGATATCGGTCCAGATGGTCCACTGGGGGAAGAGCAGCTCCAGCAGCACCCGCAGCATGGTGATGGATCCCAGGACGAAGATGACCCCGACCATCCAGCGCAGCTTCTTGCGCGTGTCGAGGATCAGCAGCACCGGGATGAAGAGCAGGTAAAAAGTTATTGCCCGGTTGAAGTTGTACATCGCCGATATCGTGCTCAGGGCGAAATGCTTCTCGACAATGATCGTCAGCGCCTTGATGACGATGACGGAGAAGAAGATGGTCACCGCCACCGACTGGGGGGTCATGTAGAGGCGCTCGAAGATGCCGACGCCTTCGTGGTTGCGCGACCAGTAGATCAGGGAGCCCGCCAGGATAAGGAACAGCATCGCTTCCTGGTAATAATAGATCGAGTTGGGATTGACGACGTAGGCGAGGAATTCCGGGGCCAGGATCGTCGACATGAAGGCGATGATAGCCAGCAGCCCCCAGGCCGGCCACCTGGCTATCGACCAGGAGAAGGGGATGCCGACGACGAGCACCAGTACCGTCGAGAAACCGTATTTGGGCACGATGTAGCCGATCAGGACCGGCAGGATCAGGGCCGCGCCTATTGCTAACGCCAGCGGCCCCCACATTCCCCGTTGGGAAAAAACGCTTCGGGAAAAAACGCCGCGCGCCCAGGGCGCGGGCCCGGGAGCCGCCCCTGATGTTATTGATGATGTTGCTGAATTATTTTTCATTGAATCCGTCCCAACCCCTAGTCTAGACCATGAAGTCCTCATTCGATAAGCGGATCACGGCCCCTCCCCGGCGCCAGGGCCGGATGTTGATATAAAGGGCGGTCACGGCGGCGATCAGCACCAGGCTGGGTTTGTCATAAAGGATCATCAGGAAGCTTCCATGCAGCAGCAGTATCACCGGGCACAGCAACAGCAGCGACGCCGGGGACAACGGCTGCTTCCACGCCTGGAGGTATTCTCGAACGACCACCAGGACCAGCGCCGCCAGCAGCAGCAGCCCCGGCCATCCGAATTCCATCATCCAGGTGAGCGGCAGGCTGTCGACGGCATGATGCTCCGTTCCCGGGGAATTATAGAGGCCGACCCCGAGGGGATTGTCCCTGAGCACCTGCCAGGAAAAGGGATAAAGGCTCATGCGGGTTGTGATGGAGCCGGCGCGGGACATCCACTGCTGCTCGATGACTCCCGGCAGCTTCAACTTGCCCTTCTGCACCGTCACTTCACCCAGCGCCATCATGTTGTCATCATCGACGATGCGGAAATCCGCCCCCGAATTCTCCCTGCCGCCGAAGAGCGGGTCCCTGATATAAAATGCGGCGGTGGTCCACTTGTGGCTGTCGGTCTTGTTGATCGCCGCCGTCGGCGTATAGGCGCCGTCTTCAGGGCCGCCTTCCTTGTTGCGCGAATCGTAGTCGATGCGCACGGCGCCAAGCCCGCGGTCGAAATAATTGATCACCACGGTCACCGGACCCTGGTTGCCGCCGAAGTAGAAGTCGTCGGCGACATCGAAATAAATAAATCTCGTATACGGCTGGACCCCGTCAGCCTCACCGCTGGCGTGCAGGATCGGCCCGTCGGCCGCCACCCAGTGAAGCCCCTGTTCCTTGACCACCGCGCCCAGCTGGGCCGAGACTTCATCCTGGTTGACATAATCCAGGAAGATGATAGCCACCGGCAGTATCGCCACCGGCGCCAGCCATCTGATATTGCGCTTCATCCAGTCCCGCGCCCTGAACATGGTCAGAGGCAGCAGGATCAGGGCGGCGATGATCCAGGAGCCCCGGCTGAAAGTAAGAAACAGTCCGGTGAACAGCAGCACCAGAGATCCCGCCAGCAGCCAGCGGCGGCGCCAGAAGGCCAGCATCGCCAGGGGCGCCGAAGCCAGCAGTATCGCTCCCACGAATCCCGGATGGCCTATGAGCGAACGGATACGGTAAAACTGATCGCTGGCGGCGACGCGGGTGTCAGTGCCGATGGCGTCGATCTGGATGGAATCAAACAGCGGGTTTGACTTCATGGCATATTCGATCAGCCCGAAAACGCTAACCACCAGCGCCGATCCCACGATCGAGACGATGACCAGGCGCACATCCGATGCCGTCCGGGCTCCCCAGCGGACCAGATAAAAGATCCCGGCGCCGGTGATGATCCAGTTGAGAGTGGTGGTGAAAGTCTCTGGTGTGAATGCCCCCCGCGCCAGGAACACCACGATCATCAGGCCCATGATGTAGTCGGCGCGGTCCGGACGCGGCAGCCGTTTCTCCACAGCCCAGCCGGCCATCAGCAAAGCCCAGGAGAGGATGAAGGAGGCCCTGAAGAAGGTGATCATCGTGGGGCCAAAGCCGGCCCGGCCCGATCCCACCAGGTTGAGCAGATGGAATATACCTGTCGCCAGGGTGACGGCGAGGCTTACCTGCCAGGCCCGGTGAAGGCGGGAAGCACTGAAAAACCGGCTTCCGCCTGTACCCCTCGTCCCTGTCCCCTCGCGGGAGTTGGCCTCGGGCGTCATCGTCAGACCCGCCTAGTCGCCGAAGAGCTTTTTCTTGACCAGCCGCTTGGGGCTTCGTCGCGGCAGCAGATCCACTTTCGCCCGGGCGAATTCACGCTTGATGGGTATGTGGTACGGGCACTCGCGCTCGCAGACGCCACAATTGTCACAGGCTTCCAGGTTACGCTTGAGCGCACGGTACTGCTCGCGGGCCCAGTCTGTGGAGTGGTAACGGTCGAAATATTCATACATGCGAAGCATGTTGCGGATGTCTATTCCCTGCGGGCACTCGACGCAGGTGTCGCAGCGGCGGCAAAAGACCTTGAAGCATTTCTTCTCCGATTCGGCGATCGTGTCCATGATCTCGTCACGGCTCACAGGGCGCGCGTCGGCTTCGCTGTCGAGGTTCTGGGTCAGCTCCTCGACGTTATAGGTGCCGACGATGGTAGCGTCAGGCCCGCAGTTGAAGACATAACGCATGGCGATGTCGGCATTGCCGGTGTAGCCGAAGACCATCGGTTTGATGGAGACATAGCCGATGCCCCGGCGCTTGAGCTCCTCGAGGAGCTTCCCGGACCCCTCCGCCGCCTCACGGTCGACATAATTCAGGGGAAACTCGACGACGTCGAATGCGGCCATCTCCAGCGCCGCCAGGATGGTTTCCGGCTGATGGGCGCTGATGCCCACGTGCTTGACATAGCCGGCGACCCTCATCTCCTCGAGAGCGTGATATGACCCGCCGGGACTCATGATCTCCTTCAGCACCGACATCGTTAAAACATTGTGAAGCGAATATACGTCGATGACATCGGTGCCGAAATTGCCCAGGCTTTCACGGACCTCCTTGAGCGCGTCGGTCTTCTTGCGCTTGTGGGTGCTGGTTCCAAGAACCACCTGGTCCCGCTCTCCGCGAACCGCCAGGCCGATCTTGTTCTCTGAATCGCGGTACATCCGTGAGGTATAAAAGAGGTTGACGCCGCGCTCACGCGCGCTACCGATGATATCGGAGGTCTCCTTCTGGCTGATGTACTGGAAAGGAATGCCGCCAAGACCCAGGCGGGAGATTTCCAGACCGGTATTGCCCAGCTTATTGAGCTGCATTATCTTCCTTGCCATTGATGTTTTCCGAACCCTGGCTCGAGGCGGACGCCCCGGCTGAGGCCGGCGCGCAAGACTCGCGTTTGACGGCATAGACCGTCATCGCCGAGGACTTCTTGCCGCCGTTGACAGCCCGGCGGTAAAAAGAGAGCGCCTTGGTCACCAGGCGGTCTACCATGGTGGGGTCATGGACGACGTCATTCTTGCGGTGCAGGCGCCTCTCCTTGAAATACTGCCAGTTCATCTGGCTGTAGTACAGCGGCGTCTCGAAGACGGTCTCGGCCACGCAAAAACCCGCGGATGAAAGCAGCTTCGCCAGCGAATCGGGGGTGAAGCTGTAAAGGTGGCGCGGAACCTCGTAAATGAACCAGTCCTCACCCAGCCAGCGCGCCTCGGGCGCGGCGGCGTTCTGCGTGTAGATGACCAGCAGAGCGCCATCGGCTGTGATGCGGCTGATCTCCTCGACGGTCTGGCGCGGGCTCTGCACATGCTCGAGCACGCCCCAGAGTGTGACGACGTCAAATGCGCCGTCGGGATAACCGGCATCCTCCAGCTGGCCGGCCACGGCCTCGATGCCGAGCTCGTCGCGGACCAGGTCGACCATCTTCTGGTTGAAATCCACGCCGGCGACATCCCAGCCGCATTCCTTCATGAAATAAAGGAAGGAGCCGTCGCCGAAACCTATGTCGAGAAGCTTGCCATTCTTCTGAAACTTTTCAATGCGGCCCTTGCGCGGACCCTGCAGGCGCCCGAGTTCGTCCATGCTGCGGTTCTTGAGCCCGGCGGCCTTGTTGTAGAGGTCGTAATCGTCCTGGGGATAGAAACGCGCCATCTCCTCGTAAGAGGGACGGGGATTGACGAAAACCAGGCCGCAGTCCTGGCAGCGCACCAGCGGGAATTCACCCTCGATATCAAAGAGGCGGTCGTGGCCGACAAACAGCAGTTCGTGATGGGTGCCGCCGCAGAGATCGCAGCTCACCGGCCCGCTCACTTCCAGCCCTTCGGCGACGGATACCAGACATTGCGGGTATAGGCCCAATAGTTGCAGTCACGGCAGAGGTCGATCTCGCCCCAGCGGCCCTGCTTGTGCAGCTCGCGGTAGCGGTTGAACTCCGGGCTCCGCCAGACTTCGGCGATGGTCTGATGATTGAGGTCGCCGATGATGCCCAGATGGTCGAAGTCGACGTTGCAGAAGCTGACCTTGCCGTCCCAGTTGACCGAGAAGGAATTCCAGAGGAAGGTGCAGGGATAGCGCTTCTTGGGCAACTGCATCAGGCTCTGGACCTCGGGCCTGTGGCCGCCCCAGTTGATCGCCGGTATCATCAGCACGTCCACTTCATGCGGTCCCCACTGTTCGCGGAAGAGGCCGATCTCGTTTTTTGTCTCGGCCATGACGATCAGCTGCACCTTGACCTTGGGCCAGACGTAGCCGCGCTCCTTGCGCATGGCCAGGAAGCGCTCGATATTGGTGACGACTTCATCGTATTTGGTTGACCCTCGCACTTTTTTGTAAGTTTCCGCGGTGGCGGCGTTGACGCTGAAGAGCAACACGTCGAGCTTCGAGTCGAGGATCTTCTCCGCCTTTTCCTCGTCCAGCAGCAGAGCGTTGGTGTCCATATTGAGCAGGGTGCTGGGCGCCGCTTCCTTGATGCGGTCGATGAGCTCGAAGATGTGCGGCGCCTTCAGGGGCTCGCCGTCCTTGTGCAGGCGCACCTCCGCCGGTGCCTGATGCGAGATCTCCTCGGCGATCTTGTCGAACAGGGCCAGGTCGATCTCGCCGACCGGCCGCGTCAGATCCTTGCGCGGGCACATGTTGCAGCGCAGGTTGCACTGGTTTGTGGGTTCTATATTGATGCGCGTGGGAAAATCGGGGTTGATCTCCGCGGAGCGCACGGCTTTGTTCTTTACCAGGGTTTTGGCTTGTGATTTAAGCGACATAGTTACTGATTCCTAATTGAATTCTTGAGCGGATGGGGTGTCTCCGCTGAACGATTGTCGAAGACCTAAGTGAAGCGGAGACACCCCATCCGCCCCATGACTGCTGATTGATGATCAGGCTACAGGTTCGAAGGTTCCCTTCTTAAAAGTCTTGAACAGGACCCATTCGAAGGGCAGCGAGTAAAATCCCGACCTTACCCGCGCCTGCGCCAGTGCGTGCATCACCTTGTAGGCGTATTTCTTGGAGCCGTGGTTGAGGCTCTTTTGCATGTTGCTGTCCGGGAAAGCGAAAGGATAGTAAAACCCGTTGACCTTCTCGATCATCTTCCGCTCCCAGGGTTCGACCCACTGGCTCTCCATCAGCGTCGCCGGGTTGTAGTCGGCCCATTCCTCGAGCGACTTGGGCTCGGCCATGCCGTACTTGATCGACAGGTCGTAAAGCGGCGTGCCCGGATATGGCGTGAAGACAAAGATCTTGGTGCGGATATTGGGCGAGGTCTCCTTCAGTTTCCTGATGAAATCAAGCAGGTCCTGCGTCGTCTCCTGCGCCGGCGTGCCGGCTGCGTGGGGAAACCCGGTGATGAAAGTGAAGGTGCCGCCGATGCCGTAATCGCGGCAGGCCTGGGCGCTCTTGAGATGGTCCTCGGCCGTGGCGCCCTTGCAGATGAGATCGAGCACCGGCGCCGATGCCGACTCGGCGCCGACGATGACGCGCTTGCAGCCGCTCTTGCGGATGAGCTTGAGCGTCTCCGGCTTGTAACGGTGAAAAGTATCTGGACGGGCCGAGGCCACCCAGCGGATGTTGAGGTTGCGTTCCAGAAAGCCCTCGCAGATGGTCTGCACCCGCTTCTGGTTGGCGAAAAAGTTGGCGTCGCTGAAGTTGACCTGGTCGAGATTGTAGGTCTTCACCAGCTCCTCGACCTCGTTGACGACGCGCTCGGCGTCGAGGCCGGTCCAGTGGCGCTGATAAAGCTGCGCGTCGGCGCAATAGCCGCACTTGCCCGGGCATCCCTGGCTGGAATGGAACTCGGTGGTGCGGATCGGCTCGCGGTTGGTCTTCTGGTTGAGCTCGATAGCGCGGTTGACGTCGATCAGATGATAAGGCGCCGGCAGTACGTCATTGATGTTGGTCAGGGGCCGCGGCTCGTTGACCACAGTGCCTTCAGGCGTCCAGTAGGCGCAGCCGAGAACGTCCGCGGGCGCCTTGCCGGCGGCCAGGCTCTCGACGATCTCCTGGAAGGTGACGTCGCCCTGCCCCACGCAGACGATGTCGCAGGCCGTCGATTCACAGCACTGCTCCGGGAAGAGCGAGGGATGGTAGCCTCCCCAGACGATGGGGACCTCGGGATTCATGGCGCGGATCTTGCGTGCCATGGCGATGCCCCGCTTGATCTGGTAACCGGTGATCGAGCTGATGCCGACGCAGACGGCGCCGTCGAGATGCTTTAGGACTTCCTGCTCGTAATTGGGGGTCACCCGCTCGTCAACGAGGTGAAGCTCATACTTCCCCTCGAGCGGAGCCGCGATCACAGCGAGCGCCAGGCCCAGCTCGATGCGGTAATGACCGTATGCCGGCGTGGGAAAGAAGAGCACGACCTTATCCTTGCCGCGCCGGTTATAGTTGGTTTTTCTGCTGGATGATGATGTCATTTAGTTCCTGTTCATATTATAGACGTTGCCATCGGGCTATCGCCAGCCGGCTGCAAATACGAAAGCCCGCGGCTAAAAAGGTCTGGCTCCGGATCAGGTCAGCTTTAGCGCCCGCGCCAGCTTCCATTCCCAGGGAAGCCCGTAGTAGCCGAACCTCACCCTGACCTTGCAGGCCAGCGTAAACAGGCTGTAAAGGGGCTTGAACTTGCTGCGCGCCACCTTCTCGCGGGCCAGCTGGTTGGGAAAGGCCCAGGGCAGGTAGAAGTCGGCGATCTGCTTCACCTTGATCTTCTGATTGCGCGTAATCCATGGCGTCTGCACGCTGCGGGCGTCAAAACCGGCCCAGTCCTCGAGCGTATCCGGCAGCTCGAAGCCCTTCTCGGTTCCCAGCCGCGTCAGGGCCGTGCCCGGATAAGGGGTGAAAAACAGCGTCGTCGTGCGCGTGTCGGCATAGATCTCCTTCAGCTGCTTCATGAAGTCGAGGGTAATGCGCATCTGCTCCCAGGTCTCCGTCGGGAACCCCAGGATGAAGACGAATGACGGCTGGATCTTGTGATCGCGGCAGCGGCGGGTCGCCTCAAGCACGTCCTTGGCCTCACTGCCCTTGTTGATAAGCTCGAGGATGGAATCGTCCCCGGACTCGGCGCCCATCATGAACTTGGTGCAGCCGGAGTCGCGGATCAGCTGCAGGTCCTCGTCGCTGAAGGCCATCACCTGCATCGGCCTGATGGTGGCGAACCACTCGAACTTCCGCGGCGATTCCAGGAAGCCCTTGCAGATCTCGCGCACGCGGCGCTTGGAAGCAAAAAAGTTGTTGTCATCGAAGTAGACCCGGTCGAGATCGTACTGCTCGACCAGTCCGGTCACCTCGGCGACCACCCGCTCGGCCGACAGCCCCTTCCACTTGCGCCCGTAAGCCTCGGGATTGGAACAGAAGCCGCAGGCATGAGGACAGCCGAAGCTCGATACATAATTGATGGCGCGGCGGGTGTCGTCGTGGTGCACCCGGTTGAACTCGATGTATTTCTCGACGTCGATGAGATCGTACGGCATCGGCGGGAATTCGTCGAGATCGGCGACCTTGCGCTCGGAGTTCTGCACGATGCCGCCGTTGCGGCGAAAGACCAGGCCGTCGATGTCATCGAGCGGCTGGCCGTTTTGCAGGTGGCTGGCTATCTCCAGGCAGGTAACCTCGCCCTGACCGCGGGCCACGTAGTCGATCCGGGGGTCACGCGCCGTCTGATCGGCAAGCAGCGAGGGATGATATCCACCCCAGACCACCGGCTTTTCGGGGTATTTCGACTTTACCACCGCCGAGACCTTGAGGCCGTCGGCGATCTGATATCCGGTCATGGAACTGACGCCGAGAACATCAGCGTCGGCCATCTTCTCGAGCACCATGCGCTCGTAGTCGGGCTCGACGCGGGCGTCGACGACTTCGACTTCGATGCCTTCGCGGCGCAGCGGCGCCGCACAGGACAGGACGCTCAGGGGCGAGCTGACCTTGTGCCGGTTATTGACATTGGTTAAAGGAAAGAAAAAGACGAACTTCATGGACGTTGCTGCCCGCCGCCGGATTTTCTGCTGTAAGATTCGATCATGATGCCCTGGCCGAGTTTCGGTAATATTTTGGCCGCCGGGGCCACCACCGCCCGGCGCACGACCCGGTCGATCGCCGATGAGGGAAACACCTTGCCGCGCTTGTTCTCGATGCTGCGCTCGGTCACGTAAGCCGCCCCGTAGTGTAGCAGATCGGCCTGGGCGAAACCATTGTTTTGCAGGAGTCTTTTTAACGTCTCGGGTGAAAAGTGCCATACATGCCGCGGCGCCTCGATGTTGAACCAGTACGGCCCGAAATAATGCGCTTCCCAGCTGCCGATGTTGTGTGTCTGCACCATCAGCAGGCCGCCGTCATTGAGATGTTCGGCGCAGCGCTGGAGGCAGGCATTGGGATCGTCGACGTCCTCGATGACGCCCATCAGCACGATGCAGTCATACTTGCCGCCCCAGTCCACCTCGTGTTCGGCGCCGCCCTTGACGTCGAGGCCCAGCTCGTCGCGGGCATAGGCGGCAACCTTCTCGTGAAGTTCGATGCCGCTGACCTCCCAGCCGCGCCGCTGCATTCCCAGAAGGAAATAACCGTCGCCGCAGCCGACGTCCAGGAGCCTGCCGGGGCGTTGCCTGCGGTTGAGCTCGGCGATCTGCGGTGCGAAACGGGAGATCCGTTGCTCGGCCTGGGCGCGCTTGCGGCCCAGGGCCCAATCGAACAGCGGATAGAGGTCGGAGAAGGCGTTGCGGCGCTCGTCGAAGGCCGGGCGCGGTGACATCCTCAAAGTACCGCAATCCGGGCAACGGACGATGCGGTACTGCTCGGGAGACCCCAGCAGCGTGTCCCTGACATTCCACATCGGGCGCTGCAGGGCGCTGCCGCACACGGCGCAGTCTACCTGGTGCTCCGCTTCCTCGAAGGTGTTGCCCGCTGGCGTATCGGACATCGCTACTTTCTCCCGGCGCGCCGCTTTTTCAGCTGCCACTCCAGAGGCGCGCGGAAGTCGCGATTGCCGACGCGCCAGGAAGCGAGCTTGTGCATGGCGCGGTAGGCGTATCCCTTGGGCCCGCCGGCGGCCATGCGGCGCTTGAGCTCAGGCCCCGGCGACGCGAAAGGCATGTAGAAATCTATGATCATGTCAACTTTTTCCTTGTAGACCGGATCGACCCAGGGTGTGTGCAGCTCGGTGAGGTCGAAATCCGCCCATTCCTCGAGCGACTGCGGCGGACGGAATCCCAGCCGCAGCGCTTCCTGGTACATGGGCGCTCCGGGATAGGGAGCGAAGAAAAATCCGTGGACCTCGAAATCCTCATTGATCGCCTTGATGCCTTCAATCATTCGCAGGGTCGCCTCGATGTCCTTCTCGGGCTCCCCGGGGAAGCCGAACATGGTCGTGAAGCGGGCGATGATGCCCAGGTCGTTGCAGATCCGGGAGACGTGCAGGGTGTCGTCGACGGTAGTCTGCTTGCCGATGCTCTCCAGCGCCTTCTGGGAACCGGACTCGGCGCCCAGCAGCAGGCGCCGGCAACCGGCGTCATAGACCAGCTGCCTCAGCTCCGCCGGGAAATCGATGAACTGCTTGGTGCGCACGTCGGCCGCCCATTTCAGGTCGATGCCGCGCTCGATGATGCCCTCGCATATGGCTCTTACCCGCTTCTTGCTGACGAAGAAGTTCGTATCGGCGAAATCGATGGCGTTGACGCCGTAATCCCTTGCCAGGATCTCGAGGTCGTCGACGACGCGCTCGGGCGAGAAGCCCACCCAGCCGCGGCCGTACATGGCGGTCTCGGCGCAGAAACCGCAACCGAAGGGACAGCCCTGCGATGAGAAATATTTCATCGTGAGGCTGCCCAGGTCGGGCACCATGTACTTCTCCATGTCGAGGATATCGTAGGGAGTCGAGGGGAACTGGTCGATGTCGATAAGCTTCGGATGCCCGGTGATCACGGGTTTGCCGTCGCGTTTATAGCACAGACCGGGTATTCCCTCAAGGGACTCGCCGGCCAGCAGACGCTGCGCCAGCTGCGTCGCCGAAAGCTGCCCCTGGCCGCGGATGACATAGTCGATGTAACTCTCGGAAAGAGTCTCCTCGGGAAGCATGCTGGCGTGATAGCCGCCCCAGACGACCGGGATGTCAGGATAAGCGTCCTTGACCGCCCGCGAAATGTTGACCGCGTCGTGGATCTGCCAGCCGGTCATGACCGACAGGCCGACGTACAGCGAGCCGCGAGCCGCTGAGAGGATACGCGGCAGGTGCGGATGAATGACACGGCCGTCGACCAGCTCCACCTGCACTCCGGCGGCTTTCAGAGGTGCCGCCAGCGCCTGGAGCGGCAAAGGCGCCCAGACGTTACTCTCGCGCCTCAGGCGCGGCATTATCAGTGTTACCTTGTTCGCTTGTTCACCCAACCCTTTACCCCGAGTACGGCAAATTGCGGTTGAAAAAGTCTGTCGGCCCCGGCTCTCGCCGGATTATCGGCCGCCGGTCAGAAAACTCAGGCGTTCCGGGACGTCGCCCGGCTCCATCATGCTGGCGACGTCCTCGCCGCTCACCTTTCCCGCGACGATGGCGATGCTGCGGCAATAACTGTTATTGCCGAATTCATCGAAATGCCAGCGCTTGGAGATGCGGATGGTCGGCTGTCCGTCTATCGGCTCGACATTGGGAAAAGTGATGTGTTTCACCTCTCCTCCATCAATTCTATACCACAGGTGTACGCCGGCGGGCAAATCGCCGTTGGCGCTGTATAGCTGGGCCGCCACGTAACGGATCACCGAGCCCGGATGCACAGGCTCCAGCGGCAGCGAGGAAATCTCTCCCTGGCCGGTCTGACTCCCCGTCTTTATCACTATTACCTTGGAGAATTCGTCACCTACCGCCGGCAGATAGCGGGTGGAGAACGCCAGCTGCGTCTCCCGGCTGGGGTCACCGATCTCGAAATAGGAAGCCGGCCGGTAAGGAGCATCGTTGGAGAAGTCGAACTCAGCCTCGCCGGTGACCCAGAAATCTACGGTGGGATCGAAGCCCAGCCTGGTGTTGCTGATACTGACGTCGAGGCTGGGTCTCAGCGAACGCGAGGCGTTCGACCAGCCGGTGTCTTCCCCCTCTTCCAGCGGTGGCCTCCCGGGAACGCCTTCGCGCCCTTCGTCGATGAAATATCCGTCAGAGGCGTTTACCTCGAAGAAGCGGTCTTCCCCGTAGGTATTGACCCCGCGGTAGACCCTGTACTTGACGGCGCCGACGTCCTTCTCCCATTGGAGCAGGGAAATGCGTTGGTTGAAGTTGGTCCTCACCCGGGCTTCGGCCGACGGCGGGCTCTCCTTGCCCTGGGCGTCCACCGACGTCACCCGGTAATAATAGGTGTCATTAGCTTCGAGCATCGAACCGGCCAGCCTCAATTTCAGCGGCCAAGAATCGGGAGTAATGCCAACACCGGCCACGATCAGGAGCAGGAAGGTGACCGGCGGCAGCGCCATCAGGGGCAGCAGCATCAGACCCAGTTTCCGGCGCCAGGCGCCGATGCCGAAGCTGAGGGCGGCGCCGGCGCCGAAGACAGCCGTGGAGGCCCAGAGGATCGAAGCCCTCTTGGTTCCGGAATCGTAGAGCTCGCCGTGGAAGACCTGGGGCGTGGCCGCCCGCACCCACATGCAGTTCTCGGAGTCGCCATCGAAATACGGTGTGAAGAAATCCTTGGCCTCGGACTGGAAGGCGTCGAGATTGGCCACGCCCTTGAAGCCGTCACTGACGACCTCGACCGTGTAGGACGCGGTCCCCGGGGGCAGCCGGTAGATAAAACCGCCATCGCGCACCCAGCCGGACGCGGCCGGGTCGACGGGGCCGTCCTGGAATCCCAGCTGTGCTCCGCCGGCGTCAAAGGCCACCAGGCGCACCGTGAGAGCGCCGCCGGCGTAAGAAGTGACCTGATGGTCGAAGGAGAGCGTCCGCGGAGCCTGGAAGGTGCCCAGCGCGATCGGGTCGTAAGCCTGGTCGGCGGCCACCGGCATGCGCTCGGCCAGCCTGGCCACTACCCCCGAGGTCCCCTGCGGGGCCACGCGCAGTGACTTTTTACCGTGGCTGGCGGTGGCGGCGTCGAGGGCCGTTCCCGCTCCCAGCACCCAGCCCTTGCCCTCGAAGCTGGGGTCGACGATCTCGTTGACGCCGCCCTTGTAGACAGCCATGCCCTGCTTCCCGTCAAAATGGACCGCGCCCTCTGTCTCCAGGGCATCGAAGTAGATACGTTTGCCGCGGCTGAACAGTTCCTGGTTCTGAAAGTCCGCCAGCAGCTTGATGTCGCGGGAGGTGAGGGGCGCATCCCTGCCGTTGTTGCCGGTGTAGATGCTGGGCGAGCCGGCCGAATCACCGCAGCCGGCGGCGGCCAGCATGGCAGCCAGGATCAAGGCAAGCGCCGCCGCTGTGAAGATGATGGTCGATGAGCTTTTGAAACGTGAAATGATGCCCGCCCCTGTTCCACGCAGTTTGCCCGCCCCATTCAAAGGGGATGCTGCCCTCGCGCGACGCCTGGCTAGTAGCCGCGCAAGGCGTCGATCTGCGAACCGAATTTCCGGAACCGGTTCATCCTCGCCAGCCTCTGTATCAGGCGCCATTCAAAAGGCAGGCCGTACCAGCCGAACCGGCACCGCGCCGCCGCCATCCAGTGAAGCGGATACAGAAGCGGCTTCCACTTGAGCTGCTCGAGCCTCTTGCGCAAGAGGTGATTCGGATACGCAAAAGGAAAATAAAAACTGTTGCACCGCTCGACCAGGTCCTTTTCCGCCGGGGTGATCCACGTCGTCTGCACGCTGGTCGATTCCCAGTCGGCCCAGTCCTCGGTCTTCTCGGGCATTTTCAGATTAAGCTTGACCGCCATATCGTAGATGGGCGTGCCCGGATAAGGCGTCACGTAGAAAGTAACCGTGATCACCTCGGGGTGCGATTTGCGCATCCTCTGGATCAGCCTCAGCGTCTGGCGGATCTCATCCTCGGATTCATCGAGTTCCTTGGGGAAGCCAACCATGAAAGCGTAGCAACCCTGGATGCCTGCCTGCTCCAGTATCTGGTTGGAGCGGATGGCCTTCTCCGGTGACGTGCGCTTGTCGATCATGTCGAGGATCGTTTGGGAGCCCGATTCGACGCCGATGCCGATCTGCGAGCAGCCGGACTCGCTCATCAGGCGCGACAGCTCCGGCGAGATCCTCACCACCTGGTCGGCTCTGGCGGCGGCGCTCCAGGTTATGCGGATGCCTCGCTCGAGGAACATGCGGCACATTGCCTCGACCCGTTTGCGGTCGACGAAGAAATTGGGATCGGAGAAAGTGACGTGGATGAGATGGTGTTTCCTGTACAAAGCTTCGACTTCATCAACGACATGCTCGGCGCTGCGGCCGCTCCACTTGCCGAAGACCTTGGGCTCGACGCAGAAGGTGCACTTGAAGGGACAGCCCTGGCTGGAGATGAACTGCAGGGCGCGCCTGCCGCCGTTCAGGCGGAAGAAGCGGTCGATGTCCAGCAGCTCGTAGGGGGCCGGCGGAAAGCTGTCGACGTTGTCCATGGGCCGGTCGGGGTTGCTGACGACCTCTCCGGTAGCGTCGCGGAAGGTGACGCCGGCGACGCCGCTGAAATCGGCGCCCGCCTCCAGCCGCGAGATTATCTCCTGGAAGCTGCGCTCGCCCTGGCCCCGGACGACAGCGTCGACGTAAGGCTCGGCGGCGCACTGTTCGGGCAGCAGCGACGGATGGTAGCCGCCCCAGACGATCGGCATGTCCGGCCAGCGGTCCTTGATCATGCGGGAAAATTTGATGGCTCGTTGCAGCTGGAAACCGGTGATGGTGCTGACGCCGACGCAGATGGCCCCATCAGCCGCCTTGAGGATATCGCCCTCGGGATCGTCGCGCAGGCGTTCGTCGATGAGGATGACCTCGTAGCCGTCGGCATGCAGGGGCGCCGCCACCGCCAGGATGGAAAGCGGTATCTCAAGCGAGTAGCCGCTGCCCTCCAGGGGTTCGGGGAAGAGAAGGACGATCTTCGGTTTTTGCCGCGGGCTCACCCGTCCGGGCGATGAATTGTTCAAAGGTTAGCTTTGTTGACTTGGATGGGCTCCGGCGGGGACTGCTTCCTCGCCGGGTTTTCTAAGACCAGTATACCGGGGCCCATCCGGGTTAGCCAGCAGCCTTGCCGCCCTTGAAGCTATCCTGCCGCTCTTGCGCGCGGCCTTCCAGGCCTTGAACGCCAACGGATTCTTTTCCATGAAACGCATCAGCGGCCACCAGCGGCGGTCCCTTTTGGCGAAGGTCAGCATCAGCTCCCGCAGCCGGATCAGATAATCGCTGGGGAGGTCCGGCTGGTTGAGCACCGAGCCTTTCCAGATCTCCGTCAACCGCTCGTGGTCGCGGTTGAGTAGCCCCTCCTTCAGGCAGTAATCATAAAACGGCGTTCCCTGGAAGGGATAAAAGATCGTTATCTGGAAGATGTCGGGCTGGATCAGGTTGATGAACTCGGTGGTGTCCTGGATCTTGGCCCTGTCTTCCTTGGGCAGTCCGATCATGACGAAGGCAAAAGTCTTGATGTTGTAGCGCCGGGCGATCGTCACCGCGTCGATGACTTCCTGCTGCCGGGTCTTGCGATTGAGCATCTCGCGCCGGTACTGCTCGTTGCCCGACTCCAGCCCAAAGGATACGGTGTTGGCGCCGGCCTTCGCCAGCAGTGACATCATCTCGTCGTTCACGGTCTCCGGGCGGGTGCTGAAGGAGAACGGCAGCCCGATGCCCTCATAGAGCTTGCAGAACTCGCGGATGCGCTTGCGGTTGAGGATGAAGGTCTCGTCGGTGAAGCGGATATAGTCGACGCCCCTGTCCCTGACGATCTTGTTGACTTCGGCGATGATGCGGGACGCCGATTTTTCCCGGTGGTAGTTGCCCTTGCCACGATAGATCTCCTGCATCACCGGGGTCATGCAGTAAGGGCATGAATACGGGCAGCCGCGTGAGGTCTCGAGGTCGCCGAAGGTGACTGCCCCCGGGGAGAAGACCTGGTGGTAGTGCTCGCGGAAGTGCCGCTCGTCCCAGATGTCCCAGTTGGGAAGAGCAAGGCTGTCGAGATCGGCGATGAGGTCGCGCACGTCGTTGCGATGGATCCGGCCGTCGCGCTTGACCCAGAGATTAGGCATGGTAGTCAGGTCGGCCCCGGATTCGAGCCGCTCGATCAGGTCGATGATCGCCTCTTCGCCCTCACCGCGAACCAGCATGTCCACGCTCTCGTGGGCGATGACTTCTTCGGGGGCGATGGTGGCGTGGGGCCCGCCGACGACGACGGGAACGCTGACCGGCTGGGCCTGCAGTATCTGCTTGGCGGTATCCCACTCGGTGCTGCGGCAGGAGACGCCGACGAGGTCCGGCTGATAATCCGCGAGCGCCTTGCGGTAGGCGGCCGGGACATCACTGTCGTCAAGGAAGGTGATGTCGAAAATGCGGGAGTCATGTCCGTCCCGGGCCAGTGTCCCCGCCAGGGAACTGAGTCCAACCTGAGGCGAACGCGAACGCGCCACGTTCGGGTATATGAACAGGACCTTCACGCTCTCCCCCTCAAGATGATCTGCTGCCTCCTATATAAGTTCGCTTATCACCGTAAAAACCTTCCCGGATCAGAGAATCTTACCCTCGGCCCGGTAAAATATAACACTAAGCCTCGTTATCTATAAAACTCCTGTGCCAAAGTTCGAAGATGAGCAGCATCCAGACCTGCCAGACGCCCTTGCCCGTTTTTTCATGCCTGTCCATGAGGCTGCGCAGATAAGCCTCGTGGAAATAACCCCTTCCGAGGAAGCGGTCGGAGAAGATGATCTCGCGCGCATCCCGCCGCAGATGGCCCTGCAGCCAGGGGGTCACCGGCGCCGCGAATCCGGATTTGTCGCGGTAGACGGTATCGTTGCGCAGGATGCCTTCCCCCATTTTCTTGAGGATGTATTTCGACTCGGTGCCCTTGAGCACGGCGTCGTCGGAGAGGCTGCAGGCGAACTCGACGAAATGATGGTCGAGGAACGGCGTGCGGGCCTCGATGGAGAAGGCGGCGCAGGTCCGGTCGAGGATGCGCAGCATGTTCGGCATCATGTTCTTCATGTCGAGGTACATCATCCGGTCGATGGTGGTGCTGGCCGCGGCGTTCTGGAAACCGTTGAGATAACGCGCTTCTGTGGTATATCCACCCAGCTCGGAGCGCAGCTTGTCCGAGAAGAGCTTTTCCTTCTCCTGGGGAGCAAAGGTGCTGGCGATGCGCAGCGCCCGCTGTCCCGAATTCTTGAATGTTTCCAGGAACAGGCCCTTGAGCGGCCGCGGCCCGTAGAAGTTCTTCATGGCCATGATCTCGCGCACGGCCGCGGCAGGGTTGAGATGTTTGACGGCGCCGGAAAAGACGTCGCCCATCTGGGCCATGATGTAGCGGTTGTATCCCGCCAGCAGCTCGTTGCTGCCCTGACCGCCCAGCACCACCCGCACGTGCTTGCCGGTGAATTCGTTGAGGATGTAAAAGGAATGGATGCCGGGGCTGACCGTCGGCTCATCCATGTACCAGATGACCTTCTTCATGATGTCGATGAAAGTGCTGGCCTCGGGGAAGACCTCGATCTCCTCGTGGCGCACGCGCGCGTTCTGGGCCGCGATGCGGGCGTAGTCGCGCTCGTCGTAATCCTTTTCCCTGAAGCCGGCCGAGAGAGCGATGAGGCGGTCGCGGTCGATGTCGGCGGCGATGGAAGTGATGAAGCTCGAATCGATGCCGCCGCTCAAATGGATTCCCAGAGGCGAGACGTCGCCTACCTCGAGGGCCACGGCCTCCTTGAGGATGTTCAGACCTCTCTCTGCCAGCTCGGCCTCGTCCCAGGGGGCGTCGGGCGCGAAATCCATGTCCCAGTACCGGTGCAGGCGGCCCCGCTTGCCGGCCTCGACGGTGTAGATGGCCCCTGGAGCCAGCGCCATGATGTCTTCGTACATGGTCTGGTCGTCAAAGATATAGGAGAGGGCGAAGAAATCGCTCATCGCCCGGAAATTGACCTTGCGCTGCACGCCGGGATCGGCCAGCACAGCCTTGATCTCGGAGCCGAAGAGCAGATCGCCGCCGTTATGCGTGTAGTAGAGGGGCTTGATGCCGATGCGGTCGCGCGCCAGGATCAGGCGGCCCTTGCGGGCGTCGAAGATGGCCAGCCCGAACATGCCATTGACGTCGTCGAGAAAGCGCTCGCCCTTATCCTCATAAAGATGCACGAGCACCTCGATGTCACTGGGCGTCCTGAATGTGTGTCCCTGCGACTCCAGCCGCGAACGCAGCGCCGCGTGGTTATAGACCCTGCCGTCACAGACGATGGTGACGCGGCCGTCCTCGTTGGTGAGCGGCTGGGGAACCGAGACCGCGGATGGGATCTTCAGGAACTGGTGGCTTAAGCCCACCCCGCCTTCGAGGAAATCCTTGCGGCCGTCGGGGCCGCGATGGGCGATGGCGTCAGCGACCCGGTCCAGCTCCTGCTGGCTAACCGGACGTGAAGCATCGCGGAATATGCCGGCGACGCCGCTCATGATCTTAAAAGTCTCGTGGAATCAGGGGGTTCGGATGAAGAAATAAGGGGTGCCGGGGGCAGGGTGGGAAAATTACTGGTGGTTATCGAAGCCCTCGCCATCGGCGTATATTCTACACCACATTTCAAAAGTTACCAATGACCAGATCCGCCAGATGTCCTTTTTCTGCTCCAGGCAGCGTTTGATCAGCTTCTCCAGGTAGGGCCGCGAGAAGAATCCGCGGGCCGAAGCCCGCTCCCCCAGCAGCAGCTCGCGCACTTCAGCGCCCAGCGCCCCGACGAACCAGCTGTCGATCGGCGCCGAGAACCCCTGCTTGCGGCGGGTGATGATGCTCTCCGGGACCCGGCCGCGGGCCACCGACTTGAGGATCAGCTTGGGATCGTCGCCGCTGACCTTTGCGCTCGAGGGAATGGAAGCGGCAAGGTCGACGAGTCGGCGGTCGAGGAACGGCACCCGCGATTCGATCGAGTGCGCCATGCTCATGCGGTCCTCGGTCCTGAGGATGCTGGGCAGCATGTTGTGGTAGTCGTTGTAGAGCATCAGGTCGATGAGGTCGTCCGAGTCGCAGCCGGCCAGGGATCGGCTGAAAGTCTCCATGGGGTCATAACCGGCCACCGAATGTTTGAACTCATCGGTGAAGAGATCGGGGAGCCGGCGCGGGTGGAAGCCGCTGACGATCTCGTAGATGCGCCGCCCGTCGGAGGCGTTCAGGCGCAGCAGCCCGTTCTTGAGCCCGCCGAGCCCGTAGCGGCCCCGGTATTCGTTCAGCCCCGCGATCAGATGTGGCAGCCTGAACCCCTTGAAGGAGCGCTGCAGGTCTTTTTCCAGCAAGGCCATGCGGTAGCGCGGATAGCCGCCGAAAAGCTCGTCGCTCCCCTGCCCGCCGAGCACGACCTTGACCGAAGCAGCCACCAGCCCGCAGAGGAAATAATAGGGATAGACTCCCGGGCTCAGCGTCGGCTCGTCCATGTGCCAGACGATGCGCCGCAGGTTCTCGAGCATTCCTTCAGGGCCGATCTCGACCTCGTGATGGTTGGAATGGATGCTCGCCGCCATCTCCCGGGCGTAGACGCGCTCGTCCACTTTTTCCTGTCCGGTGAATCCGGCGGAGAAGGTATTGAGCCCCGGGATGTAGTTGTCGGCGATGGCCGAGACGATGCTCGAATCGAGGCCGCCGCTTAGATACGTGCCGACAGGCACGTCGCTGACGAGATGGCTTTTGACCGCGTCGTCGAGCAGCTCCGATACGGCGCCGGTAAGCTCGCCGCCGCAGAGAGCCGTCTTCCCGGCGTACGAGGGCCGCCAGTAGCGCTCTACCTGGGGACGGCCGCCAAGTTGCCACACCAGCGTGTGGGCCGGCTCGAGTTCGCTGATGCCCTCGAAGGCGGTGCGGCCCTCCTGGATGACGCTCAAGGCGAAGAAATCAACGATGGATTTCCGGTCGGGGGCCGGCAGGCGCGGCGCCGTCATTACCAGCGCCTTGGCCTCTGAGGCAAAGCCCAGGGCGCCGCCTTCGAAGCTGTAGTAGAGCGGCTTGATGCCGGCGCGGTCGCGCGCCAGCAGCAGCTGTTTCCTGTTTTCGTCGAAAAGGGCGAAGGCGAACATGCCGTTGAGTTCCGCGACACAGGCGGGTCCGAGCTCTTCGTAAAGATGGATGATGACCTCGGTGTCGCAGCGGGTGCGGAACTGATGCCCGGCCGCCAGCAGCCGCTCGCGCAAGGGCATGAAATTATAGATCTCGCCATTGTAGGCCAGCCAGACGGTGTCGTCCTCGTTGCCCATCGGCTGATGTCCGCCCTCGAGGTCGATGATGCTCAGGCGCCGGTGGGCGAAGCAGTAGTTCTCCGCCCGCCTGAGGCCGTCGTCATCAGGCCCGCGGTGCCGGATGATCTCCCCCATCCTGGACGCACGGGCGGCGTCGCTGTCGCCGATGATTTCCTTCCTGACGATTCCCGCAATACCACACATAGGCTAACTCCTCAACAACGCTTTCAGCTCCGCGGGCTTGACGCCGCCGATGAGCATGATCACGACCGGATAAACCATCAGGGCCGCCACTGTCGCCAGCCAGGGATTATATCGCCACAGCGGCAACGCCACCGCCGCCATGGCCAGGCCGCCGATGATGGGCCTGACGAACAGTACAGCGGTGTGCTTCTTCAAAAAATGCTTGCGGACGGCCATATAGAAGAGCCACTGCCTCACGGCGGTGCCGCCGACGGTGGCGAAAGCGGCGCCGTTGATGCCGAACGGCGGAATCAGTATGAAGTTCAAAACCGCGGTCGCCACCGCCACCAGCACCAGGGCCCTGGCCGCCAGCCTTTCCTTGTCGACGACCTGCAGCACGTTGAAATCCACCGAGGTCGTCAGCATCATCGGCAACGACCAGATGAGGATGATCAGCACAGTCGAGCTTCCCGCGTAAGCGGAAGAGAAGTGCGACAGCGCCGGCCCGGCCATCAGGCTGATGGCCATGGCTCCGGGGATGCCCAGCATGGCCATGAGCCGGTACCACTGCCAGCTGTTCATGCGGGCGGCGTCGGGATCGCGCACGTAGATCTCGGTGAACCCGGGAAGCGTCGTGCGCGCCAGCGTCACCGGCACCCAGATGAAAGGCACGAAAAGAGTGTAGGCGACGTTGAAGATACCGACAGCTGAGTATTCCTCGAGCAGCCCCAGGGCGATGATATTGACCCGCAGGAAGATCATGCTGGCCGCCGCGCCGATGGCGAACGGCAGCGAGGCGATCAGCATCTCCTTCAATTGCTGCCGGGGAAACTTGAATGAGAACGATGTGATCTTTTTCAAGACAAAGCCCATGCGCAGGACCGCCTCGACCACGACGCCGGCCACGTAGCACCACATCACCACGATCACCGAGGCGCCGGCAAGCAGCGCCGCGATCCCCAGGGCGACGAAGACGATCCGGTCCAGCAGGTTGAAGAGCGAGGAATAAAAGAAATTCTGGCTGGAGATAAAAGCCGACTCGGCCGTGTTGATGAATCCGGAGAGGAAGATGGGGATCATGCCCAGCAGCAGCAGATCCTGTTTCTCGGATGCCGGCACCAGCAGCAGTACCCCGATGACGCCGATGGCGACGAAGGCCACCGAGGTCAGCACTTCCAGCGACAGGATGACGCCGCCGAGCTCAGCCTTCCTGCCGGGATAGCGGATGAGTTCGCGGGCGCCGTACCGGGTGAGGCCCATGTCCCCGATCGACGAGAGCAGCTCGACGATGGCGAGCACGAATGAGAAGGCGCCGAAGGCGTCAGGGCCCAGCCGCGAGGCTGCGTAGATGACGAAAACCGTGTATAGCAGGCGGGAGAACAGCCTGGAGCCGAAGACGTAGCTCGTATTCCTGACTACTGTTTTAAATCCTGGCAATCGCCACTACTCTTCCATGAATGACAAAGCGCGCGCGGGGAACCTGTATGATGCCTTCACAAGCATACATAGACTAGCATACCGAAGGTTTGAGATTGAATACATCGGAGCAATACTTCGGCAGGCGATCGCTTCTACAAAATCCCCCCCCCCAGAGGTTGTCATGGAATATGAAGATCTTGAACTATCGCTACGCAGTGAGGCGCAATCGATCTCCCGCGGTAACCGGGACTGGACTTCGGCCGAGGTCTCGCACAAGCTCGAGGAGATAGCCGACCGGCTGGCGGATATCAAGCACCGGCGCCAGTCGGGCATCGATGCTTCCATGGGAAAAAGGTCGGGTGGAAAGCTGGAGATCTAGGAAGAGCCGGCGCCGCGCGCCGCCGGCGGCCCGCCAGAAGACGGGCGGCGGCCCGCTAGAAGACGGGCGGCGGCCCCGGCAACCAGTAAGTATTGCCGCCGTCATCCTGGCAGCTGGCGTAGCTTACGGTCCTGAACTGGGTAACCCCGGCCGGTATCAGGTAGGTGAAGATATAGTCGACCGAAGCGCCACTGCTGATATTCCCAACAGGATAGGGAAGCGCGTCGAGCAGCATCGCCCCGTTGGACGCGGTCCCCAGATCTATCCGGGCGCCCTGGCAACGGCCCGTGCCGGGGTCCATGAGACGATAGCGCACTGACAGATCGTGATTAACATAATTCGCATAGCTCGACCAGTAGACACCGATCGTGGAAAGTGACAGGGTCGGCGATGTGACCGTAAAGCTCCAGGTCTGATCGGTGACCTTCTTGTTGACGTCGGAGACGACCAGGCGTACGGAGTGCACGCCGTCGGCGAATCTCGCTCCCCATTCCGGCAGGAAGCTGAACCCGCCCGAATCCGCGCCGCTTGTGAGGGTGATGGCTGGCGACGCCCTCAGCACTCCATCGATATAGACGCTCACCGAGGCGGCGTCGATGCCGGCGCCATTGCGGGTCCAGGCCGCCGAGACCGGTGCCACCGGGTTATTGACCACCGCGCCCGCCGACGGTGAGAAGCCGGAAGCGATGGGGCCGCCCTGCACCGTAAAGCTCCAGTCCTGCGTGGCGGTATTGCCGGCGTTATCGCTCACGCTCAGCGACGCCAGGTGGCTGCCCTCAGGGAGCCCGCCAGCCGGACAGGAAAGTGATGAGGCCGTCACCGTGCAACCTGCCTGCGGGCTGCCATCCAGTTTCAGAGCCACCGAGCCGGCATTGATGCCGGAGACCTGGTCGGAATAATCGGCGCTCAGGGTGACCGTGCCGGAGTTGCCCGTTCCCGCGGGCGAGAGCCCCGTTATAGATGGCGCGGTCGTGTCGACGTCAAAATTCGAAGCACCGGCAACCGCCGCGTTCCCTGAGAGGTCTTTAAGATTGACGCTGACGCTGTGGTGGCCGTCGGCGATGCCTGCGGCCGCGCAGGTCACTCCGGTTACGGTAACGGTGCAGGCAGCCAGAGGCGAGCCGTCGAGCGAGACAGTCACAGTCGAGCGGTCGACGCCGGTGCCACCGTCGGAATAGGTCGCCGAAATCGTTGTGCCCGTGCCCGCAATGAGGCCGGACGGGGTTACCACGCCGGCATGGGGAGCCACCGTGTCCTGGGCCGCATAGATGTCCCAGTTGCCGGCCCGCTTGTCCATCCAGGCGATGCGGGCGCCGCTGATGACCGGCGTCTTCTGTGCCGAGGACGAGCCCGGAGCGCTGATACGCTCTTCGATGCCGGCGACCATGTTCCTGAAATAGGTGGCCTCGCCGCCGTCACGCGCGTCCTTCCAGACCGCGAAATCACCGCTGGCGCCGGGCCAGCTCTGGCCGGCGGCGTTGTTGGTCACTCTCGTTTCCACGCCGGTATCGATTTCCTTCATGTAAACATCCCAGTTGCCGTTGCGAAAATCCTGCCAGTAGATGCGGTGGCCGGCGACAACGGGATTGTACTGATCGGAGGTATTGGTGCAGACAGCCTGCTCCACTCCGGTCGAAAGATTCTTCATGTAGATGTCCGGATTGTGCCACCAGCCGGAGCCATCCTGGGTGGCGTTGCGCATGTCCTCCCAGGCGACGATGTTGCCGTCGATGTCGGGATTGCGCTTGTCTTTTGTGGGATAGGGGACCGCCGGCGATGGATCCGCCAGGCTCACGGGGGCGTCAGCCGGCTGGGTCAGGTCGCGCATGTAGATGTCGCCGTAATCGGTGCTGTTCCTGTAGTCGCCCCAGACCACGATGTTGCCGCTGATGGAAGGGGTGACCATCTGGGCCGCGGCCACCGAGGTGTCCTGCTCGCCGCCGGTGGTGAGATTGTGGACTACGATCTTGCCGGTGTCCCAGTTGCGCCAGACGGCGTTGCTGCCGCTGATGTCAGGATCCAGCGCGTTGTAGGTGGCGGTCAGCCGTTGCTCTGGCCCGCCCGCAAGATCGCGCATGTAGATGTCAGCCGCAGTGCAGTTTTGAGCGGTGGGGCAGCCCGTGCCGGAGTTGGGCGGGACGATCTGCTTGTTGCGATAATCCTGCCAGACCACGATGCCGCCGCTGATGGAAGGATTGACCTGATCGGAGGAATCTGCGACGACGGCGGTTTCAGACCACTCGGAGGATGCCGCCGCCAGGGAAGACAGGGCATGGAAAATCGCCATCGTGACGAACACGGAAAACGCCAGGAGAAGGCTCCGCTTATTGAAAGGTCCCAAAAATATACCCACCCGATCAGGGAAAGAAAAACTCCGGGAAGCCTTCGGCTATTAGGCTCGCCCCGGAGCGACTTTCACTAGCAAAACAGCAGTATTACCTGCAATGGATTTAATCTTACACGGGGTGGTAAAAAAAACATGATGCGTTTGCGGTAATTAACTGAAGCAAAGACATCAATAATGGAAAAGCCGTCCTGAACGGCCTCTATCTTCTGAAACGATCAAGGCCTCAATCTTCTGACGTGCCCTCGCGCATGCCTCGCAACAGCCACCAGTCTACCGGCAGGCTCCAGAAGTGAAGCCGGCATCGCGTTTTGCTGGCTGCGCTGGCCACGCTCACGTATGCGCGCCGGAGGGAACTGCGTGCGGCCCGCCGCCGCACCCACTCTGACGGGTAACCGTAGACCATGTAGAACTCGCGCTGCTTCATGCGGTTCTGGAAGCTCTTGTCCATCCAGGGGAGCCGCCCGGTGACGGTCGTGAACTGGGCCCATTCCTCCAGCGATTCCGGACCCTTGAGGCCGAGCTCGACCGCCTTGTCATAGAGGGCGTTCCCCGGAGTCGGAGCATAGAAATGCAGCTGGGAATTATATTCCCCCACGATCTTCGAGACCTGTTCCATGACGTCCCAGGTCTCCTCGATCTCGGATGAGGTCTCTCCCGGGAAGCCGACGATGAAGCTGTAGGAGATCTTGATGCCGTGCTTGCTGGCGACCCGCGCCGCCTCGAGGATGTCCTCCGGCTCGATGTCCTTCTGCATGCTGGTCAGCTGCGACCGCGAGCCGCTCTCGGCCCCGACCAGGAAGGCCCAGAGGCCGCTCTGCTTGAGGAGGTCGAAAGTGTCCTCCGCGAACTTGCCCAGCTGCGGCGCCCTGGCGTTTGCCGCCCAGCCGAATTTCATGCCGCGCTCGATCATCCCCTGGGAGATCTCGCGGGCTCTTTTTTCCTTGACGAAATAGGTGGAATCGAAATACATGATGCCGTTGACGCCGAGGAAGCTCTCCAGCCATTCGAGGTCGGAGAGAACCCGCTCGGGCGTGTAGGCCTTCCAGGCGCGCCCGTATACCAGCGGTTCGGCGCAGAACTGACAGCGCGCCGGGCATCCCTGGCTGGAGACATAATTGATCACCCGGCTGCCCACGTGCATGTTGTTGAGATACTGCTTGGGATTATCGAGCTTCTCATACGGCAGGCGCGGAAAAGAATTGATGTCGGCCACCGGACGCCCGGGGTTGTTGAAGGTCTCGCCGCCGCGGCTGAAGGTGATGCCGTCGGCTCCGGTAAAATCTTCCCCCTGATCGAGGAGGTTGGCGATCTCCAGCAGCGTGACTTCCCCCTGCCCGCGAACGACCGCGTCGACGTACTGGTTCCGGCTGGTCTGCTCGGGAAGGATCGAGGGATGGTAACCACCCCAGATGATCGGCAGCTTCAGCCCGGCGCCGCGAACGGCTCGCGCCGCCTCCAGGGCAAAGTGGATCTGCGGGCCGGTCATGCAGCTGATGCCGAGCATGAGGGAATCGCGGCATTCGTCGACCAGACGCTGCTGCCAGGCCGGGTCGACGTTGGCGTCGATCAGCTTGACGTCAAAGCCCTCGGCGAACAGCGGCGCTGACGCCGCCAGGATCGGCAGCGGCGCCCAGGTCCACGGATGGTAGACCTTCTCGAAGTGGTTCCGCGGATATAGGAGGACTATTTTCTTCTTTGCCGTCATAAGCCTTTTCTATTTTACCAGTTGGAATACCAGAGTTTCCTGCCCGGTGCCCGGGCGGATCCTGTCGATGAGCCTCCAGTCGGGATGTTGCGAGTCGTCCTGCATCAGCACCGCCAGGTCCGGCCGCGAATTGTTGATGTCCCAATCCGCCATCACCAGGTAGTCGACGTTCTTGAGCCTGGCGTAATGGGTGGTGCTTTCATAATCTGCGTAGGGAAGAATAACCGAAACCCCGCCCGAATAATAAGCGACGCTCGAGTCCCGGCTCATGACCCGGCTGCCGGGGCCTGCCTCCTGCCGCAGCCACTGGCCGGCTTCCTTGTACTCGACCGGGTAGCTCTGCCGGGCCACGGTGACGCCGGACATGATCAGCAGCGGCAGCAGCACCGCCGTCCCGATCAGCCAGGGCGCCCAGCGGCGCCAGAGCGCTTCATGAGGCCCGGCCAGGCTGTGGGTGATGGTGTCGCTGCCCCACTCCTCGAGCTTCTGCCAGCCCTGCGCCACCCAGATGATCGCCAGCGGTACAAAGGGCATGAAGAAACGGCTGTGGGCATACATGGCCATGATCACCAGAGCCGGCACCATCATCAGCAGCAGGAAGCCCACCTTGGCCGCCCGCCGGCGGTCCCAACCCCGGGCGAACAGGCCCAGCCCCAGCAGCGGCAGCAGCCAGAGGGGAAATACCTGGACCAGCTCCTGCGTGTAGAAGATATTGGTCTGGTTAGCAAATATCTTGATATATGTCAAAGGATGCCTGATGACGCTGCGGTCGTTGATCCCCGGCAGCTCGTCCAGCCGCAGGATGCGCACTTCCTGCCCGTCATTGGTGAGGCTGTAGAGATCCTTCTCCCACTCAACGGTGTTGTACCTGAGGCCGTGCACGGCGGAGTAGTAATGGATCGCCGGCGTGATGTCCTTGCCGGTGAAGGACCACTTGCCCATCTCGCTGTGCAGGAAGATAAGGTAAGGGGCGGCAACGATGAGGAAGAAGACCAGCAGCATCGAGACCGACTTGAGCATGGTCCCCCAGCCCCCGCGGAAGAAGGTTATGACCACAGCCAGGCCCGCGATTATCACCACGTAATAGACCGACGTCGGATTGGTCAGGTAGGCAAACCCGATCGATACTCCCGCCATGATGCCGCAGGTCATGCGGCGGTTCTTCAGAAGGTGCCAGCCGAAGTAGATGCCGAACAGCAGGAAAAAGATATAGACGCTCTCGTTGTAGAGCTTCGAGGAGTAGTCAACAAAGATGGGGAAGACGGCCAGCAGCGCCGCCGCCATCAGCCCCGCCCTCTCGTTGACGAACTCGCGGCCAAGCAGGAACGTCGGGATGACCATGAGGCTGCCGAAGACCACGGCGACGATGTAACCGGAGAGAACGTAGCTGCGGAAGACCACGGCCACGCCGGCGACGAACAGCGGATAGAGCGGCGAGAAGAACACCCGCGAAAATTCCATCAGGTCAAGCGGGCCCTTGCCCGCCGCCAGGTTCTCGGCCATGCGGGCGTAGACGGCCTCATCCAGCTCGATCATGGGACGCTTGAGCGCCGCCAGGGCCCGGATGGCCAGGGCTGCGAAAAAGATCAGCGCCAGCAGGATCTGCCAGCTGCGCCTGCGGCTTGCGCCTTGGGATTGTGATTCAGGATTCATCAAGTACTTTCATATCAAGTATCCGCTTTTTCCAGGTGAAAAATCAAAATTTGGTCGGCGGGATCGCTGCTCGACGAGGGTTGGATCTCATCAACAAGCTTCCATTCCGGGTGGCTTGCGGCAGGCCCCAGCAGCCGTGACAGCTCGGCATGGTCACCTGCAAGCGCCTTGCGGTCGAACACCATGTAATCCACGTGCTGGTAGCGTGCATAGGCCGTGGTCCGGTCATAATCGGCAAAAGGCGGGGTGACCAGCGTGCCGCCGGCATAATAGGCGGCCACGGCATTCATGATCCGCGCGCCGCCGCCGGTCTCGGCCTTGATCCATTGCCCGGCTTGCTTGTCTCCGGTGTCATAGGTATAGAGATAGCCATCGTGCGCGGCCAGCGCCAGCGGCGGCAGCAATATGGCCACGCCCAGGATCCAGGGAACCCAGCGGCGATAGCGCGACGCCCGCGGCTCGCTGAAGCTCAAGCCCACGGTCTCGCCGCCCCATTCCTGCAGTTTCGACCAGCCCATGGCCACCCAGACCATCAGCAGCGGTACGAAGGCCAGAAAGAACCGCGGATAGGCCAGCACCATCATGTTGAGCACGCCCGGCCCCAGCATCAGCAGCAGATAACCCACACCGGCCGCCTTGCGGCGGGTCCAGCCGACCGCGAACAGCCCCAGGCCCGCCAGCGGCAGCAGCCACAGGGGAACCAGCTCGACCATTACCTGGTTGTGGAGCACGGTCAGCTGGCTGAAGAAATTCTTGACGGCCTGTTTGGGGTAAGCGATAGCAAAATTAATCGGATTGTTAACACTGGTGTCAGCCTCGAGTTGAAAGATCTTCAGCGTGGTGTTGTCGTCGGTCAATGACTCGAGATCGCGCTCCGACTGGATCGTGGGCGCGCCGCTCAGATTGTTGCTCGCCTCGTAGATGGGACCGCCGACGGTCTTGCCGCTATATGTCCACCTGCCAAGCTCGGCGTGCAGAAACAGTACATAGGGCGTCGCGAACAGGGCGAAGAACAGCAGGAACAGCCCCGTGGCCTTGGCCATATGGCGCCAGATGCCATTCCGGATGGCGACCGCGGCCGCCAGGCCGGCGAATAATAAAACGTAGTAGAGTGCCGCCGGATTGGCCAGATATGCCAGCCCCAGCGAGGTCCCCGCCAGGATCGAGCACGGCACGCGGCAGCCCCTGAACATGTGACGGCCGAAGACGATCGCGAACAGGAGGAAGAAGATGTAGAGGCTCTCGCTGTAGACGTATTCGCGGTTGACGATGAAGGCGGGCATGACCGCCACCAGCGCCGCTGCCATAAGCCCGACCTTGCCGTTGGCGAGCCCGCGGCCAAGGAGGTAAGTCGGAACCGTAATCAGGCTCCAGAAGATCGTAACGACCAGATAAGCCGAAAACACGTAGCTCCTGAAGACGGTTGCCGCGGCGGCGATGCCTAGCGGCAGCAGCGCCGTGAAGTGGGTCGAGGTCAGGCCGCTGACCTCAAGCGGGCCTTTGCCGGCGGCGAGGTTCTCGGCCATGCGCACGTACTCGATCTCATCGAACTGCAGCGTCGTGCGCTTCAGCGTCATTATCGTATTGATAATCAGGGACGCAAGCACGATGAGGAACAGTATCGTCCCCTGCGAAAGCCCGCGTGCGGTGTGTTGATGTTCAGGATGTCGGCTCAAATGGCCTGGCTTGCTGCTTTGCCCCAAAAACTTCTTGACCTAAAACTCCTCGATCGCCGTGGCGACCTTCTCCAGTTGCTCGCTGGATATCTCGGGGAAGCAGGGAAGCGACAGGATCTCTCCCACGGCTTTCTCCGTCTCCGGCAGCGGACCGTGCGCCTCACCGGCATACGCCGGCTGCAGATGCACCGGTACCGGATAGTGTATCAGTGTCTGGATGGATTTTTCAGCGAGGAATCGCTGCAGGCGGTCGCGCTCCTTTGAGCGCACTACATAAAGATGATAGACGTGGCGGGCCCATTCCTTCTCGGCGGGAAGCCCGAGGCCGGAATCCACAAGCCGCTCGCGATAAAAAGCCGCGACCCGGCGCCTGCTGCCGGTGGCCTCGTCGAGCCGCTTGAGCTTTATCCTCAGGATCGCCGCCTGCAACTCGTCCAGGCGGCTGACCTCGCCCCGGTAGATGTTGTGGTACCGCTCCTGGCCCTGCCCGCAGTTGGAGAGCGAGCGGATCTTCGCCGCCAGGCCGGCGTCATCGGTGGTAACGGCTCCGGCGTCGCCGCAGGCGCCCAGATTCTTGGTGGGATAAAAACTGAAACAGCCAGCCGCCCCCATGGTTCCGGCACTCCGGCCTTTGTACCGGGCCCCGTGGGCCTGGGCGCAGTCCTCGATAACCTTCAGGCTGTGCCGCTGCGCGAATTCAGTGACCGCATCCATATCGCAGGGGTGCCCATAGAGATGGACCGGCATGACCGCGCGGGTGCGAGCGGTCAGGGCCGCTTCCAGCAGAGCGGGGTCAATACAATAACTTTCGGCATCGATGTCAACCAGGACCGGCGCCGCGCCGGCCTTCGAGATCGATAGCGCCGAATTGACAGCGGTGTGGGAGACGGTGATGACCTCATCGCCGGCGCCGATGCCCAGCGCCTTCAGCGTCAGGTAGATGGCGTCGGTGCCGGAGCCAACAGAGACCGAGTAAGCCGTGCCGACCCAGCGGGCGAATTCCTCTTCGAAAGCGGCGACGTTCTCGCCCAGCACATAGTGGCCGCTTGCGAGTACTGTGGATACCGCCTCGTCAATCTCATCTTTGAGGCCACGGTAAGCGGCGGCGAGGTCGACGTAGGGTACGTCCATGCCCTAGATGAACTCCAGGTGCTTCTCGTTCTGGACGATCCAGGCCCGCGCCAGCACCGCCGCCTCATGGAAGGGGCAGTCGAAGACGGCGCACTCCTTGGGCTTGGTGCTGCGGAATGCCTCGAAATGGCGCTCGCTGTACCAGATCTCCGGGAAGCTCTTCTCGTAGATGTTGCCGATCTTGTGGGTGTCTTTGCGGTGATGGAAGAATGCACATAAATACATGTCACCCTTGGCGTCAACCACCGGATGTATCGGGTTGAGGAAGCAGCGGCCGATGGGTTTGGTCTTGGCCAGACTGCCAAAGACCTGGAAATTCTTGTCACTCAGGCCGCGCGCCTGCTCGGCCACCTCTTCGGCCTGCTTGAGCGCCTCCTCGTCGAGCGTGAACTTGCTGGCGCGAAGCGCCTTGAACTGCAGGTAGTCGAGGCCGATCTCGCGGGCCAGCTCTGCGGCCTGCGCGAGTTCCTGCCAGTTCTTGGTAGAAACCAGATATTTGGCGCCCACGGTGGCCGTGCCGAATTTTGCCTTGGTCTGACGGCGCTCCGAAGAAGCCTTCTTCTCGCCGCCGATCTTGGACTTGTACCGCACCACGGTCTCGAGGTTTTTTATCAGGGTCTCGAAATCGTCGCGGCCGTGGATCTTCTTGTAGGTCCCGGCTGTGCCGGCGTCAAAGGCGATCCTCAAAAACAGCAGGTTCTGCACCAGGAATTCCGAAAGCTCGTCGGTGAGCAGGGTGCCGTTGGAGAACATGCCGACCTTGAGCCCCTTGCCGCGCATGAAGGCGATGGCCTGGATGATCTGCGGATACATCAGCGGCTCGCCGCCTCCCGAGATCTCGACGCCCTCGACGCCCAGTTCGGCGAAATCGTTGACGACATCCTTCATGGTGTCAAAATCGAGGAAGCGATCCTCGTTCTTGTGCATGTAGCGCGAGTGGCAGCCGGCGCAGGCATGGTTGCAGACGTTGGAGAGGAAGAACTCCATTGTCCGCGGCACCGGCATCTTGCCCGCCAGTATCTGCTGCACCTCGTGGTAGCAGGAGAGTATCTTCATGGCCCCGATGGGGACCTTGTCCAGGCTTATGTTGTCCATCTCTACCTCTATTTTTGCGGCGGAAGCCCCCGCCTGATTTGCTAATCGGCGGCGGCGGCTTTCAGGCCGCGCGCCGCTTCTGTTTTTTCAGCTGGTTGAAACGCCGCTTTACCTTGAGGGTGCCGGTAAGCATCTTGACGCTCTCGCTCCAGACCTCGGTCTCACCGCTGGTCGTGTCGTGAAACCAGGGCAGGCCCACCTCGGTCACCTTGAAACCGGCGGCGTTTGCCTGGGCGATGAATTCCACCAGCAGCTCGAAACCGTCAGATCTCAGATCGAGCGACGGCAATATCCTCCGGTAAAAACCCATGAATCCTGTCTGTGTGTCAACCACGCTCATGTTGAACAGCACCCGCGTCAGCATCGTGTATCCACGGCTGAAGATGCGCCGCTTGAGCGGATAGTCGGCCTTGATGCCCACATACCGCGAACCGATCGCCAGATCTGTGTGCTTCAGCTCTTCCAGAAAAGCGGGAATCGCCACCTCGACCGGCATCGCCAGATCGCAGTCCATCTGGATGATGATCTCGCCCATCGCGGCGTCGTACAGCTCGCGGTAGGTGAAGCCGGCGCCCCGGTTGGGGAAATGGCTGGTCACCCGTACCGCGTGATCCGCCGCCGCAATCTGCTCCAGCATCGGCAGCGTCGCGTCGGCGCTGCCGTCGTTCCCGAATATTATCTCATAGGAAACACCCTGTGCCTCGCAGGTATCCTTGATGCGCCTGTAGTTCGCCTCGATGATCGCCTCTTCGTTGTAGCAGGGGACGCAGACGCTCATCCTGATGGCGCTCACAACAGGTCCTTCCGGTTCGGGTCCCTGCGGGAAGCCACGGCGTACTTCAGGAAATCCCTGGAAGCTTTCAGAGTCTCCCGCGGATGCCGGGCCAGACTATTAAATTTTCGCACAACATAGCCCGGTCTCAAATAGTAGCGGCGGTAGAATTCGGCTTCCCGCTCGGTGCCGGACTGCTCCTTGAACTGGCAGACATAGGGCAGCAGGCTGAAATCGATGTTCTGCTCTTCCCGCTCGTAGAGTTCGGTGTTGGGATATGGCACCAGCGTTGAGACGGCAATAAACTCCAGCTTGAGCTCGCGCGCCAGCTTGATGCTCATCTCGAAGTCCTCGCGCGTCTCCACCGGCGAGCCGACGATGAACCAGCCGACCATCTCCAGGCCGCTGTCGCGCACCTCTCTCAGGTTATCCATGACCTGCTCCAGCTTGTATCCCCTCTTCAGATAATCGACGACTTTCTGCGAGCCGCTCTCGATGCCTACATAGACCCGGGTGCAACCGGCGGACTTAAGCGCTTCGGCCACTTCACCGTCGATGGTGTTGGGCCTGACCAGGCAGCTCCACTGGATCGGCGTCCCCAGACCCTTGAGCCCCTCGCAGATCTCGAGCACCCGCCGCCGCGAAGCCGTGAAGGTATCGTCCATGAACCGGAAGTACTTGATACCGAACTGCTCGACCGCAGCCTTGACCTCGCCGACGACGTGCTCCGCCGAGGCCATGACGAACTTGCGGCCGTAAGTGCGCACGCAATAAGCGCAGGGAAAGGGACAGCCGCGCGACGAAAGAAATGTCGTGTATGGATGCCCGAAGAATGGCTCGCCGTAGCGAGAATGGTCGATGGCCGACTGGTCGGCATAGGGAAGCTCGTCCAGTGAGGGATTGCGCTGGTAATCGGCGCCGGTGAAGCCGTTCTCGTTCAGCACGGCGACGCCCTCACCGACGGCCTCGCCGCCGCCGGTGCGCCGCTTGAGCAGCGATCCGAAAGCCAGGTCGGGCTCGCCAACGAGCACGTAATCGATGCCCGTCGCCGTCATCGTCTCCTCGGCGTAGTTGCTCGGCAGATGGCCGAAACAGCCGACAAGCGCTTGGGGCAAAGCCTGCCTGAGCTGCCCCAGAAACTCGATATCGTTGTCGAAAAACTCGATCGCCATGATGGAAAGGACCACCTCGGGATCGAAGGCTTTCGCCCTGGCCAGGGCGTCACCCGGGCTCAGCTTCTCGGCGATGCAATCAAGCAGCAGCACCTCGCAACCGTCAACCAGCTTGGCCTGTGCGGATAGGTACATGAGTTCGAGGGGCGGGAACAGGAAATTCGGCGCGTTGTAGGAACAAACATAGCGCCGGATAATCTGTGACCGGTAAGGAGGATTGATTAAAAGGACTCTCAAATTACCCTGCATGTGCTACACATCGTGTTTTTAATGTCTGCATCTCAGACTTCTTCGTAAGTATAGCAGGGAAAGGTCCGCAGGCTAGCCAAAGTAATTTGTTTTCGAGAATTTTTATAAAGACGAATACTTCCGCCATCTACTTTTCCTGTCTCCCCGAGGCTCTCTTGTAAACCGCAAACTTCTCGCGCTTGCCGACCGCGATCACGATGACACAGATTTCCCTGTCATTGACCTCGTAAACAAGACGGTAGCCGGACGCACGCAACTTGATCTTGTAATGATTTGGGAAGCCGCGCAGCTGGCTGGCAGGAACATGCGGTTGTTCGAGGCGCTCCGCCAGTTTGTTCTTGAACTGAAGCTGGATCGGTCGATCCAGCTTCTTCCATTCCTTGAGCGCCGAAGGGACGAACTTCAGCCTGTATTTAGAGCTCATCGATGTCGACGGCGACGGCTTTCACTATTTCGTCCTGCCGCTCCCTGACGATGAGGCCAAGTTGATAATCCTCGATCCGCTCCATGATCATCTCGTAGGTATCCGCGGGAATAAGGTATGCGGTAGGAGTGTTGTGATTGAGGATCGCCACGGGCTCGCCTTCTGATTCCTCGATCAGGGCGCTTGGATTCCTTTTTAGCTCGGATATGCTGGCAGAGCGGTTTGCGAGTACTGACCTCATTTTTTCAATCCTTTTTTGGTATTTAATTTAGGTTATATATTAGCTCATTTTAATGACCAATACAAGATCTTTATTTTTAGCGTCCAGAGCGCCTCCCCCGCGTCTCCTCCCGGATACGGGCGTCCAACTTTTGTTAATATGGCCTTGGGCCGATAGGTCTCCATCCGACACACTGCCAAATGATCCTAATAATTATCATCATCACTATCTTCGCGAATCTCGCCGACCTGCTGCTCAAGATCGGCGCCAATCACGCCGGCGACTCGGTGGGCGACGTGCTTGCCATCTTCCTCACTCCCTATGTCTGGATGGGCGCCGTGCTCGGCGTCAGCGCCATGGCCCTGTGGGTCTATATACTGGGACGGCATCACATCAGCCACGCCTATCCCATCTTCGTCGGACTCGGCTTCGTCAACATTACGCTGGCATCCTGGCTTTTCCTGCACGAAGAGGTCAGCCTCAGGCGTCTCGGCGGCACGCTCTTGATACTCGCGGGCATCGTCGTGGTCCACTTTCAGTCGACCCGGCCGGAGGCCGCGGCTACATCCGACCCGCCCGATTCCGCGCAATCGGAGGCCGCCGGATGATCGCGGTCAAGATCATACTGGTGCTGATGACCTCGATCACGGCGACGATGGGAAACTCGCTGCTTAAGGTCGGGGCTTCGGGGGACAATGAGGAAGAGCTGCTGGAGTTCAAACATCTCCCCCGCACACTGCTGAAGCCGGCGATAATCGGCGGCGCCGCGCTCTACGCGTTCTCGCAGCTGCTGTGGATCAGCATCCTCAGGATCGCCGACCTTTCGCTGGCGTATCCACTCATGATCGGGCTCAACTTCCTGCTGATCATGTTCGTGGCCTGGTCGTACTTCAAGGAGCCGGTGTCGCCTGGGAAGCTGGCGGGCATGGTGTTGATCTTCATCGGCATCATGGCGATCGCCCTGGGATAAACCGCAGTCGTTGCGCCGCTCGCGCGCCGGCGCATCACCACGCAAGAACCGCCTAGTCAGATCTCCTTGCGGGCCGCCATGAACAGGTCGATCGTCCGCAGATTTATCTTCCGGTCCCTCAGATGCAGCCATCCCAGCAGCTTCGACAGTACGCCCGCGGCCGGCTGGCTATACTGCGCCAGTTTGCTGACCAGAAAATCCAGATTTACCAGGAACGGGCTCGACTGCGCCCTTACCACCTTGAGCCCGGCCCGGCCCATGGCCCGCGAGAGCGAGCGCCGGTTGTAATAATAGACGTGCTCGCGGATCTTGGTGAAGCCGAACCAGCGCCGCCCCATCAGCCTGGCCCAGACGCTACCGAAATCGGGGACGCTGACGAACAGGTAGCCGCCCTTTTTGAGCACCCGGTGGATCTCACGCAGCTCGTCAAGCGGCTCGGTCAGATGCTCTAGCACATCCCAGAGCACCACCACGTCGAACTCATCGTCAGCAAACTTCGCTTCACGCAGCGTTGCGTTGAAGATCGGCACCTTGAGGTTCTCTTCCCCCCACTTCGCCGCAGTGCCTGAAACCTCCACGCCCTGCGCGTCGAAGCCCTGCTTGCGGGCCTCGTCGAGGAACCAGCCGGTGGCTGCCCCGGCTTCCAGCAGCTTTCCACCACGGATATACGGCTGCATCAACTTAAGCCGGCGCCTGGCGGTCTCCCTGATCTCGTCCTCGAGAGAAAAGTAATCCTCATAGCCCCATTCGAGGTGGTCGCCGCTGGCGAAATAGTCGTCCTGATAATCACGGATGAGTTCTTCGTAATCGGGAAGGGGGTAGACGAAAACGGCCTCGCAGGTACTGCATTTTTTGAGCCGCCTGCCCTTGATCTGGAAGAGGTCGTGAACGTCGGAGGAAGAACAGAGGCCGCAAACGGCGGCGGGCCCGCTCATCTGCAGCACTCGGCCGCTCACGATGTCACCGGGCCGCTCATGCCGGCATCAAGCCGCGGGGTAACGGCGCCAGCAAGCTCATACCCAGGTGAGAAAATCCTTGACCATGCGCGCGAAGTTGGCGACATCGCCGCTGGAGCGCACCTTGCGCACGGTGTTGAGCACCACATGCGGCTGGAAGTAAAACTGCTTGTAGGCCCGCTCCCTGGCGTCCATGACCTGCTGGGCCGTCAGCTGAGGCGTGGTGATCACCGAGAAGTTCTGCTCGAAGTATTTCCAGTCGGATTCATCCAGCCAGCCGCTCTCCTGGCAGAAGTCGAAGAGTTTCGATCCCGGGAAGGCAACGGCGCAGTAGAACTGCACGTACTCGAGCTTGAGGAACTTGGAGAAGTCTATCGTCTGCTGCATCGACGCCTCGGTCTCGCCGGGGAAGCCGAGGATGCAATGTCCGGTGACCTCCAGCCCCACCTCGTGCGCCATGCGCACCGAGCGCACGGCGTCGCTGATGGTGGTGCCCTTGTGCACCGAATCGAGCACCTCCTGGCTGCCCGACTCGATACCGAAACCGATCATCCAGCAACCCGCCTTCTTGATCGTGCGCAGCAGCTTCGGCGAGACGGTGTCGACGCGGCTGTTGCAGACCCAGCTGATGTCGAGGCCCCGCCGCATTATTTCCTCGGCGGTCTCGATGGCATATCCCTGGTCGGTGGTAAAGGACTCCGACCAGATCAAGAAGTCACGGATGCCGAACTGCTCGACTGCCCACTGCATCTCGTCGACGACCCTCTGCGGCGAGCGCCGGCGCAGCTTGGCTCCATAAAAGATCTTGTTGGCGCAGAAAGTGCAGCCGTAGGGGCAGCCGCGCGCGGTGGCGACCAGCAGAAAACGCTTGCCGCTGAAAGGCAGGGTGTAAAGGTTTGTGTCGATCAGGTCCCAGGCGGGAAAGGGCAGCTTGTCAAGTGACTGGATGAACGGACGCTTGCGGTTCGTGTGGATCTCCCCGTCCACGCCACGGTAGAGCAGGCCGGCGACGCCGTCGAGCGGTTTGCCGTCGCGCAAGGCCGTGGCAGCTTCGCGGATGGTGTATTCGGGCTCGCCGCGAACGACCATGTCGAGCTCGGCGTCCATCTCGAAGCACGATTCCGGCAGGGCGCTGGGATGGATTCCCATTGCCAGCGTCCTGGTCTCAGGATAAGCCGCCTTGGCCAGTGAGGAAACAGCGATGTCGCTATCGATCGAAGGCGTCGCTGTGTTGATGACCACCATATCGGGCTGCCAGGAAGAGATCAGCGCCGAAAGGCCCGCTTCATCCATGTCCTCGACGCTGCAGTCGGCGATCATCGGCTCGAAGCCTGCCTCGCGCACGACTGCCGCGGTGGTCGCCAGAGAAACGGGAGCCCAGACGGAAGTCCAGGCGCCGGTCCGCTGCATGCAGCGGCCTTCACGGACCACGTTTATGCCCTCGAAGGGCGGCGGATTGAGGAAAAGGATCTTTTTCATTGGTTGAGGAAAATCACCCTGGCGCTTTTTTTCATTCTTGTTACTTTTTCAGCAGGCCCTTGACCAGGCTCCATACATAGCGGTAGGCCATCTTCCAGACGACGATTTGCGATTCGCCGGCCTTGCGCTTGTATTCGTGTGTCGGCGCCTCGCCCACCCTGAAGCCCTTCCTGAGACATTCCATGATCATTTCCTGCTCGATGGTGAATATGTTCTCGGTCAATGTGATCGCCCGGCCGGCCCTGGTCGAAAGCGCTCGCAGGCCGTTCTGGCTGTCGGTCAGCCTGACTCCCCAGCGATAGTTGATCGCCAGGGTGATGATCGAGCTGCCGGTGCTGCGGATGAACTTGCCCATATCGCCGCCGAGCTCGTCGCTTCCCCCGGTCCAGCGTGATCCGACTACCATGTCATAATCGCCGGCAAGGATAGGGGCGGCCAATTTGGGGACGTCGGCGGGGTCATGCGAGCCGTCGGCGTCTATGAACACGACGACGTCGCTGCTCGCCACCTCGATGGCTTTGCGGATGCCGTCACCCTTGCCATGGCCGTCATCGAGGAAGACCTTGGCGCCGAGCGATTCGGCCAGCTCGCGTGTGCGGTCAGTGGAATGTCCGTCGATGACGAGGATCTCGTCGCCATAGGGCATGACCCCCCGGACAGCCTCTTCGACGGTGGCCTCCTCGTTGCGCGTCATGATGGCCACCGAAACCGTGCCTGAAGTCTTATTATTCGCAGTATTCAGCGGAAAAATCACCTATTCAAAAATAGCATAAGGCCATGGACAATACTAAGGCGGGAACCGGCCGGAACCCGTCCGGCCCGAAGCTCGAAACCTAGACCGCCATCTCGGGGGAGCCGATGTAATCGATTATCCCCTGCACGAAAGCCTCGCGCTTGCGGCCGTGAAGCTCTCCGGATGTCTCCTGCCGCACCGGGCTGTCGGTCACCAGCAGGGCGATGGTGCTCTTCATCTTCATCCAGTTAGACAGGGCAAACAGCGCCGAAGCCTCCAGCTCCACCCCGAGATAGCCGTCCCGGTTCCACTCGGCGAGAATTTCTTCAGTCTCGCGCAGGACCGCCCCCGTAGTCACGATCGGACCGCTGTGAACCGCGATTCCGCGGCGGCTGAGGAAGTCCGAAAGCGACACAGTGAGGCCTTTGTCGGCAGGAATCACCTGATTGTAATCAAATCCATAGTGCAGGGACATGCAATCGCCGGCCTTGGCGGAGTCGGCGACGATGACGTCGCCGCAATCGATCTCCTTTTGAAGGGCGCCACAAGTGCCCAGCCCGATGACGTGATCGACACGGGTGAACTCCAGGGCGCGCATGATCCCTTCGAGGATCACCGTGCCCGGCGGCACCTTCACGTAGCCGACGCGATGACCGCCCAGCAGTCCGCTGTAGAGAGTCCCGAAATGCTCGTGGCGCTCGAGCCGGGGGCTGATGAAATCCTCGCCGAACGCAAGGATCAGCGTCCGGGGAGCGTAGTCGTGGGGGTCCGTGCCCTGGAAAACCCAGCGCTCGGCCACGAAGCGGACGAATTTTTGTTCCCAGGTTGCCATAGAGTGGTGTATCGCCCGGAAAGGCTGCTTCCTTTCACCGGGGATGGTCGATACTATAGCACATAAACCGTCTGAAACAGGGAAAGAATTGACCACAAAAAGCAGGGTTCCTCTTAACGCCGTCCTTCTCAGCTCCGCGCAATTTCTAAGGGCGGTAATCGGCTTTCTCTTTTTTCTGTTCCTGGCTCGCCACTTCGGCCCCGAGGACTACGGCAAGTATGTCTTCGCCTTCTCCCTGGCCGAGATCTTCTCGATCCTGGGAGACATCGGCCTGCACGAATACACCATCCGCGAGTTTGCCCGCAAGCCCGAGCAGTTGCGCGAGCGGTTGACCGGCATCCTGGTTCTGAAGACATTGCTCTCCAGCACCTCGGCCATCATCATGGTGGCGATACTGCCTCTTATGGGGAAGGACCAGTCGACCCAGCTGGCGGTCGCCGCCTTCGCCGTCGCCCAGATCGGGTATTCCTGGTTCTTCGCCTCGACCATCGCCTTCTCGGTCAAGCAGGACATGCACATCCAGGCCTTCCTCTGGCTGATGGAAAAGGTCCTTTTCGCCGGCGCAGGGCTGGCGGTGCTGTTCGCCGGGCGCGGTTTCGTCGCCGTCGCCCTTAGCAACACCTTCGTGCAATTCTTCGGCGGCTCGCTGGCCGTCTGGATCGCCTGGCGCAAGTACGGTCCCTTCGTTTTGAAACTCGACAGCAGGCTCTGGACCGGCTATCTCAAATCGGCGCTGCCGTTCGGCCTCATCGTCGCCTTCTTCCTGGTGTACTTCCGCATCGACAGCGTCATGGTCTCGTTTTTCCGCGGCGACGAGGAGGTCGGCCAGTACGGCGCCGCCTACAACCTGGTCGCGGCGCTGCTCTTTCTTCCCTCGGGGCTGGTGGCGGCGATGTTCCCCAGGCTGGCGGAATCCTACCGCTCGCGCGAGGACAACGTCGACGCCCCTTTCCAGCGCGCCGCCCGCTGGCTGCTGGCGGTGTCGCTGCCGATGGCCGTAGGCATATGGCTGCTGGCAAGCCCGCTGGTGCTGGCACTGCTCAAAGACACATATCTGCCGTCTGTCAATGCTTTTGCCATCCTCGGCTGGACGCTGCCGGTGTGGTTCATCACCTTCCTGCAGGGAAACATGCTGACGATCGTCGAGCGGCAGAAGGCCGTGGCCTGGGTCGGCCTGTTCAATATGGTCCTCAACGTCGGCCTCAATCTCTACGTCATTCCTCATTATGGTTTCACCGGGGCGGCGGTGACGACGCTGGTCACGGAGATCGTGGGGCTTGTGCAGATGTTCTGGCTGCTGAGGAGGAATATATCGCTGACGGCAACGGCGGTGATGTCGCTGAAGGTGACGGCGCCGGTTGTGGTGATGGGGGCGCTGGTGTGGGTCCTGCGCGACCGCATCAACGTCTTTGCGGTCATCGCCGCGGCGATCGCCGTCTACACGCCGGCCATCGTCGCCATCGGCATCATCCCCCTGTCGGAGATCAAGGAGGTCCTGCGCCGGGGTGGCGGCGCTGAGCCGCCGGCCGAGATCCAGCCGAACGAAGGACTCTAGCCCCGCGGGCGTACTCGAGGAATACTCACTAGCCCCGCGCCACGATAAACACCGTCGAGCCCCACTCCTTGGGAAAGAGAGGATTAAGGGCGCGGGCGGCCACTCCTGTAGCAAAACTCATCGTCCGGTCAAGTTGCTTGTTGCGGTCGCAGGCATGGCCGAAGGCGGCGAGTGCTTTAAGCAGCTTCGACTGGGCCGCGTACTCGGGCCCCAGCCGCTTGGAGTATTCCTCGGGAGGAAAGATGCCGGCGCGGAAAAAAGGCCAGTTCTTCTCGACCTTGAAGCCCGCGGCCTCGAAGCGCGCCTCGATCTGCGAGGGCAGCTCCAGCCCGTAGTGGCCGTCGAGCTCGATAAAATATTTCTGGAAGAGTTCGTGGTCACGCTGCACCAGCTTGTAGAAGGGCGCCGTGCAGTGCGCCTCGATTATATGCAGCATGCGGCCGCCCGGCTTTAGCACCCGCTTCCATTCCGCGAGCACGGCGTTTTTGTAATCGAAGGGAATATGCCCGAAGACGTCCCAGCTATTGATGATGTCGAAAGTGCCGTCGGCGAAGGGCAGCGAGGTGGCGTCAGCAGTGGCGACCGCACGGTAGATCTCCCCGGCCGACCTCAAGCCGGCAAACGAGAGGTCGATTCCCACGGTGCGCCAGGGCGCCAGCACCTCGTTGCCGCCGCCGCAGCCCACATCGAGGATGAGCGTACCGGGGCCGTAGTGACTGAGGAACTCGCGGGTGAACTGATGCTTGACCGTGGTCGACGACCAGCGGTCGTAAAAAGCCTTGACCTTGCGTTTGGGCCCGGCGCGCTGAGCCACGCCGTCCTGGGTCGGGGCCGTGAACTTGCCCTCATAAAAGCGGTCTTCGGGAACGAAACAGGGGATGCCCTCGCGGATGCGGTAGACCGAACCGCAGACCGAGCACGCCAGCAGCTCCAGCCCGGCGGTCTCAGGCGTATCCGGCTGGACCACCCGCCCCAGCTCGCCCCGGTCCCTGGGGCAGCGGAAGAGATCAGCGGGGTCGGAACTCAAAGTATCAGCGGGATCGGAACTCAAGGCACTGCTCACTTCCCGGCACGGCCGATCCCAGCCTCTTTTACCCTGGCGTCAACGAACTCCGAGAACTCCTTCTTGAAGCGCTCCTTCGAGAATCTCGCTGCGTGTTTGCTCAGCTGGGCCGGATCGAAATCTTCAGGGCGAAAGCGTGAGACAGCGTCGGCGAGCGAAGCCGCGCTCGCCTCGGGAAACATGACCGCCGTCTCGCCGTCGATGGCGCTCTCCAACAGCCCGCCCCGGGCGAGGCCGATCACAGGCCTGCCGGCGGCCATCGCCTCGACCGGCACGATGCCGAAATCTTCTTCTCCGGGAAATATCAGCGCCTGGCATCCGGAGATCAGCCCCGGCAGATCGTCTTCCTCCACGAAGCCAAGAAACTCGATGTTGGGGCCGGCCATCGCCCTGAGCCGGTCGCGCTCGGGACCGTCGCCGACGACTTTGAGCGGCAGGCCCAGCCTGGTAAAGGCCTCAACGGCCAGCTCGACGTGCTTGTAAGGCACCAGCCGCGAAACTACCAGGAAGTATTCACGGGGGCAATTGACAACGGGAAACCTCTCGACGTCAACCGGCGGATAGATGACCGCCGCCTCGCGGCGATAAAATTTGGCGATCCTGGCAGCCACGTGGTCGGAGATGGCGATGAAATGATCTACCCGGTCGCTGGCCAGCCGGTCCCAGAGGCGCAGGTAATGCACGACCAGATCGTTGGCGGCCTTGACCGCCACATTGGCATGCCCCAGCCTTTTGTCAAGATGCGGCTGCCAGGCATAGCGCAACGGAGTGTAGCAATAACAGATGTTGAGCGTCTCGGGTCCGGTGAGCACTCCCTTGGAGCAGGCGGAGCTCGAGGTGATCACCACGTCGTAACCGTCGAGGTCGAAAGATTCGAACGCCAGGGGGAACAGGGGAATGTACTTTTGCGAGATGCGGTGCAGCAGCGGCAGTTTCTGTACGAACGAGGTGCGTACGTCCCAGCTGCGCACGGAGGCGGGCAGGTTTCGGTCCGAGAGGAAGGTCGTGTATACGGGCGATCCCGGGTAGACCTCGAGCATCGTCTCCACCACCCGCTCGGAGCCGCCGAGCGTCGTCAGCCATTCATGAGCGATAGCTACTCGCAAAGCCATTCCTTTCCTTCGAATGCGGCGGCGCCGGCCGTTCGCAAAAAAGCAACTAATCCAAGGGTATTCCCTGTTTTAATTCCGTGCTCGAAAGCATTATACTTTTTCTGTGAGTATTCAGTCATGAAACCGTCGATTCAACCCCTGCCCGAGAGCAAGCCTCTTCCCGCCAGCACACCACAGAACCGGAAGCTGCAGGATGAAGCCATGATCAGGGCCCTGTGCTATTCGGACATCTTCGACTTTCCCCTTACGGTCGACGAGATCGTCCGCTTCGCCCCGGAAACCGCCATTACCATCGACGAGGCCGAGGAGCGCCTGAACTCCGAAGGCCCCCTGACCGGAGTAGTCAAGCGGTGCGGCAATTTCTACCATCTCGACGGCCGCGCCGAGAACTGCCAGCGCCGCATGGACCGGGAAACCGAGTCACGGCAACAGCTGGAAATCGCCCTCAAGAGACTCATTCCCCTGCAGGGAATTCCTTTCCTGCGAGCCGCCGCCGTCACCGGCGCTCTCGCGGCCATGAACTCGCCCGCCGGCGACGACGTCGATCTGCTCATCATCAGCTCCCGGGGACGCACCTGGACTGCTTATTTCTTCCTGAGACTATGGCGCCGTTTTAGCCACAACCCCGATATCTGCTTCAACGTGTTTGTTTCCGAGAGCGATCTCGTCTTCCGCAACCAGAACCTTTTCTACGCCCGCGAGATCCTCGGCGCGCTGCCGGTGTTCAACAACGGAGCTTACGACCGCTTCATCGATGCCAACCGCTGGATCTTCGACGTCTTTCCATCCTGGAGCCCGTCGGCCGACCGCATACGCTACCGCCTCAGCAAGAGTCCGCTCTGGAAGCGCCGTCAGCGCATGCTCGAGCGCGTGCTGAGCGGGCCGCTGGGAGACCTGTTCGAGTATGCCGTCCACAAGATCCAGGCAAAGAATCTGATCAGCTCCGCCACCGAGACCTCGATGCGGATGCGCCGCAACCGCATCAAGCTGCACAAGCGCGATAACCGCTCGCCGATCCTGGTGAAGTTCGAACAGAGGATGGACACCTGGCTGGGAAGGTACCGCGAGCTGGCGGGCGAGCCGCCGATCAAGCCGGTCGACTGATCGGCGCAAGTCCCTGCGCCCGGCTCGTGGCGCAGCCCTCTTCTGCTTGAATCCTAGGCGTCGCGGTCCACGAAGGCGAAAACCGTCTTGAGCATGATCTTGATGTCCAGCCAGGGGTTCCAGTTCTCGATGTAGTAGATGTCGTGCTCGACCCTCTCACCGATGTCCGTGTCGCCCCTCAACCCATTGATCTGTGCCCAGCCGGTCAAGCCCGGACGCACCCGGTGCCGGCTGTTGTAGGCCCGGATGTCCCGCTCGAAGCGCTCGACGTGCTCGGGACGCTCCGGACGCGGCCCCACCAGGCTCATCTGCCCCCTGATCACGTTGATCAGCTGCGGCAGTTCATCGATGCCCAGCGGCCGGATGATCCGGCCAACGCGCGTACGGCGGGCGTCGCCCGCGGTGGACCATCCAGGCTTGCCCTTTTCAGCGTCGTGCCGCATCGACCGGAACTTGTAGATCTCGAATGGTTTCTCGTTCTTGCCCAGCCTGACCTGCCGGTAAAAGACCGGCCCGGGTGAATCCAGCTTGATGGCGATCGCCACCAGCAGCAGAAACGGTGACAGCAGTAGCAGCACGACCATCGAGATGATGATGTCCATGGTCCTTTTCACCAGGCCTTCCAGCCCGGTGATGCTGCTGCGCTTGAGGCCGAGGACCGGCAGCCCCCGGATGTGCTCCACGCCGACGCTGTCACTGAAGATCTCATAGAGGCGCGGCACCATGGTGAACTCGATGTTGTACGGGCGGCAGCGCTCCATGATCTCGACGATGGCGTCGTGACGGTCGCGCGAGAAACCGACCACCATATGCTGGATGTGATACTGGCGCAGCACTTCCTCCAGTTGGTCGTAATCGTCGAAGACTTGGTAAGAGCCGAAGCCGGTGGCAGCCTCGGAAGGCTTCTCGTCGAGGAAGCCGACGAACCGCAGGCCGAGGTCAGGATTCTGCATCAGTTTGGTGGCGCAGGAGATGCCGACCTTGCCGGCGCCCAGCACCAGGGTGTTTTTCACGTACCAGCCATGGCTGCGTCCGTACCGCTGCGCCGCGTAGATCAGCAGGCGCGCCACGGAGACACAGGCGATCGTCGTGATCCAGGAGATGACGATGATGTTACGTGAATAATGGACTACCGGAAAGATGACCATGGTTATTCCCAGCATCACCATCGACGCCTCGGTAACCGCCATCAGGATCGCCGGGAATACTTCCAGCAGACTCAGGTTGATGCGGAACCGGTAGAGCCCGTGCAGCTTGAACAGCAGCCAGTAGAATGGCAGGATGCCGGCCGCCAGCGCCAGGTAGAAATTATAGGAAGGGGAAGCCGCTTCGCCGGCGTAGAGCACACCCCACTGGATGTAGATGAGGAATGCCAGGCGGAAGCCCGCGATTACTCCCAGCAAGTCCGCTATGACCAGCGAAAAGTGGGAAAATCGATGAGAAGTAAAAAATTTGGCTGCTTTTGTCAACTTAGTCCCTGAAACCCATTCTAGTCAATTTTACCCATTTTTTACAGGTGTTTTTCGTCGGCGCCGGATTCTCCGGCCGGCCCCTGCGGGCCGTTTCTTTGTCGGCTCCGAGCAGGCAGTGCTAAAATCCCCCCATGCTGCACATTGGCATTAACGGCCGCTCCCTCTTCCGGCAACTGACCGGCGTGCAGCACTACGCCCGTGAGATCGCCTACGCGCTTGAGTCGCTAAAGCAGGAAGATGCACGCTTTACCGTCTTTTCCGGCCGCGAAGGGCGCGGCGCTGGGGAAGGCCTGCCGTTGACAGCCAGCTCCATTCCCGCCGGCGGCCCGGTGCGGGGACTCATCTGGGAACAGACCGTGCTCAGGCGGATGGCCAGGAAGGCCGGAGTTGACATTCTGTTTAATCCTGCCAATGTGGCGCCGCTGTATCCGCCGGCCATAAGCGTGGTTACCATCCATGACCTCTCATTCCTGCTTTTCCCGCAGTACTTCTCACGCGCCTTCGGCACATATTACCGCTCCGTCATCCCCCGCATAATCGGACAGGCAGCCGCGGTGATCACCGATTCGGAGAATTCCCGTCAGGACCTGATCGAGCGGATGAACGTGCCGCCGGACAAAGTAACGGCCATCCACCTCGGAGTATCGCCATCGTACCGCCGCCGGCAAAAAAAGGCGGAGATCGAGGAGATCCGCCGCCGTCAGGCGCTGCCGCCAAGGTTCTTCCTGTCGGTGTCGAGCCTGGAGCCGCGCAAGAACCTGGGCCGCCTGGTGAAAGCATACGGCATGCTTCCGGAGGAAGTAACCAGCGTCCATAAACTGGTGCTCGTCGGCGCCGGCAATCGCATCTTCGCCGATCCGGCGCTCACGCATGAGCTCTCGAAGCTGCCGCCGGGCTCGGTGATCACTCCCGGGTACATTCCCGAGGAAGACCTGCCGGCGGTCTATCGCATGTCCACGGCGCTGGTATTCCCTTCCCTCTATGAAGGCTTCGGCCTGCCGGTCATCGAGGCGATGGCCGCCTCGACGCCGGTCATCACCTCCAGCCGCTCGTCGCTTCCGGAAGTCGCCGGACCGGCGGCGGCGCTGATCGATCCTGAGAGCCCCCAGGAGATAGCGGCCGCCATGGAGCTGATCGCCCAGGATTCGGGCACCCGGAATCTGCTGATCGAACGCGGAAAAAAGCAGGCCTCGAAATTCACCTGGGAGAAAGCTGCTGTAGAAACCCTCGCGGTGCTGAAGTCTGCTGCGGGTGCTACCTAAGAGTTCAGGGGGAAGGGGGTTGGCTGGAGCGATACTGGTGAGGCCTGACCGGGCAACGCCAGACGATAGAGCGGCTGGCCGAACCGTATCGAGTCAGCCAACCCCCTTCCCCCGTTAATCTTTAAAACCCGCCTCATAATCCAGCCACGAGGTCAACCCGAGGTAGATGAAGAACAGGAATGAGATCCCTGTCTGCCAGAGGAAGAAATCATCCAGGCCGTGGACGAGATAGGCAAACGAGGCGATCAGCAGCGCCAGTGAAACATAACGCGCGCCGGAGCCCTGCGAGCGGTTCCGCACCAGGCGGAACTGCACCCACACCATCCGCGCCAGCAGGAAGACCATCACCGCCAGGCCGACGATGCCGGTGTTGGCCATCGCCTCGAGAAAGATGTTATGCGTGCGCACCCTGTCGTCGTGCGGCAGGTCGGGCATGTAATCGTTGTAGCGGAGCCGGAACTGGTCCGGACCGACGCCCAGGAAGGGATTGTGTTCCCAGGTTATCAATCCCGCTTTCCAAAGCTGCGTCCGCGAAGGAGTCACCAGGGCCGGTTCCCCGGCCTTGAAACTGTCAGCCGTCTGGGGAATCGTCAGCGGGCTCGAAACCCCATTGGCAAATTTCAGAGGTATTATCAAAGGCGGCGGCCCCGCGCTCGAGAACCAGCCGACATGAGCCTTGGCCAGGTCGAACACCAGCACATACTCACCGTTTTCCTTGGGCGAGACAAATTCGATCTGGATGTCGGTCTCGCCCCCGGGCGGGACGCTCACAGGCACGCTGGGAATGTTCAAGCGGTTGTCATCCGGCCCCAGATCGTAATCCTGATGGTCCGGATAGGTCAGCCAGCGGTATCCCAGCATGACCTGGTCGCTGCCCTGCGGCTCCCAGTTGATCGAGCCGGTGTTCCTGACGTGGACCCTGGCGACGGCGGTCTCGCCGAAGTGCAATTGCTGCGGAAATGAAAGCAGTGTGTAATCGGCTCCGTAATGAGTCTCCTGGGGAGCGACATCCAGCCTCGCCGCCATCTTGTTGCTGAACAGCGTCATGAATCCAACCGTGATCAGCAAAGCCGCTATCGCGAGCACCAGGTAGCCCCAGTAGCGCCGGCTGTAGCCGTAGATGCAGGCCAGTACCGCTCCGGCGCCGAACGCCAGCGGCGTGGATACAAGCGCCGTGCGAGTGAAGCTGACCACCTGGACGATCATGACGCAGACAATAAAAACAATCGTCGCCGCCGCTACCCAGCGCCGGGCGCTGCGGCTCCTCTGCCGCTCCGCATACCATACCCCGAAAGCCAGGGCCATCGGCATAGTCAGCTCCAGGAAGACCGAAAACACGGTCGGAAACGGCAGCGTCGCCGATATGCGCACGTTGTAAAAAGTCCCGAAGGTGATGACACCTTCCTGAAAGGGCTCCAGGACGTCAGGCCACTGCACCGCGGAGACAAAATTCTCCAGCATGCCGATCACGGTCTCGATGCCTAGCGTCACCGCGACGCTGCCGGCGATCCACAAGTGCGCCCGGGAACGCCTGGGCATTCTCGACACGGCCAGGTACACCAGGGCCGCGGAGACCAGCCGGATGGCGAACTTGAAGGCCCCGGGCTTGTCCGCCGCCGCCGCCACCGAGAGAAAATTGCTGGCGATAAACAGGATCACGGCCACGTCCAGCGCCCGGCGGGAGAAATACCAGGAAAGCTTGTCGGCGGCGAATGCCAGCGAGGCGAAGATGAAGATTGCGGCCGCGATCTTCGAGGTGGTGAAGCTGACCGGCCCGATCGAGAAGACGGCCGCCTTGATCTCGAAAGCGGTGAACAGCACCGTCAGGCAGGCGCCTGCCAGAACCAGCTGGGAACGCAGGCCGAGCTGAGGACGCCGATCCGCTATTGCTTCAGACACGTGCGGCGTCACGGAGAATATCCAGGGTCTGTGTCGCGGCCTTCTTCCAGCTGAACTGCGAGGCGCGCTCCAGTCCCTTCTGACGCAGGCCCGACGCCAGCTCCGGATCGCTGAGGATGCTGTTCATCGCCTGCGCGAACTCGTTGGTGTCGAGCGGATTGACGTAGAGGCCGGCGTCGCCGACGACCTCGGGGAGCGAAGAGCTCCTGGAAACGATCACCGGCGTGCCTGAAGACATCGCCTCGAGCGGCGGCAGGCCAAAACCTTCGTAGAGGGACGGATAGACAAAGGCGGCCGCCTGCCGGTACAGGGCCGGCAGGTATCGCTCGCGCACATAGCCGGTGATGTGGACTCTGCCGAGCAGATCGCGGCGCTCGAGCTCGTCGAATATGGCCTGTGCCATCCAGCCGCGCCGCCCTGCCAGAACCAGGTGAACATCCGGGTTCGCCTTGGCGACCTTGTCAAAACTCTTGATGAGGAAATTCAGGTTCTTGCGCGGCTCCAGCGTGCCCACGAAGAGGATGTACGGCTTGATGATGCCGTAGTGGCCCATGGCCTCTTCGTCCTCATCAGTGACCGTGGGATTGAATTCCTCCGGGGCTCCCTCATGGACGACGTCGACCTTCCAGCTGGGAACGTTCATCAGCCGCACCAGGTCGAGCTTGGTGTTGTTGGAAACGGCGATGATGCGCTTACTGCGCCGCGTCGAGACCGGCACCAGGCTGCGGGCCCAGATCACGTTGCGCAGGGAATGCGTCCGCGGAAACAGGCGGAAGGAAAGGTCGTGGATGGTAAGAACCATGGGACAGCTGGCCGCGACCGAGAGCACGAAGTTGGTGAAGAAGCAGACGTCGATCCCATGCTGCTTGAGCAGCAGCGGCAGCATGAACTGCCGCCAGGGTTCCTGATAGCTGAAATTGCTGCGATAGACGTAGACGTTGGCGCGGTTGGCTGCTTCCTTCTCGAAGCCGGTTTCCCGGTTACTGAAAAGGTATAGCTGTTCGTCAGGCGCCAGCAGATCCATCATCTCCTGGATTACCCGATGAGTGTACCAGTCCACGCCGCTCTTGGTGGACTGTATCGCCGAGAGGTCAACTCCGATTCGCATATGAGGATATTCTAACTTCACTGAAGGCTTAATGCCACAAAAGGGCTCAACCGGAAAGGAAATCCCTGATGGTGGAGCGGGTGGCGTCCTCATCGAGGACTACGTAGGAGACGCCGCCGATGTCTTCCCCGGATCCGGCCAGCACGAACTTGCGGTTGTTGTCGGCCGGAGTGCGGAACTTGATCCAGCCCAACCGCATCAGGTCGTTGGTTGACAGGTCGGTAGTGATGTTATCTATCATGCCCGGCGCCAGTAGCGGCATCCGGGCCAGGTTGAAGGGGCTGTTGACCTTCTTCTGCAGGGCCTCCATGAACAGCTGCTGGCGGCCCATGCGCTGGAAGTCGTCGTCCGAATAACGGACCCGCACGAACACCAGGGCCCGGTCGCCGCTCATATGCTGCGGCCCGGCGTCGAAATGGACCTCGGTCCAGTCGAGCCCGGACGGGTACTGCGAATCGATCGTCTTGGGAACATCGATGTCGACGCCGCCGAGGCTGTCGACGATCGAGGGGAATCCGGAGAAATTGAGTTCGATGTAATGATGGACGGGCAACCCGGTCAGCTGCTCCACCGTCTTGATGGTGAGCGCCGGCCCGCCCCACGCATATGCGGCGTTGATCTTATCCTGGCCGTAGCCGGGGATGTCGACGAGCGTATCGCGGGGAATGGACAGCTGCGAGATGGTCTTCCTCTGGCCGTCGATTCGCATCAGCAGGATGGTGTCCGAGCGCGCGTTCTCCCCCGGCCGCTGGTCGCTTCCCAGGAAAAGGATGTTGACCGGGCTGGAGCTGATGCCTCCCGTAGATTTATCGAGAGACTGCTGTACATCCGCGGGCACCCTGGCGTTGCTCGCCTTGACGGCCCGGTCGAGCCTCCAGTAGGAGATGCCTCCACCGATCAGCGCCAGTAGCAGCAGGATCAGCAGTGAATAGCCCACCCACCTGCCCCATCGGCGCTTGCGGCGTGGAGCTGTGGGACCGGCCGGTGGCCGCCTGCCTGATTCCGGGGGCCCGCCGGACCAGCTCTCGCCGGCGGGCTCCGAAGGCCAGCCGCCGGCATCATCCGCCGCGGGTTCCTTCCCTTTGCGCCCCGAAGATGGTTTCAGCGGCTTCCTGGAGCGGATGCGGGAACTCTTGTAGCGGGTGTAGGGCTTCTCGGGTTTTTGCTCGTTATCCAAGTGGTGGGAAAGCGATTCAGTCGGTTTTTTCCTCAGACGAAGATATCCGTCCGGACCCGAAAACTATAGCAAAAAAATGTCCGGGAAATGAAAAAACCGCCGGCGGGAACCGGCGGTTTTAAAGCCCTTTTAAGGATCAGGCGACAACGATCTGAAAATACAGGTGGTAGAGGATGACGGAGCCGTAGAGAACGGTCGCAGCGGTCATCCCTCGCATCGCCACCGGCAGATGCCGGAATTTCCACAGAGCCATCGCGCCAAGGCCGACGATCGCCGACTTGAACAGCATGCCCATGGGCAGGCTCATGTTGAAAAGGCCGGCCATGACCGGATTTGCCTCCGTGTAGCCCATCGAGAGAGCCCTTGCCGTCAGAATAGAGTCGAGCAGGTTGAACACGATCAGCAGTGCTCCCAGGTACATCAGCGTCGCGCCGGCATTGTCGCGGCCGGATACTCCGGACCGGGGCGCATGGGCGCCGGCAGTGGCAAGCTCGAAGTTCGGGGGAAGCCAGTTGCTCATGATGCGCCGGTCGGAATCCGACCAGCTCAATTTCTGCACCGACTGCTTGCGGCGGTCGTTGATCAGGTATGCGCAGCCACTGCAGCCGGAGCCACAGTCGGTCCGGTGCGATCTCTCCGCTGTACATACAAATCTTGCCGCCACATTACTCCGATCCGCCTCCCCAGGCAGGTTACAACCTTTCCATTGAACCATTTTATGCGTCCCGGCTCAATACCCTACGGGGTATAGCCGCCGTCGGCGGCGACAATGATATACTTCCTCCGATGCCCGGGAAATATGTCATCGGCTTCGATCTTGGCGGCACCCACATGGCTGCCGGGCTGGTCGATGCTTCCCTGAATATCGTCACCTCACTTGAAGCGAAAACTCCCACAGGCGGCCAGGAAGAGCTGCTGGACGGCATCCTCACGCTGGTTCGCGATCTTGCCGCCAAAGCGCCGGAGCCGGTCGCGGCAGTCGGCTTCGGGATTCCCTCGATGATCGACCAGAAGCATGGCCGGGCAATCATGTCGGTGAACATCCCCCTGGCCGATTTCGATTTTGTCGACTTCATGCGAGCCGAAACCGGCCTGCCGGTCTTCATCGATAACGACGCCAACGTGGCGGCTCTGGCTGAAGTGCGCGCCGGCGCGGCCAGAGGCGCCCGGCAGGCGTTGATGATAACCATGGGCACCGGCATCGGCGGCGGCATCATCATCGACGGCGAGGTCTACCGCGGCGCCACCGGCAGCGCCGCCGAACTAGGACATATCGTCATCGATGTCAACGGCCCCCATTGCCAGGGAGCCTGCGACAACTACGGCTGCTTCGAAGTCATGGCGTCGGGAACGGCGCTGGCGCGATACGCCGCCGAGGCCTCGGCCGCGAAGCCTGCCTCTGCCCTGGGCCGCGCCGCGGCCGCCGGAGAGATTCTCGACGGAGCCCTGGTCTGGAGCCTGGCGAGGGAAGGCGACAGCGACGCCCTGGCCATCTTTGAAAAGATCGGGTTCTACACGGGCGTGGGCATCACCAGTCTCGTCAATATCTTCAACCCCGAATATTTCGTGGTCGGCGGCGGGCTCATCCAGGCGGGCGAGCTCATCCTCGAGCCGGCCCGCCGGGTCCTGATGAGCCGGGGACTGCGCCCCAACCGCGACATCGTCAAGGTTGTGCCTGCCCGGTTCGGTCCGGACGCCGGCATGATCGGGGCCGCCTGCCTGGCGCAGGACGGTCTGCGAACCAAAATGTAAAAGGAAGGCATTATGTCAAAAGTTTATTTCATCTCCAGCCGCGCCGACAGCCGCGAGCGCAATCTCACCAAATATCACCGTTTGCTCAAAACATTCGACCTGGGGCAGGTGATACGGGAAAACGACCTGGTCGCCATCAAGCTCAGTTTCGGGGAAAGAGGCAACCTCACCTATCTGCGCCCGCAGTACGTTCGCGTCGTCGTCGATGAGGTCAAGCGCCTGGGAGGCCGGCCGTTTCTTACCGATGCCAACACTCTTTATGCCGGCGGCCGGCAGAACTCCTGCGAACACATGATCACCGCGCTCGAAAACGGCTTCGGCTACGAGGTCACCGGCGCGCCCATCGTCATCGCCGGCGGCCTGCTCGGCTTCGATTACCGCACCATGCCCGTCAGCGGCGAGCACTTCATGGAAGCCAAAGTCGTGCCTGAGGCCGCCGATGCCGACGCCATCATTTCCCTGGCCCATTTCAAGGGACACATGATCTGCGGCTTCGGCGGCGCCCTCAAGAACCTGGGCATGGGCTTCGGCGCGCGTGCCGGCAAGCAGATGATGCATTCCGATGTCCACCCTGAAGTGATGGCGGCGAAGTGTGACGGCTGCGCCCGTTGCTACAAGTGGTGCCCGGAAGAGGCGATCTCGATGGTATCCAGCGGCGAAGGCCGGAAGCGCAAGATCGCCCGGATCGAAGACGAGGCCTGCGTCGGCTGCGGCGAATGCGTCGCCACCTGTTTCACCGGCGCCATCGGCATCAGCTGGAAGTCCGACCCCGCCATAGTCCAGCAGAAGATGGTCGAGTTCGCCGCCGCGGCGCTGACTGAGAAGCAGGGCCGCTTTGCCGCCCTCAACTTCATCCTCGACGTCACGCCCGACTGCGACTGCCTCGGCTGGAGCGACAACCCAATAGTGCCCAACATCGGCATCGCCGCTTCCTTCGACCCGGTATCGGTCGACGCCGCCTCGCTGGACCTGGTCAATCAGGCCCAGGGCAACGCCATGAGCGCCCTGGCCGGCGAAGGGCTCACCAGCAGCGACAAATTCGGCTCCGTCCACCATGGCATCGACGCCACGGCACAGCTGGCTCATGGTGAGAAGATCGGCCTGGGACAGCGCGGCTACGAACTGGTCACGCTCGACAAGGACGAGGCGGAATAGGCGATACCGCTCGCCCGCTCACTGCCCCGAAGAACAATTTCCCTTGACAAAATATGGTAGGAAAAGGCATAAAGAAGTAGCGGCTTTTTACCGCCACGGCAACGCTCGACAGCAACACTGTAAAAACGGGAGGAACATCGATGGCCTTTGAAATCTCTGACGAATGCCTCGCCTGCGGCGTATGCATGGACGAATGTCCGGCTGAATGTATTTCCGAAGGCGGAGATATCTTTGTGATCGACTCCAGCGCGTGCACCGACTGCGGCTCCTGCGCCGAGGTCTGTCCCAATGAAGCGATCAGTGAAGGTTAACAGCGGCAAATATTTCACAGATATAGATCTCCGGGAGCAAGGGTTTGACCCTTGCTCTTTCATTTGAGGGAATTGATGCTGCGCGTCTGCCCCACTCCCATCGGCAATCTCGGCGATATCACGCTGCGAGTCCTCGAGGTCCTCAAGGCTGCCGACCTCGTCGCCGCCGAGGACACCCGGCACACGCGCCAACTGCTGACCCACTACGGCTTCAGTAAACCTCTGGTCAGCTTTTATGAACACAACGAGCTCAACCGCCTGCCGGATCTGCTGGAAAGGCTGAGGCGCGGCGAAGAGATCGCGCTGGTCTCAGACGCCGGTATGCCGGGAATCTGCGATCCCGGCTACAGCCTGATCAGCGCCGCGCTGGAGCAGGGTCTGGAGGTCGAGGTTCTCCCGGGCCCATCGGCGCTGGACACGGCCCTGGTGGCGTCGGGTTTCGCCACCGACTCTTTTGTCTTCCTCGGCTACCTGCCGCGCAAGCCCGGGGAGCTGGCAAAGGCTCTGACCTTCATCGCCGCCCAGAACCGCACCTGCGTCGCCTACGAATCGCCACATCGACTGGCCAGGACCCTCGCCGCCGCGGCAAATGTGCTCGGCGACGAACGGATGGCCGTCTGCCGTGAGCTGACCAAGAGATTCGGGGAAGTCTCCCGCGGCGCCGCCGGCGAGCTGGCGGCGAAGCTGCCGGAAAAGGTGAAAGGAGAAATCGTGCTGGTCTTCGAGGGAACTGAGGAAAGCGGAACTGAGCCGTCTGAAAACAAAGGCCTGGCAGCAGCGATTCGCGGCATGCTCGACGAAGGCATCTCCGCCCGCCGCGCCTCGGAACTGCTCGCGCAGGCGACCGGCGCATCGCAGAACCGGATCTACAAGCTCGCCCTGGCGGTTAAAGGTGAAAAGGAAGACTAACGCCGGGCGGGGATGTTTCCTTAAGCGAGACTGGCGAAGCCAGATAACGATAATTCAGACTGAATCAGCTACTGGCTGAGCCGTTGAGCGAAGGGGACATCCCCGCCCGGCGTTACCAGTCTACTTCTCCCCCACCAGCACCTCGAAAAATCCGCGCCCGGCGATATGCCGCGTCACGCCCCAAAAACCTGCTTCCATCACCTCGCGGTAGAGTCCATGAGACCACATATCGGTCAAGGTGTCAGTCTCGAACATGCGCACGAATCGCATCCCCAGCTTGGTGGAAAGAGTGTCCGGCCGTCTCATGTCGGCAAGCACCGCCAGACCGCCCGGCTTCAGCACCCGGTGCATCTCCGCCAGCGCGTTTGCCCGGCCTTGCCGGTTCATCTCGTGGATCGCCAGTGAAGCGGTGGCGCGGTCGAAGGATTCGTCCTCGAACGGCAGAGCCTCTGCGTTGCCCTGGATGAACTCGACCTGTGACATCTTCACCTTCTGCCGCCCCATCTCCAGCATCTGCTCCGACATGTCGATGCCCACGGCACGGCCGTCCGGCCCGGTGCAGGCGGCCAGCAGCGCCAGCAGGGTGCCGGTGCCGCAGGCGACGTCGAGGACGTGCTGCCCGGGGCGCACATCCGCCGCCTCGACGATGCCGCAGCGGAAACCGATCTCGCCGCCTATCCAGCGAAAGGCGTTCTTGACGCCGAAATCATACAGGCTCGCCAGGCGGCCGAACTCATCGCGATAGTAACCGGAGGTGTGTTCCGTCATCAGATGTGCTCCCTTGTTCTCCATCTTGCTAAAAGAAAGTCCGTATCTCAGACTTCCCTGTCCGCCGGCGCCTTAATCCTCCTGGCTGACCTGGAACAGTTTGCGGTAGACGCTGCTGTTTCGTGAGAAAAGGTAGGAACGGTAGGGGTGCCGCATGTAAGACATCGATTTGAGGCCGCGCCAGGTGATCGACGGGTATGAGTAGACCTTTTTACAGGCCCACTGGTAGCCGGCCTGCAGCTCTTCCGGTGTCATCTTCTTGGGGATGAAGGCGACGTTGCCGACGTCGTATTTTTCCCAGCGGGAATGAATGATCCGGTCCTGACTCAGCAGTTCGGCCCTTAGTGATGTGCCCGGGTAGGGCGTCAGCACCGTCAGCTGCGGGCAATCGATGTTGTTGCGGTTGATGAATTTAACAGTCTTCTTGAAGACGGACTGGTCGTCGCCGTCAAAACCAAAGACAAAGCAGCCGATCAACCCGATCTTGTGCTTGTGGAAGATGCGGATCTTGTCCTCGTATTCCGCCACCCGGTTGGAAGCGTTCTTGCCCATCTCGGCGATGTTCTCCTCCGAGAGCGATTCGAAACCGACCAGCATGCCGGCGCAGCCGCTTGCCTGCGCCAGTTCCATCAGCTCGGCGTCGTCGGCCATATCGATCGATCCCTGGCTGAGCCAGTAGACCCCCAGCGGCGCCAGGGCCTTGAACAGGCGCTTGGCGTAGCTTTTATTGGCGGTGATGTTGTTGTCTGTGAAGAAGACGAAGCGATGCTCGGCCGCCTTGACCTCGGCGATGACCTCCTCCACCGGACGGAACCGCATACGCGGCCCGTAGAAGATCGTGGTCGAACAGAAAGAGCAGCGGAAGGGACATCCCCTCGACGTCTCGACCTTGGGGATGTTCAGATAGGCGTCCTGCTTCATCAGGTCACGCCTGGGAATCGGCAGACCGGCCAGATCGGGCTTGGCATCGGCGCTGTAGGTCGTCTTCATGCCGCCGTTGCGGTGATCGGCCAGCAGCTGCGGCCAGGATTCTTCCGCCTCGCCGATGACCACCGAGTCCGCATGCGTCGCCGCCTCTTCAGCCATCAGCGACGGATGCACTCCACCGAGCACTACAGTGCGGCCGCGCCGCCTGAATTCGTCGGCTATCTCGTATGCCCGCGGGGCCGTCGGCGTCAGCGCCGTGATCGCTATCAGGTCGGCCTCGACGTCAAAATCGATCGGCTCCACGTTCTCGTCGACGGCGGTTACTTCATGTCCCTCAGGCGTCAACGCGCCCATCAACGGCAGAGTCAGCTGACTCATATAGATCTTGCCGCGGGTCTTTACGTTAGACTTATGATAGGGTTGAACGAGCAGAATCTTGATGGAAAACTCCTGATCTTTGGGGACCTTTGAACTCTAACAACAGAACCATAATGAAACAAGTTGCCCTCCGCTGCATCCGATAAAAGCTTGATAAAATTGGCCGACGTCGTTCCATTTAGAGGGCTGCGCTATAACCGGGAGGCGGTTTCCGACCTCTCCCAGGCGATCTCTCCTCCCTATGATATCATCAGCCCCTCCGAGCAGAGGCGTTACCACGAAAAGAACCCTTTCAACGCCATCCATCTGGATTTCGGGATGGAAAAGCCAGCCGACAGCGAAAGCGACAACCGCTATACCCGGGCCGCCGGATTACTGCGGAAATGGCTCAGCGACCGGGTTCTGTTGCCTGAAGACTCGCCCGCTTTCTACCTCTGCCGCGAAGAATTCCGGCTCGGCGACGGCTCTACCGCCAGCCGCGAAGGCTTCATCGCGCTCATCCGCCTGGCCGACTTTTCTGAGGGCGTGGTGCTTCCCCATGAGGAGACCGCCTCAGGCCCCAAGGCGGACCGGCTGCGCCTGATGCAGGCGACCGAGGCCAACCTCAGCGCCATCTACTGCCTCTACTCCGATCCCGAACATACTGTTATCGGGGAATTACGCGAAGGCGCCGGCGCCAAACCTGAGGTTCAACTGAAGGATGAGGCCGGCACCGTCCATTCTCTCTGGGTCGTTGACGATCCGGAACATACCGCCGCGGTGAATTCATTTCTTGCCGACAAGACCCTGCTGATCGCCGACGGCCACCATCGTTACGAGACGGCGCTGGCCTATCGTGACGAACGGCGCGCTAGAGAAGAGGGCGCCGGCGGCGGCGCTGAAGACTCACCGAACGGCCGGCCCTACGATTTCCTCATGGTGTACCTGACGGACATGGACAGCACCGGCCCCGCCATCCTGCCGATCCACCGTTTTGTTTCCGGCCTGAGCGAGGGCGCCGCCGAAAATCTTCCCGCGGCCCTGTCGGAAAAGTTCGATGTTACCGAGATCGAGCGGGGCGCCGCTGCTGAAATCGCCAAGGCTGAAGACGCCGGCGGCTCGCGCCAGCGCCGCCTGCTCGCGGCCATGGCGGCCGCCGGCCCCGGCCGCAATACTTTCGGCATGTACCTTCCCGCCACCGGCGGCTACTATCTGCTCACCGGCCGTGAGCCCCGTCCCATGTTCGAGGATACGGCCGACGGCAGCAGCCAGGGCGGCAAGTCAGCGGCTTACCGCTCACTCGACGTCGCCGTCCTCGACCGCGTCATCCTGGACGAAGTCATGGGAATCCGTCCCGGCGGCGCCAACGAGTCCGCCAGGGTGCGCTTCGTCGAGCGCACGGAAAAAGCTTTTGAGGAAATCACCAAGCCGGGGTTCGACGCCGCTTTCTTCCTAAACCCCACAAGTATGCAGGAGATCAAAGAGGTGGCCGAAGCCGGCGAGAAGATGCCGCAGAAATCGACTTATTTTTACCCCAAGCCGGTGACCGGCCTGGTCTTTCGCAGCTTTAGTTACTAGCAGCAGCCACCGAAGCACAACTCCCAAGCCAGCGTCGCGCCCTAGTGCTGCTCGTCCAGCTCCCCGTGCGGGCAGGCCGGCTCTGCATGGATCAGCGCGTCGCTCACCGCGGGTATCTTCTTTTTGATCTCCTCCGCCAGTTCATGCGAAATGTCATGGGCCTGCCCCAGGCTGGTGCCCTCATCCAGCTCGATGCAGAGGTCCAGAAGCACCTTGCTGCCAGCCTGCCGCGCCCTCAGACTATGGAAGTTGACCACCTCGGGATGTCCCTTGGCCAGCTCCCGTATCTGTTCGAGCAGTTGTTCGTCGGGACTTTTATCAAGCAGTATCGAGGCCGTGCGCAGGCCTGAACGCACCGCGGTGGCGCCGATGATGAGCGCCACCATTATCGCCGCGATCGGATCGGCTACCTTTATCCCCAGGGCCGCAAGCGCCAGACCCGCCACGACCGCGAGCGCGCCCCACATGTCCGAGATGAAATGGAGCGCGTCCGCCTCCAGGGCGGCGCTGCCGCCGGCCCGGTGGGCGGATGCATGCAGAAAGTGGCTGGTGCGGAAGTCGACGGCGATGGCGATTATCATCACCGCCAGCGCGTACCAGGTGACCTGGATCTCGAAGCCCTCGATCAGTCGCCTGACCGATTCGTAAACGATGACGATGCAGGTCCCGCCCAGCAGCAGCATCTGCACCCAGCTGCTCATGTTCTCGAATTTCTCGTGGCCGAAGGCGTGGGTTTCGTCGGCCGGCCTCTCGGCCCAGCGGATGCCCAGGTATGCCAGCAGGCTGGCGACGAGATCGAGCAAAGAATGGGTCGCTTCGGCCAGGATGCCGATGCTGCCGGTGAGAACGCCGGCCACCACCTTTAGCGCGATCAAAAAGATGTTCACCAGCACCGAGACCAGCGCTGCGCCCAGCTTGGTGCCGGTGTTCGGTTTTTCGTGGACATGCATCAAACAAACTCGTGGCCGGTGTTATAATAGGTCGCCCTGGAAGCCTCCCCATAAGGACCTGATTTGACACTGTTGCTGCTCGTGATAAGCCTCGCCATAATCCTCGCCGGCTGCGAGGGTTTCACCAACGGCATCGAGTGGTTCGGCAAGAAACACGGTCTGGGAGAGGGAGCCGTCGGCAGCATCCTGGCCGCGGTCGGCACCGCCCTGCCCGAGACGCTCATCCCCCTCATCGCCCTGGTCTTCGCCTCCGCTGAGAACTCAAAGGACATCGGCGTCGGCGCCATCCTCGGGGCACCCTTCATGCTCTCCACTCTGGCGATGTTCGTCACCGGCGCCGCCCTGGTAATATTCAGCCGAACCAACGGCCGCGATATCAACCCCAGAGTCAACCACAAGATCATCAGCCGCGACCTGGGTTTCTTCCTCATCTTTTACCTGACCGCGGTCATTGCCGGGCTTGTCCATGTGCGGCCGCTTCACTGGGTGCTGGTCGGGTTCCTTTTGATAGGTTATGGCATTTATGTTTATGTGACGCTAAGGACCGAGGGCGACCTCGACGGCCACACCCGGCCGTTGTACCTGGCAAGCTCGCATCCGCCCAACTTTCCCCGCCTGCGGTGGATCCTGCTGCAGGTAGCGATCTCCCTCGGCGCCATCATCGCCGGGGCACATTTCTTCATCGGGGCGGTTTCTGACATATCCGGCTATCTGGGGCTGCCGGCGCTGGTCATCTCCATGCTGATCTCGCCGATCGCCACCGAGCTGCCGGAGAAGTTCAACAGCGTGCTCTGGATCCGCTCGCGGAAAGATACCCTCGCCCTGGGGAACATCACCGGCGCGCTGGTTTTTCAGAGCACCTTCCCGGTTTCGATCGGGCTACTGCTGACCAATTGGGAACTCGACACGGTTTCCCTGGTTAGCGCCGGGATAGCGCTTGGCAGCGGCTCGTTGCTGTATTTATGGATGCGGTTCAAACGGACGCTCAGCTGGTGGATGTTGCTGCTTTGCGGGGCATGGTACTCGGCGTTTGTGGTCTACGCGCTGGCGACGAACCTGTAACCTAGCCGAACACGAAACGCCCGGCCGCCGGAAATCACAGACGCTGGCAGCCGCCCCTATTGCCGGCGCCGGCAGCGATTTCAACCATGCCGCGCGGTATGCTAGACTATTTCCCCGGCCGGTGTTTCCGGCCGATTGTGTTACAAGTGCGCCCGTAGCTCAATTGGCAGAGCAGGGGACTCTTAATCCCAAGGTTATAGGTTCGATTCCTATCGGGCGTACCAGATTTACTTCCTGCTATAACAGGATTCCATCAAAAAAGGCCACCTTTTGAAGCGGCCTTTTTTCATTTTTACACACACCTTTACACCCACCGGGAAACAAAATCCCCTCATTTCAGCTAAAAAGAATCCCTTCATATAATCCCTTTTACAGTGTTTGATTCTTTCCTGCGCTGATTGTAGCGGCATCGATATAGTCTGGAGCCCTTCGCCGAGCGCGGGATGGGCTTCCAGGAATTTGCGGAGTCCCTCCTGATCTAACGCCCTTAGCTACGTCAGAGTTTGGCGGAGCTCATCTGCCTTCTTCAACAGAACCTTGATAGGCGCTGTCACTCTTCGATCAAGAATCTTAGTTAGAGTTTGTTGTGTCAGTACTTGCCAGGTGCTCGTCGCAATAACTATCATAATGTGAAAGATCGTAAACCTTTTTGTCTGAATCATAGTATCTAAGCTCGGCATTGTTAATCTTGCCGTTTCCCGCAATGACTACATATCGGAACCCATAGCTACAAAGTGCATCATAATTGCCTGCCTGAAAAGCTTTTTCGATCCCTTCATCTTGCCAAGCGACGCTGCCTGGTCTGCGTGAAATATAGCCGCCGAATATGGGATGGCCATGAATTAGTTGATAGTTCAACAGCTTATCGGTGGTATCATCAAAAACCGCGCCAGGAGGCATATTCTTTATCGCGTATGCATATGCTGGCTGCTCGGGAATGATCGGCCGCAATGGCTGGGCCGGCATGTATTCGAAGACAACCAGCAATATGGTTGCACCAACAACCAGCCGTTTCTTTTTTATTTGGGAGTCCCATATACGCGCCAGCGACATGGCGCTGATCATCGACGCGGCCAGGATGACCACGGCCATCATCCGGTTGGGCATGCCGCCAATATTGGCAATCGGCAGAACCGATTGTAGAAGCGAATAAGGTAAGGGGAGACTTATCTCATAATTCACGATATGTAAAATCGGCCCCAGGCTTAGCAAAAGAAAGAAGAAAAGGATAAAAAGCCACGCCGTGAAGAAATCCTTGGCTGGCAACTTCTTGCGATTGATAATTGCAAAGATTATGAGACCCCAGACGCTGATCCCTATGAAACTTTGACCAAGGCCTTCCCCGAAGTGCAACTGCTGGCTAAACCAGTCGTTCAGCGGGCCAGGAATTATAAAGCTTATCAGTTCGGTAGAAAAGACTTCCGGTATGTGTAAGTCGACGAAACCGCCTGCCTTAAAAGCACGCGACAATGCCAATAGAAAAGGGGAGATTGCGGCAACCGAAATTGTTAAGAAAATTCCGAACGAAACCAGATGTCTGATTGTAGCGAAGTACTCCGGCTTTTTCTTGATCATTACAGCAATCAGGAAAATGAATGCCAGCAGAGCGGCATAGAAAGCATAATATAGTTCTGAATAAAAAGTGAGGATGAGAAAGAGCGCAGCAATTGATGCAGTTGTGATACGTGGTCGTATTAGCATTTTGTGCCAGAAAAGCAAAAACAACGGTAGCCATTCGAGAGAAGTCAAGTTGATATGGCTGCCAAGGTGCAGAACCGAATATCCGGAAAAGGCATAGATAAAACCGGCCAGAATGCTCGGCCAGTAGTTCTCGCAAAAATAATAAGCAAGCAAAAAAGCGCTTAAGCCACTGGCGACTACTGATATAACCACAAGAATATTGTATGAAGTGAAGGGAGAGAAGAATGACTCTAAAAAAACCCCGGGAATTGAATTCACAAGACTTAAAGTATGCGCCAGCAACGAAGTCCCTTCCGGGAAATGAATCATTGAAGAAAAATACGGATTTTGCAGATTTACAATCGATTGGCGCACATGCCATATATTCCAGACGTTTTGCATGCCATCCACTTCGTCGCCGAAGAAGCGTGATGGAAGTTCCAGGATTGCAGGAAAAGAAAGAATACAAAAACATGCGAAGTATACAAATGCGGGGAAAACGCCAAACTTAATAAAACGTGCCTTAGACAGCTTCGCTAGATTCATCTTATCATTCCGCGGTTACAAGCAATTCAGGATTATACTGCCCGGAGAAAGCAAAAATCCAAGCAGCAATACTTTTTAATTAAGAAAACAAAAAAAGATTCGTGGCGGGAATAAATGGTCTCATCGGTTTCCAGAATCACTGAAAGTACGCTCAATAAAATGAGAGTAACGATAGAGACATTGAAAATTTTTCCAGGCAGGTCCTCAGATTTAAAATCTAAGATCTCGAATACGATGCTATGCACTTTTTTTCGCATCAGGATCTATTCTCGTTCGATCGAATAGATTGGATGTAATTCATTCCAGCCATGCTCCGCATCCAAAACATAGTCGCCTAACACTTTGACACGATCTCCTGCTTTTGGTGTAAGAATTGGATAGGTAAAGCCCCTACACGCATCTTTTGCGTCCTCTTGCGTAATATTGTTCTGGCAAACCGGCTCGAGCACCAAATCGCCATGCTGACCGTCAACGTTCTTTTGGTTCAACATGCCTGAATACTGTGAGTCTAAAGTTAGACGGATGTGATAATCACCATCCGCTTCCTTCTTTACTGCTGCGACTGTCCCGGTGACCGTTTTGCAATTCTCAATCCTGTGAAGGCGTTGAGGGTTGTACACATGGTTCCAAAGACTTTCGTCGCACTCACTGGAACTGGGAGATGTTGCAGTGACTGACAATGGTGGTGTGATTGCGCCGGTCGTGGAAGCAAGTGGCGCCATACCCTGATCAGATTTAAGTGTCGAGGAGCCTGATTCAGCGCAGCCTATGATTAGAACAACAGCAAAAGGCAGAATTAGAAAGATTCTCCGGAAAGAAAGTAGGAACACAATTCCGATCCTGGCCAATTTTGATAGGAAGATTATTTTAACGCCTGATCGCAGTCATGTATATAGATAGACCCAGACGGAAAAGGCCGCCTGGAGGGCGGCCCAATAGTTGCAATCAACTTCACATCAAGTCAGGCAGGGGCCAAAGACTCACGAAAGCGATCAGAGTCCACACAGTTCGTCAGGCGTACCAGCTCCCTCCTAGAACCAGTGCCGCAGCCACCACTTCTCGAAAGCTACCTTGCCCCAGTGCGCGGGATGCGTCGGCGGGTATAACCGCACCGCCGGCTCGGGTTCCGCGTAGAAGTTGCCCGCGGCAAATCCGGCCTTGCCGCCGCCAAGCTCCAGCCAGCAGTAGCCGTGGCCCTCGAATGTCGCCTCCGGCGTCTTGCCTTCGATCTCGGCGACGATCCTGTCGGCTACGACCCCGGCTTCAGAGTGGGCGAAGACGCCCGCCATGGGAAGATTCTTGCCGTTCGCCAGCCGGATATTGTTGACGTCGCCGATGGCGTATACGCCCTCGTGCTCGGTCTGAAGCGTATTCGCGTCTACATGTATCCACCCGGAGGAGCCGAGCAGGCCGGAGTAACCCACAACCTCGGGCGCCCGGTGAGGAGGAACGGCCAGGAGCAGGTCGACCTCCTGGGGATCACCGCTGGATTGAGTGATGGTGTGGTCGCCGGGGCTTATCCACTCGAAGGTGAACAGCGGATGGTAGCCGATGCCGCGCTTCTTGAGCACTTTTGATATGGCGTCGCCCATCGCCGCTCCTGCTATGGGCATTGGCTGATGCTCGGGAGTATAGATATCAACCTTCGACCTTTCCCGCACACCCTTTTTCCGCAGGAAGGAATCCACCAGAAGCGCAGCTTCGTACGGCGCCGCCGGGCATTTGAAAGGCATGTCGGTGACAAGCACTCCGACCTTGCCGCCGGAAAAATCGTCCAGGGCGGCCTGTATCCTTGCCGTTCCTTCCAGGTCGTAGAGGTTGAGGGCCATCTCATCAAAACCCAACACTTCCTGCGGAGCCAGCTCCGCCCCCAGCGCCACTATCAGGAAGTCAAAATCGACTTCCTGCGACGGGGTTCTCACCAGCTTGCGGTCCATATCTATCTGCACCGCCGGCTCGTTGATGAACTCGACTCCCTTTTTAACCAGGTCCGACAGTGGACGCTGGATCTGCTCGGCGCTGCGCAGGCCGACCGCGCGCCAGAGCAGCGATGACTGGAAGAGGTGATTGGGTTCGCGGTCCATGACGATGATCCGATGGCCCTTGGGAAGCTTCTTGCGCAGGTGATAGGCAGCCACCAGGCCGCCGGCCCCTCCACCGAGGATGAGGATGTTGGCGCCCCATGCCCGCCCGGAGCGCCGCGGTGCTGCCTGGGGCGCAGGCTTCGCTTCGCCCGGCGCCACCGGCTCCTCGTATATTTTTTCTACCGCGGCCGTGAAGCCGGCCTCGTTAAACTCGCTCTCCCACAAGATCACCTTGCCGTCGGGACCTACGAGAATAGAGTATGGCACCCAACCATTGCTGAGCTGCTTGAACAGCGTTCCGTCTTCGTCGGGGATAACGTCGAAAGGAAGACCGTACTCTTCCTTCCATTGATCGCAGGCTTCCTTCGTTTCATACGGGCCCACGTAAACGGCCGAGAATCCTTTGGAGGAGAAGCGCTCATACAGGCGCTTTACAGCGGGGGCCTCCCGCCTGCAACCCTGTCACTGCCCTTTCCAGAAAACGATGAGCAACCCCTTGTCGGGAGCAGGCAGACCCAGCTCCTGTAAAGCGATAGCCTGCCCTTCGGAAACGCCTTTTTGGCCTTCATCGATGACTTTCATTCGATCCCCTTTCCGTAATGCCAGGTCGCGGTCCTGGCCATGAATTCGTGTTTAATGCTTCCTGTCCCCAGGGTATTTCCCCGTCTTCGTCACCGGGCAGCACGCCGGCGCTTCCAGGTCTCCCTCGTATAGTTTCCTTAAGAGTTTCAGGAGGTCCGGCACGATCGGATCGACCAGGAAGTAGCAGCGCAGGCGGCCGTCCACGTAATAATCGATCAAGCCGTTCCTTCGGAGCATCCCCAGGTGCTGGGAGATATTCGGTTGACTTGCCTCCAGAAGCTCGTCAAAGTCGCTGACGCACCTGACGCCGTCCTCGAGCTGCTCGAGGATCTGGATCCTCAAAGGATGCCCCATTATCTTGAGCAGCTCGATCCGGTCGCGCTCGATATTTTTCGCTTTTGGTTTCATCCCTCAGCTCCGTCAGCCGGAAATATATAATGACATTATTACATGATTATATATCGTGTCAAGTCATGGATGCGCATCGTGGAATCGAAGCCCCGGCAAAAGGCCAAAGCCCCGGCCAAAGGCGATCCGGCCGGGGCGTAATTGGCAAGCTTGGGAGTAACTGACAAAGAAAGAAGAACAGGAAAAGCCCGGGGGGGCTATCCCTCCTCCTTGTCGTTCCATTGCCATTCTATATCTGCCCACCGCTCCCCTGAATCTTGCCGTGGCTCCCGAGAATCGTTCCTGACCGGCTCCTGCCTCTTCATCCTGGCGATAGAACCGGTAATGATGCAGATAACCGCGGTCATCACATAGATGCCGATGGAAACCCCCGTGATCGGTAACATGGCCCCGTACATGATTACCCCTTCCCTCGAAACATTATCAATTTAGCTGTATCCGGAATATTCCAATCCAAACTTCCCCGGACGATCCGGAGCCGGATAGGGTGGTAAATCCGAATATTGGGTATTAGAAAATCATGGAACTGGACCGATTGTGCATCACCACCATCCGGATGCTGGCCCTGGACGCCGTCGAGTGGGCAAACTCCGGCCACCCCGGCCTGCCGCTGGGCGCGGCGCCGTCAGCCTATGTTCTCTGGAGCCGATTTCTAAAATTTAATCCGTCCGACCCCTTCTGGCCCGACCGCGACCGCTTTGTCCTCTCCGCAGGGCATGGCTCCGCGCTGCTTTACGCCATGCTGCACCTGACCGGCTACAAACTCTCGCTCAAGGAACTAAAGAACTTCCGCCAGTGGGGCAGCAAGACCCCGGGCCACCCCGAATACACGCCGGAAAATGGAATCGAGACAACCACGGGCCCGCTGGGCCAGGGCTTCGCCGCCGGAGTAGGCATGGCCATGGCCGAGCGCCATCTTGCGGCCATCTTCAATCACGAAGAGCATCAAATCGTCGACCACCGCACCTACGCGATCGTCAGCGACGGCGATCTCATGGAAGGTATCAGCAGCGAGGCCGCTTCGCTGGCCGGCCACCTTGCCCTCGGAAAGCTCATATATATCTATGATAACAACCACATCTCACTCGCCGCCGACACGCGGCTGACATTCACCGAGGATGTTCGCAAACGTTTCCAAGCCTATGGATGGCAGGTCATCGATGTCGATGACGCCAACGACACCGCCAAGATTGAAAAAGCACTGACAAAGGCGCGCGATAACGAGCGCCAGCCCTCGCTGGTCATGATCGCCTCACACATTGGGTACGGCAGCCCCAAACAGGATACATTCGAGGTCCATGGCAGCCCCCTGAGCGCCGAAGATACCGCCGCTACGAAAGAATTCTACGGCTGGCCGCAGGAGCCCGCCTTCTTCATCCCCGGGGAAGTCCAGGCCCACATGAAAGAACCGGGTCAAAAAGGCAAGCTGCGCCAGGCGCAGTGGACTTCCAATCTGGCTTCATATGGCGACAAGAATCCCGGGCTGATGAAACAATGGGACCTGATGATGAACGGCAAGCTTCCCAGAGGCTGGGACAAAGACATCCCTGTCTTCGAAGCCGGAACCGAGATCGCAACCAGAAAGGCTGCCGGCCAGGTGCTGAACGCCATCGCCGCCCGCGTTCCCTCGATCGTAGGCGGCTCGGCTGACCTCGACCCATCGACCAACACCGCTATCAAGGGTAAGGGTAGTTATCAACCACCCGGCACCGGTGACGATAGCATCCAGGGGGCGGTTCCGGGAGTCTGGGGCTACGCGGGCGCCAACATCGCCTACGGGGTGCGAGAACATGCCATGGCCGGCATAACCAGCGGGCTGGCGGTCCACGGCGGCCTGAGGCCCTTTGCCGCCACCTTCTTCATCTTTTCCGATTACATGCGTCCGGCGATGCGCCTGGCGGCGATGATGAAGCTGCCCGCCATCTACGTATTTACTCACGATTCCGTCGGACTGGGCCAGGACGGCCCCACCCATGAACCTGTCGAGCACCTGGCTTCCTTCAGAGCCATGCCCGGCATGACGGTGATCCGTCCATCCGACGCCAACGAGGCCGCCGAAGCCTGGCGTCTGACGCTCAAACGCAAAAGCGGCCCCATCGCGCTCATCCTGACCCGTCAGGGGCTGCCGGTCCTGGATCGCGGCAAATACGCAGCCGCCAGCGGCCTTGCCCGCGGCGCCTACATTCTCGCCGACACCTCTCCCGCCCATGGAGTTCCCGACCTGATCATAATCGCCACCGGCTCCGAAGTGCATGTCGCCCTGGAGGCGTACGAAAGGCTGGCGAAAGAGGGCGACTGGGTCAGGCTCGTATCGATGCCCTCCTGGGAAATATTCGAGGAGCAGGATGTCGACTACCGGCAGGAGGTCCTGCCTCCCGCCGTGACCCGGCGGCTGTCGGTCGAAGCCGGCGCCAGCCTCGGATGGCAGAAATACGTCGGCGACTCCGGCGACATCATCTCCATCGATCGCTTCGGGGCCTCGGCGCCTGGCGCCACGGTTCTGGAAAAATTGGGTATCTCTGCAGAAAACGTCTACGCGCATGCCCGAGCGCTGCTGAAAGACATAAAAGTAAAATCTTAGGAGGAAAAGATAATGAGCGAAAACGCGAATCCAATGCTGGCTCTGGAACAAATCGGACAGAGCGTCTGGATCGATTATCTCAGCCGCGATCTGATCGAATCCGGCAGGCTGAAAAAACTGATGGACGAAGATGGCGTCAAGGGGGTCACTTCCAATCCAACGATCTTTCAAAAAGCGATCTCGGGAAGCAGGCTCTATGACGCATCGCTCCAGAAAACGGTGGCCGACGGCATCCTTGATGACAGGGAGATATTCCTGCGGCTGGAGATCGAGGACATCGTCGCCGCGGCCGACCTGCTGAGGCCCAAGTACGATGCCTCCGGGGGATGGGACGGTTTCGTCAGTATCGAGACCTCGCCCGATCTCGCCTATGACGTCGACGCCACCATCAGGGAAGTAATGCGCCTCGCGGGCGCCGTCGGCCGTGAGAATGTCTTGATCAAGGTGCCGGCCACGGAAGCTGGACCGGCGGCCATCGAGCAGTTGGTCAGCGAGGGCTTCAACATCAACGTCACACTGCTCTTTTCCGTCTTCCGCTACCGGCAGGTCGTGGAAGCCTACATGAGCGGTCTGGAAAAGCGTCTGCACCGCGGCGATCCCATCGATGGGATCATGTCTGTGGCGAGCTTCTTTGTCAGCCGCGTTGATACTCTGGTGGACAATTGCTTAAATAGCATGGCTGATGACGCCGAATCCACCCAGGAGCAGGAAACTCTTAAAGGCCTTATGGGCCTGGCGGCGGTAGCCAACGCCAGGCTCGCTTACCAGGACTACAAGAAGATCTGCTCCAGCGACCGCTTCCAGAGGCTGGAAGCCGCCGGCGCCAACAAGCAGCGCCTGCTCTGGGCCAGCTCCAGCACCAAGAACCCGGAATACAGCGACATCAAGTACATCGAGGAACTGATCGCCCCGGAGACAATCAACACGATGACCGAGGACACCATCGAGGCCTTCCGCGATCACGGCCAGGTCCGCATCTCCATAGAGGACCACCTCGATGAGGCGCACGGCATCTTTGACCGTCTGGGCGATCTCGGCATCCAGGCCAGGCTCGTCGGCGAACAGCTCGAGAAAGAAGGCGTTAAAGCTTTTTCCGATTCCTTCCACAACCTGCTTGACGAGATCGATGACAGAAAAAAGCAAATACTCAACGAAGCCGCGTGAGCAGATCACGAATCTTGCTAGGCAGGCATCGCCATGAGACTTGGTTTCGTCGGACTGGGAAAGATGGGCGGCAACATTGTCCAGAGGCTGCTGGAAGATGGTCACGAGATCGTAGCCCATGACCCCGACGCGCAAGCACTGAAACCGGCCGCCGCACGGGGAGCAATAGCAGTGGGGAACCTGGAATCCCTGGCCGCAACTCTGCAAGCGCCGCGCCTGGTCTGGCTCATGGTCCCTTCCGGACACGTTGCCGGGCAGGCGATCGCCGGACTCCAGCCACATCTCGAATCCGGCGACGTCATCGTCGATGGCGGCAATTCTTACTACCGGGAGGTCGAAGGCTATGCTGAAGGATTCGAGCTGCTCCATTCCAAAACTGAATTCGATCTCGACCTGAAACAGGTCTCGGAGCTATGGACGCACGGCAGCGTCATCAGGTCCTGGCTGCTGGACCTGGCGATACTGGCATTCGGGCAGGACCCCAGCCTGGAGTCCATCGAGGGTTACGTCGACGACACCGGCGAGGGACGCTGGACCGCCATCGAGTCGATCGAGTCGGCGATCCCGGCCCCGGCGCTCGTCCTCTCGCTGCAGCAAAGGTTCCGATCGCGTCAGCAGAGTTCCTTTGCCGCCAGATTCATCGCCGCCGAAAGACAGCAGTTCGGCGGCCACGCGGTGAGAAAAAAGGGGAGCTGAGCCTCATGGACGATGTACAGCAGGCCACCGACGCACCCCCGATCCAGACGCAATACTGCGAGATCCCTCTGAAGCAGTACACCATGGAACCATTCGCGATGATGATCTTCGGCGGCGCCGGCGACCTCAGCCAGAACATGCTCATGCCAGCCTTGTATCACCTCTACCTCGACGGCGAGCTGCCAAAAGATTTCTTTGTTGCCGGCGCCGGCCTGCCAGCCATGTCCGATGAGGAATACCGCAACCTCATGTCGGAGGCCATGAAACGCAACGAGGAAAAATTAGACCAGAAGAAGTGGACGGAATTTAAGGAGCGTCTCTACTACATTTCCGGCGATTTCTCGAATAATGAAACCTATGAACAGCTTCGCGTCCTTGCGACCGAACTGGGAAAAAAATGCGGCAACAACATCATTTACTATCTCGCCGTGGCTCCTTCATTCACCGAACAGGTCGTGAAGAAGCTCAAAGAGTTCAACCTTTGCCGTGGCGCTTTCAGGACCAAGCTTATCCTGGAAAAACCATTCGGCCGCGACCACGCTTCAGCGGTCGAATTGAACACTGTGCTTCTGGAGGCTTTTGACGAGAGGCAGATCTACCGCATAGACCATTATCTCGGCAAGGAGACCGTACAAAACATAACCTTTTTCCGCTTCTCCAACACTATCTTCGAAGAGCTCTGGAATCAGCATCACATCGACAACGTCCAGATCACCGTGGCCGAATCTGAGGGCATCCGCCACCGCGGCGAGTTTTACGAAGGGACCGGCGTCGTGCGCGATATCGTCCAGAACCACTTGCTGCAACTGGTTTCTCTCATAGCCATGGAGCCACCGGCTTCGTTTGAGGCCGAGTCCCTGCGGGATGAGAAGGTGAAGGTGCTTCGCTCCATGGTCCCACTCGACCCCGAAGACGTGGATCGAAATTGCGTCCGGGGCCAGTTCGGGCCGGGTTTGCTCGATGGCAAAAAACTCAAAGGCTACAGGCAATCGGAAGGGATTCGCGAGGACTCCGTCACGCCGACCTTTTTCGCCGGGAAATTCCTGATCGCCAACTGGCGCTGGGCCGGGGTCCCGTTTTACGTGCGCACGGGAAAGAGGATGCCCAGACGCACAACCGAGATAGTGATCCAGTTCAAGCAGCCACCGCTTAAACTCTTTGACGCCAACTGCAACCAGCTTGAGCCCAACCTGCTGGTGCTAAAGATCCAGCCGGACGAAGATATCTTCCTGCGCTTCGGAGTCAAATATCCTTTCTCACCAAATCAGATCCATCCTGTCAAATTGGAGTTCAGCTCCCAGCGGACGTTCCATGCCGAGCCACACCCGGTATACGAGAAGTTGCTGGTCGACTGCATGGAGGGAGATCCGACCCTGTTTGTCAGGCAGGATGCCGTACTGGCAATGTGGGACGCCGTCGATCCCATCAACAAACGCTGGGAAGTAAAAAGGCCGGCTTTCCCCAACTACGAGTCCGGCACCTGGGGTCCTCCCGAGGCCGATCATCTGCTCGAGCGTGACGGCAGGCGCTGGCTCTCAGTCTGACCCCTGCTGCTCCAGCTCCCTGACCTTCAACAGGCGCCTCCGGAAGCGCTCTTCGTCCTTGAAGTCAGCGGTGAGGAATATCTCCACAAGATCCATCGCCAGGGCATTGCCCACCACACGCCCGCCCAGGCAGATGACATTCATGTCATCGTCCTCCACCCCCTGGTGCGCGGAAAAAGCGTCGGTTATCAGCCCCGCGCGAGCGCCCGGCACCTTGTTGGCGGCGACGCAGGCACCAACGCCGCTGCCACAAACAACCACGCCTCTCGCCACTTCGCCTGCGGCAACAGCCCTTGCCAGCGGCACAACATAATCCGGATAATCATCAAGCGCCTCAAAATTGTCAGCGCCGAAGTCCACGACTTCAAAGTCGAGCGCCAGCAGAAACTCCTTCAGCCTCTGCTTGAGTTCAAAGCCTCCGTGGTCGGCGGCGATACCTACTTTCAAGTCATCCTCCTGATTCGTGCCTACCGGCGTGCGCCAGCAGAAAAGGGCATTTGACATCGCTCTTTCATTAAAGGGAATCTGGAATACTCAATACCCGGGAAGGGCATGAGCCTAACGGTGAATGACCACGAAACCGCGTGCCCGCCAGTTTACCTGATCAGCATGCCCGGCAGCTCGTCGAAGGAATTGTTGAAGGTGGTGCGCTGGCTAACCACCAGTTCTGGCTGGCCGCTGGTGCTGACAACCTGGACCGGACCGCTCATCACGCCGGGGAACAGTGGAGTCACGCGGCCACCCGCCGGAATCGAGTAGTGGCCGATCAGACTGCCGCCGATCCTGATATCGACCTCGGCGGTAGACTGACTTTGGTTGCCGACCAGGATCCACGTGTGCATTCCTGCAGATGCACTGTCATACCATGTGAACCATTGTTCGCTGGCAAGATCCTGGGTCTCGGTTCCGGATACCTCTGCGAAGGAACCTCTGAACACCGATCTCTGACCGACGATAAGCGGCTGGCTGTTTGAGCAGACGACCCGTACCGGCCCGTTCATCAGGCTGGGATATTCCGGGGTGATCCTGCCGCCGGCCGGTATCGAATAAACTCCGATGAGACGGTCAGCTACGTAAATCGCCACGTCGGCGGGCTGTGCTCCCTGGTTGCCGACCAGAACCCATGTCCTCATGCCGAGGCTCTGCTCGTCATACCAGGTGAAGTGATATTCGGAGGTGAGTTGCGACGCCGCCTTACCGCCGACCTCGTTGAAGCTGCCGCTGTAGATAACCCTGTTGCTCACGTTCAGCGGCTGTCCGTTGGTCGAGACAACGCGAACCGGCCCATTCATGGTGCCGGGGAACTCAGGCAGAACAACACCGCCCGCAGGTATCACATAGTGACCCTTCACTTGACCGGCGACGTACACATCGACCTGGGCCGCTTCATTGCCCTGGTTGCCGATGACAACCCAGTCCTTCATCCCTGCTGAGACTTCGTCGTACCACGTCAGGATCTGATCGCTGGAAAGATCGGCCTGGGCCACCGCCGGCAGTTCGGCAAATGTGCCGTTATAAGTCACACGCTCGCTGACCAGTAGATCGCCGCCGGTCGTCGACACCACTTTCACCGGACCGGCTGAAAGGCCGGCATAGAAAGGAGTCGCCCTTTGCTTCGGCGCGATGTCATAGCTTCCCCGCAAGACTCCGCCGATATATACCTCGGCATGCTGCGTCACATCGCCCGGATTGCCAAGGATCACCCATGTTCTCATGGAAGCGCTGTCATACCATCCGAAATAGTAGTTGAGATCGCTGCTATTATCGACGTTCACTGGCACTGTTGACGTAGTTACCAGGCCGGCCTGGTCATAAGCCTTGGCAATCAGACTGTAAGGGCCGTTGGCAAGATTCCTCGAGTTGAAGCTAAAATTAAACGGACCCGCAGCGCTGGTTCCCATCAGAGTGTCGCCGACATACAGCTCCACCTTCGAAAGGGCGACGTTATCCGAGGCGTTCACGGCGACCTGGGCGGTGCCATTCAACGTTGCTCCCGATACCGGAGAATTAATAGCGACCGTGGGCGGCGTGGTGTCCGGAGGAGCTACCGCTGCCCGAAACGCGTTCAGGCTGGCCTCGGAACTATTGATCCTCCAGTCGGTCTCTTTGTTTATGTCGAACCATGTGAGCATGGCGATCCGCGGGAACCTTGTCGGAAGACTGCTGAACGCATCTGTTATCCACTTGGCTTTGCCGCCGTTTTGTGAGTTGCCGCCGACTTCCGTTGTCGCGGTCTCGCTGATAACTACCGGCTTGCTGGTGTTGGCCACAGCGACGTCATAACTGGGGCCGATTACCTGTTCGAAGCTCTGCCAGGTAGAGGTCCATTCCGGAGTGTTGTACATCGTCCCCCAGTTGTATCCATCGATTCCGACGTAGTCCACATAATTATCGCCGGGATAGTAGGTGTCAAAAGTAGCCTGCGCGTCTGCGGTGGATCCGTCACGGTTGGGTGACCAGACCCACTTCACATTGGTCGCGCCTTCCTGGACGAAAATATCGTGCACGTGCCTCCATGCGGGAATGTAATCCTGGGGCGAATTGCCGTTGGCCGTGCCGCTCCAGGTTACCCAGTTACCGTTCATCTCGCACATCGGACGGAAGTAAACCGGATAACCGAAATCCTTCAATTGCCGGGCCCAGCGCCTGATGTCATTGTCAAAATTGCCAGCTGTGATATTTATTAGCCGGTAAGCCGGCTGGTTGGTCGGGTCGAGGGAGAAGTCGTGCGGCTCCCAGGCCAACTGGATCGTGCGTCCTTCGGCAGCCATGGGCCGGAAGGCGTCCGCGTAGAAATCTTCGCTGATGGATTCGTACCAGAGAAATACGTCGGTCTGCCGTCCGATCGTTGTCTCCAGATTGTGCAGATCGTCAACTGAGGGAAGCTGCTCGTTCGGTAACTGGGGATCAGGGAAGAAGACTCCGACCTGGACCGGTTGAGATGTTGCCCAAGCCGTGCCAACGCCCGCACCAGCGAACAGAACAGCAAACAGGGAAAAAACGATTATTGCAACTGCAAGACGAAACACGAGCCAAGCCTCCTCGGCGGCAGCCAGGCTGTTATAGTCACAAGACCTTAGACCCTTGGCTTTGCGCCACTCAGTTTCCTGAGCTTTGCCCTTATCACCTGGACTTGGCCTCTCCCCCACCAACCACGTACCAGAGCGCGGCTACACTAATAGCCACTATTTGTATCGACCCACGCGTGTAGATGTTTGAATTCCGACCGATGGGAAAGGCATTAAATGAAGCAAAACACCGGATTACCAGCAGGGGTAATCGGGTAGGAATAAGGGATGTTATTGTTTGAAAAGAGCTCGTCTTTGTGCAATTATTACGATGGACCTAACCGCGGACAGTTAGTATTGTGGGCGCTCGAGTTGACGCGGGGGGAGGCGGGAAGGTTGATCCCCAGCCTTGAAAAAACTTAAAACAATGACAATTTTCGGGACCAGGCCCGAGGTAATCAAGCTGGCCCCGGTCATAAGTGAGCTGGAAACGTCACCAAACTTCGAACCAGTTTTGGTGACAACTGGGCAACACCGTGAGATGCTAGGTCAAGCCCTCGACCAGTTTGGCATAATCCCCGATTACAACCTCGACATCATGCAGCCCGACCAGGGCGTAAGCGATGTCATCATCAGTTCCCTCCGCGGAGTCGAAGAGCTTATCTCGACTGAAAAACCGGACCTCGTCCTGGTCCAGGGGGACACCACCACCGCCTTCGCCGGCTGTCTGGCCGCATTCTATCAACAAACCGCTGTCGGCCACATAGAAGCAGGCCTGCGAACCTACGATAAATACAAGCCCTTCCCTGAGGAAATCAACCGCTCCATGATCACACAGTTGGCGGACATCCATTTCGTCCCCACGGTTACCGCCTGGGAGAGCCTCAGAAACGAAGGTGTCGATGCGGAAAAGATCTTTATCACCGGGAACACCGTGATTGACGCTTTGTTCCAGGTAGTCCAGCCGGATTACAACTTCTCCAATGCGGCTCTGGACGGCATAGGCAGCGAAGCCGGGCGTCTGATAGTCGTCACTTCGCACCGCCGGGAGAATTTCGGCCAGCCGCTTCTCGACATCTGCTCAGGGTTAATGGAGATAATCGACCGTTTCGACGATGTCGAGATCGTTTTTTCCGTCCACCGCAACCCCAAGGTCCGTGTGCCGGTTCAGGCGCTGCTTGGAGACAAGGAACGGATACATCTGGTGGAGCCTCTCGACTATATGGATATGGCCAACCTGCTGGCCCGATGTTTTCTGGTGATGACGGATTCCGGCGGACTGCAGGAGGAAGCTCCCGCTCTTGCCAAACCCGTTCTGGTCCTCAGGGAGGTAACAGAACGACCTGAGGCCGTACAGTCGGGTCAGGCAAAAATTGTTGGCACCTCGAAGCATGCCATCATAAGCGTCGCATCAGATCTACTCTTCAATGACGCCAGCTATGTTGCCATGACACATGGTGTAAGCCCGTATGGAGATGGAAAAGCAGCTTCCAGAATCATAAGCGCCATCGAATACGTCAATGGTATGCGCGAGAACAAGCCGGCACCGTTCATGAGCAGGCTCATCAGTCCGCTCAGCGGCGATCAGTTCGTGGCTGAGAAGCCGGTCAGCGATACCCTTTTCTACAACCAGTTGGACGAGCGCATCCGGCGCGCCAAAAGGGCGCGGCAACGCGTCTCGGTTGCCACGATAGATATGCGGGAGATCAGCAAACAGCAGTTCGCTGAAGCTTTCAGAACCATTACACGCAGCCTGAGGAAAACCGACACGGCGGCGGCGCTCGACGGTAGGCGAATGGTTCTCGTCCTTCCCGGAGCCAATAACGATCAGGCAAAAACTACAACAAGCCGGCTCCTCGGCAATCTTGCCGCCCCTTCTCTGGGCCGTCGCGAAGAAGACCGGGCCGCGCGTTTGTCCGCGGACCAGGTCCAGGATCTGATCAAAGCCGTAAATGTGAATATCAAGACCTTCGACGAAGACGACGGTGCAGATATACCGGTTGCGGCCGAAACAGAGAATGAAGGTTATTCCAAGGCGGAAGAGGTGCCCGGATGAGCAATATCACACCGGGATTCCGTCTCGGGACGCAGGACGCGGGTATTATCATAGTGGAGGGTTTTCCCGGACGGGCCGTGGGAGAAATCCGTCAGGCACCCAGGGGAATTATAGAAACGAGGGGGTGTAGGACATGTATGGAGTATTGCTACCAGTAACAGGCGTTGCGATCGGACTCTATGCCCTCGTTGCAGTTACAGCCGTAATCGTGGGTTCGCTAATGCGGATGAGGGGTAAGAAGACTGAACGGTGATTCGGCTAAGATTATCATTGTTTCGTAGCCGAAATGATGATTCATGATTCCCCGATTCGAACCGAATAATGAGCGATCCGGAAATTGACAAAGATGTGAAATGAATCCATCCCAAATATTTAGTTGGTTGAGAGTAACGCTACTTTTTGTAGGGTTACTCTTTTTATTGTCTTCTATCCCGATCGCGACCGCGGCTGGCGAAGCAATCGCACCGGAAAATCCGGCGTCAGCAGCTGCGGCTCCGGCCGGCCCCAAAGTACTGATCGTTCACGACCAGATCGACGACCCACAACTCGGGCAGGAACTAGCGGCGCTGCTGGGCCACTTCTCAGCCCAAAGCACGATTGTCGAGCAGCAGTTCTATGAAGCGGCCAGTCTGCAGAACTATGACATTATCTTCTATATGGGAGGTTCCCACCGGGAGATCAATCCAGACTTTCTGAAAGACGTCTCCACAACCGGCAAGACCGTCGTCTGGATGGGTCGCGGACTCGACTGGCTGGGGAACGTCTATCCTCTGAAAAATCTGGGTTTCGAGTATGCCCGGGTCGACGGTTCGGGAGCTTTCAATACCGTAACCTACGACAACACCCAGCTTGCAAGAACCAACCCTGTAACCAACGTCACTTATGTTACCGACGAATCCCGCGCTGAAGTGCCCGCATGGACCGAAGGAGATGGCGACCGGGCACCCTATGTCATTCACAGCGGTAGCTTCTGGTATTTCGCTGACATTCCGATGGTCGGAACTGACGCCAATAGTGTCTACTCCGCTGTCGGCGCTACTGAAGACAGTGCCTACCTCGTCCTGGCGGATCTGCTTCACGACATCACCGGTCAGGACCACCCTTCACAACACGCGGCGCTGGTCCGCATCGAGGACATGCATCCCAACTCCGACGTCAACCGTCTGAACTCAGTCGTCGATTACCTCTACCACAAGCAGGTCCCCTTCGGCATCGCCCTGGTTCCGGTATACAAGAATCCGGCAACCGGCGAGCAAGTCCACCTGAGCGACCGCCCTGAATTTGTAGCCGCGATCAAGGACGCCGAGGCAAAGGGCGCTGTAATCGTGATGCACGGATATACCCATCAGCTAAACGGGGAGACGGTGGTCGATTACGAGTTCTGGGACGGGCAGACCCACGCCCCGCCTGCCAACGAAACCCCGGAATCGGTTAGCGCCAGGGTCGAGGCCGGCCTCAGGGAAACCGCGGCGGTAGGCATCTATCCGCAGATTTGGGAAACGCCCCACTATGCCGCATCCGACATGGCTCACAGCGTCATCTCACGCTATTTCAATGTAGTCTGGGAGCGAAGTGACGCTCCCTTCTTCCCCTATCTGGTAACTCTGCCAAAAACCGGCCAGACCGACCTGCCCGAAACGTTGGGCTATGTGAACCCGACTGAAGGCTTTCCCGGTCAGGGCCATTCTGCTGACACGCTGGTCAGTGTCGCCGGCCAGCAGAAAGTAGTCAGGGACGGAACCGCCGCCTTCTTCTTCCATCCGATGGTAGACGGCAGCCAGTTACGAAAGACGGTCGAAGGGCTGCAGGATGAAGGTTTCACATTCGTCTCGCCCTTACAGATGGCCGGGCTGCCCTATACACCACCCGACCCGCCATCCTGGTTTTCGAATGCCCTATGGCATATTGACAACCAGGTAGGCAGCCTGACGCCGGACGGCACCCTGGATACCAAGGTAATAACGCTCATCGCCTTTTTTATCATCTTCTACTATTGGGGAATGTTCCTGCTGTCACGGAAGCCCGCGCCTGTCACCGACCCGCCGGATGACAAGCTGCGCTTCGTCATCGTTGTTCCCTGTCTGAATGAAGAGCTGGTCATCGGCAGGACGCTCGACCATCTATTGGCATTGCCAAACCCGAATCTCAGCATCCTTGTAGTCGACGACAATTCCGATGACCGCACGCGGGAGATAGCGATGTCTTATCCGCGCGAGCGCGTTACCGTGATAGATCACCCGCCGAAAATAGCAAGACAGGGAAAGGGACGTGTGCTGAACTACGCTTTCCGGTCGCTCATGCACGTGGCCTCCATGGAAAATCGTCGTACGGACAAAATCGTCCTGGGAGTAATCGACGCCGACGGCCGCGTCGAGAAAAATGTGATCGATTCCGTCAATCCATATTTCACCAATCCTAAGACTGGAGCCGTTCAGGTCGGAGTCAGAATTTCCAATGCCAATACCAACACGCTGACCAAGTGGCAAAATTTCGAATTCCTCACCTTCGCGCGCATCTCGCAAAAGGCCAGAGAGCACCTCGGCAGCGTCGGTCTGGGCGGCAACGGCCAGTTCGTCCGCCTTTCGGCGCTTGCATCTCTGGGGGACGATCCCTGGACCGACTGCCTGACGGAAGATCTCGATCTCGGCATCCGGCTGATGCTGAAGGGATGGAATAACCGCTACTGCCCGGACAGCTTTGTCTCCCAGCAGGGAGTTCCCAAGATGAGGCCGCTGGTGCGGCAACGCACGCGCTGGTTCCAGGGTCACATTACCTGTTGGCGTCACATCCCCTCGCTACTGGCAGGCAAGACGTCGACCATGGCTCGGACAGATACTATTTATTATCTGCTGGCGCCCATCCTGGTATTCATGTTCCTGCCCAGTTCAATACTGTTCATATTCTGGTCGATATATTTTCTTGTGTCCGGCGCCTCAACAGTTGTGCTCTCGCCCCTCAGCTACATTCCAGTGCTGGTCGTCTGGTATCTATTCTCCTTTGGAGCCCTGCCGACGGTCGTCTGGACTTTTTGGCGTGAGGAAAAAGAGATCAGCGCCTGGAAGGCGTTCCTATGGGCCCATGTTTTTTCATTCTTTTACGTGATCTGGTTTGTTGCAGGCTGCATCGCGGTGTATCGACTCGCCCGGGGACAGGGATCCTGGGCCAAGACTGCCAGGACTGAGGAATCGTTTCCAGCTCATTAAGAACCGTTAAATATCTGAACAGCAGGTGCTTGCCGTCAATAAGTGTTTTAAGCTGTTCAAATGCGGGTATATAAGCATCTTGGATAGCTCCTAACGGAATTTCAACTCACCCCTTTAGCTCCCTTCATGGTCAAAACATTATGACCACCTGCGCCATGCGGGGGAAAAAGGTTGATTACTGTGCTACAATGGCCGCTTGGCATTTGTCCGAAATGGGCAAATAAAGGATAAGACAACCGCAACTAGAAAGATAAATTAAGTGACATCAATGACTGAATTACCGACTGAATTGACTCAAAGCCTCATAACACAAGGACAAGATAAAGGGTTCCTCACCCTTGATGATATCGCCGACGCCTTACAGGAAGCAGACCTGACGACGGAGCAGATCGAAGAGGTCTATTCGCGCATCGCCGATACCGGCATAGATATCGTCGAGCACGACGAGACCGAGGATGCCCTGGAAGAGCCCCCTGAGGTCGTTGAGCATGTAGAACGCCCCGCAGCAGCCACCGACGATTCCCTGCGCATGTATCTGCGCGATATCGGCCGGATACCGCTGCTTTCGGCGGCTGAAGAGGTATCTCTCGCCAAACGCATGGAGCGCGGCGACATGGAGGCCAAAAGCCGCCTGGTCGAAGCCAACCTCCGCCTGGTCGTGAGTATCGCCAAGCGTTATCTGGGCCGAGGCCTGTCTTTTCTGGACCTGATCCAGGAAGGAAACCTGGGACTCATCCGCGCGGTTGAAAAATTCGATTACCGCCGCGGATACAAATTCTCGACTTATGCCACCTGGTGGATACGCCAGGCGGTGACCCGCGCCATCGCCGACCAGGCACGCACCATCAGAATTCCCGTGCATATGGTCGAAAAACTCAATCATCTCGTCCGTGCCAAGCGGCAACTGGTCCAGGATATGGGCCGCGAACCGACTCCCGAAGAGATCGCCAAGGTCATGGATACCTCCGTCGATAAGGTGCAGCATCTGATCAAGATCTCACAGAGCCCGGTCAGCCTCGAGAAGCCAGTGGGCGATGAGGAAGAAGCTGAACTCGGAGATTTCCTCGAGGATGAAGGCACGCCCAAGCCCATGGAAGCGGCGATGACCGAGATCAAGAAAGACGATCTCAACAAGGTGCTGGATTCATTGCCCCACCGGGAAAGAAAGATACTCGAGTTACGTTATGGTTTAAACGGCGAGCATCCGCGGACACTGGAGCAGATTGGGCGCCGGTTTGGCGTTACCCGAGAGCGCATCCGCCAGATCGAAGCCAATACACTGGCCCGCTTGAAAGAGTTGCAGGAAACGCAGCACCTGCGCGAAAGCGCCTGATAAAACCCGAAATAATGCAAAAAAAGGGACGGCGAAAGCCGTCCCTTTGCAGTTCTATCCATGGCCGTGCGGTTCTATATAGGATGGCTTGGGGTGCGCTGTTGTCCCGGTTTGTCCCGGTTAGGGTGTGCCGGCGCCTGGGACTGCCAGCGATTGCCCGGCGAATTCATCCAGGAATGACTTTGACTCCTGGCCAATCGGCGTACTCGGATTCAGATCGTAGGATTTCTGCCAGGCGTCCTTGGCCGCAGTCAGATTGCCGGCGCCGTTGTATTGAACCCATCCAAGTGAATGCCAGGCCCTCTGGTTATCGGGCGCCGCAGTAACACATGTGTTAAGTTCGCGCAGTGAGATATCGATCATCTGCAGATATGAATATGACAGTCCCATGTCTATCCGCACCTCGACAAAATCTGGCTTGATGGCAAGATATTTCCGATACTGATCGACCGCATTCTTGTAGCTGCGGTATGAGTCGTTCGTCTGGTTATTCTCCCCCTGGGCCTGTCCTTCCTCGAGATAGCTGTCACCAAGGCCCCTGAGAGCGTCAAGATCGCCAGGATTGCGCTGAAGCAACGCTTCATACGCGGTTATGCGGTCCCGTATGTCAGCTAGCTGCACCTGCAGCGCCGGATTCTTCTGCTTGTCCGCACTCGCGTCAGCGCTACCACTGTCACCGCTAAGAAGTTTTGTGGGAATCAGATAGCCAAGCGCCAGCGCCACCGCCAGGACGGGAATCAGTAAAAGCCATTTCATATTGACCTTCATTTTATCTTTTACCTCTTATTGAGCTTGCAGCAGATGCTGGATCAGCTGGTTTTCGGGTGCCTGGGAACTGGTCCAGTTGACCGGACCGAGGATGTGATCCCGGACCACCCCGTTCTTGTCGATGATGAAGCTCTCCGGAACGCCGGTTGCCTGATACATGCCGTTAACCTTCTTGTCGGAATCGAGAAGTATGGGGAAGGTCAGACCCAGCTGTTTTACAAATGGCTGGACATCAGTGGAACCACGGGTATCGATGCTGGCGGCGAGGATCTCGAAGGGCTTGCCCTTCATATTCTGATAAAGCTGGTTCATCGAAGGCATTTCCTCCCGGCAGGGGTTGCACCAGGTGGCCCAGATGTTGAGCAGCACTACCTTGCCGCGATAATCTGAAAGGGTAGCTTCCCCGCCGCTCATCAGCGGAAGAGTGAAATCAGGCGCGGCGGTCCCTGCTTCCACAGGCGGAGTTTTTCGTGACTGCCAAAAGAAAAATGCGCCGACGGCAATACCGATGATGACCAGGAAAACGGCCACGGCGATGCCGACATCCTTTGCCGTCCAGCCATCGTCGGCCACCGGCAACGATAAGTTCTCAGTCTTTTCTTCGATCTGGTTCAATGCGTGAGAAGTCCAGAGCCTTTGCATCCATGCCCCCGAGGGCGGAAATCGCTTGATGAGAATCTAACAGGCGAAGAGTGAGAGCTGAACAGTCACCTCAGAGCGGGGGCGTCTTGATTTCTGAATCCATACTAGCATCTGATGCACCCCATCGACAACACGGGGAAAGAGCCGGCCGGCGTCATACATTTACCGACGGAAGCCACCGTTGCATCCATTCGGTCATCACTTCGATCTGGCCGGTGGCCAGCAGAACTCCGAACAGGATCAAGAGACTGCCTGAAGCGATCTTGATGGCTCCAAAGTGATTTTTCACGAATGAGAAGGTGCCGATTGCCTTGGCAAAAAGGAAGCCGGAAAGAACGAAAGGCAAGCCCATCCCAAGCGCATAAACGAAAAGCAGGCTGGCCCCGGCCGCAGGGTCCTGCGTTCCTATCGCCAGCATGTATATCGATCCCAGCAGCGGCCCGGTGCAAGGACCGATGCCCACCGAAAAAACCATGCCCGCGCCCAGGATTCCCAGGAGCCCAGCAGGTTTGCTGAGCATGCGCAGCCGTCTCTCCTTCTGTAACCAGAGAGGATTGAAGATGCCCAGGGCAAAGATGCCAAAGCCAATGAGAAATATTCCGGCCAGTATTTCCAGGAATCGTTTGCCCTCGCTGCCGTTGCCGGTAAAGAACGACAGAAACGAGCCAAGCTCACTGCCGGCGAGACCCGCCGCGGCCCCTTGCAGGCTGAAAAACACCACGAAGCCGATGACGAAAGCCACACTGGCGATGGCGACCTTGCGAACGTTCGCGCCAAGTTGATCGACACCGACTCCGGAAACATACGATAAATAGCCGGGAAGCAGCGGTAAAACGCAAGGAGAGAGGAATGAGGCTAGACCGGCTATGAAAGCCCAGACAAACGCGAGAAATGTTACTTCGGTGATTTCCAAGAAAAGCAGGTGGCAGAAAACCCGTTATTGCAGCGATAATTCAATATAGCAGAGGCACGAAAAACTATCAACGCACCTTGGGCTTGCCCTCCGGACGCGTTTGGATCCAGACAAACGCCGCCAGGGCGATGATGGCGGTTCCTAAAGCCAACAGCTGCTGCTGAAGCTGTCCTTCACGCTGCATGCGAACGAATTCCACGAGGAAACGCTCTGTTCCGGCTATGGCCAGGTAGAGGCAGGCCATGGACCAGTCCCGTTTGAGCCGCGGCCGCAGATACATGATTATTGCGAAGATCGCGAGCGATGAAAACGACTCGTAAAGCTGCGTCGGCTGCACTGAAACGCCCTGCCCGAATTGAATCGTGGTCGGTGGCGATCCCTTGGGGAATTGCATGGACCAGGGAAGAGTCGATGGGCGCCCATAGTCATCTCCGTTGAGAAAACAGCCCATGCGGCCGAAGGCGTAACCGATCGCCAAGGCCGGGGCGCATGCGTCCAGGGCCTTGCCCAGGGGCAGATGGTAGAGGAAGATCACAATGACCGCGGCGATGGCGCCGCCGATCAGACCGCCGTACCAGACCAGCCCCGCGCCGCTGAAGGCGGAAGCGAGCGGATCATTCCTTAATTCGTCCATGTGAAGCAAGAGGTAATGGACCTTGCTACCTATAAGTCCACCCACAGCCGCGGCAATGGTCAGCCAGTAAACGTGTTCAGGGTTGAGGCCCTTCCGTTTAAACTCAAAGTAGGCGACAGTCCCGGCCGCCACGAAGCCAAGGGCCATCATCAGACCGAAAGTGTGTATGGTCAAAGGCCCGATGGAAAAGTCTGGATACATCGTATAAAGGTCCCTTAATCGTTAATATAAATCAATCAATCGGTCAAGACAAACAAAGGAGTTTTGATAAACAAAATGCTAAAGCTATTTTGCACTCTTCCGATAAGGGTTTTCGAACGCATCATATACGAAAAGGCAAACCCGCCGCGAGGCGGGGACGCAAAGCCAGGGGTCTCACGAAGACAGCCCAGCCGCCGAAGCTTTTGAACGCAAGCTCTTAGGTTTTGGTCCTGGGCTTTATTACGGCCTATGGCGAGCATAGCTCAATCGCTTTGGCATTTCCAAGGTCGTTGAGCTTTTTTGTTGGATGCGACGGGCACTAGGGATGAGGTCAGTCAATCTTCCTCGGCGGGAGGAAGGCAACAGCGAAAGGGGGTACCAGGTGATATTTTCAGCAAAGATAACCGCTCTAGCCGCGATATCGTTGATTTTGGTCCTGGTTCTTGCATCAGCCGTGTACGGAAAAACAAATTCCGACCCGGTAACCGTCAGTGCAACAGTCGATAATTTTATCTCCATCAGCCATCCCGGAAGCGTATCCCTGGGAACAATCCTGGGAACAGGCGGGTCTTCGGAAAACAGCGCCACCTGGAATGTGGCCACCAATAACGCACTGGGATACACTCTGAATATTTCGGCCGCCGGTTCGCCGGCGATGAACAAGGGCGCCGATTCGTTCACAGACTACAGCGGCCCGGCTGTGTGGTCCATAGCCGCAACCGATTCAGCTTTCGGTTTCAGCGTCAATGATAATGCACACTATCAGGGTTTCACCACACCCGGAACGCCTGTCCAGATTGTAAACTCCCCAAATCCGACCTCAGGACAGGATACCGCAATATTCTTCAAGGCTGAAGTTGGCGCCAGCCATCTGCAGCCCAGCGGCAGCTACGCCGCCAGTCTGACAGTTACAGCCACGACCCTGTGATTGCATATAACTGAATAGGTAAAACCAAACGCAAGGTTCACGACGGAAGCCCTGAAAGAGGGCTTTCGCCGTTGTGCGGCGCCAGTAATTTTGACGCTACTTAGAACGCCGCATTGCGTACGATAATTCCTCTGAATTGCAGGAAAAGCAATGTGCGAAAGCGAAGTCTAGGTGTCGAATCCGGTTAGCTTGGTATCAGACTCCCGGCAACCGGATCCCTATCCCATGCCATTCGATCAAGACATCCGTCAGCCCGGGACAGAAAGCCGCTCAGCGGTATTCTCGAGACTGTCCGGCCCAATCACCAAACTGACCTTTTCCATCGCCCTGATCTTGCTTTTATTCCTGACTCATCAACCAGCAAGAGCTCTTGCATATACGGTGGAGAAACACGACGATCCGGTCACCGGTCAGTTTGTGATCTCCCCTACCAAAGTAGAGTTGGACGTAAAACAGGGAGACATCATCTCGAGGAACATCGAGATCTCAAATCGGACCGGCTCGACTTTGACCATCGAATTCTCGGTTGAGGATTTCGAGGGTTCGAGCGACCCGTCGCAGGCAACAGTCTTCAAGGGTGATGAGGACAGCGCCTGGGGAGCGCGGCGCTGGTTACAGCCGGAGATATCGAGCATCGTCCTCAAGCAGGGCGAGACAGTAAATTTCAAAACCAAGATTGTCATCCCCAAGGATGCCGAGGCAGGCGGCCATTATGCAGCTTTGTTCGCCTCATCGACTTACGCCTCCGAGAACGGCGAAGGCTCGGCGATAAACATCACCAGCAGAGTCGGTTCCCTTTTCCTGATCAGGGTAGAAGGCGCCGTAGTTGAGGTCGGTTCGCTTGAAAAACCGGAAGTGCCGCCCTTCTCCGAATATGGCCCGATCAATATCGGCCTGGTGTTCAACAATCAGGGCAACGTTCACCTGAAGCCTTCAGGCCACGTCTTCGTTACGAATTTTCTCGGCCAGACCGTCGCCGACATCCCGGTTCCGGAATGGGTGGTGCTTCCCGAATCGGTTCGCCGAAGCGTCGTCACCTGGGACAGCAAGTATCTGTTCGGCCGCTACACGGCCCGGGCGGAGATCGGGTATACGGAGGACGGCTCGCCTATTATCGTCTCAACCACTTTCTGGGTTATTCCCTGGAAGATCATTTTGGGAATATCCGCGGTAATAATAGCGATCATTGCCCTGGTTTCCTGGCTGGTGCGCAGGAGGCGCGGCGAACGCCGGGAGCTACAGGAAGAACTCGCGGACTTACGAGCCGCAAAGGTGACCTCTGAACTCGAACGCGCCGACATATCTTCCGGCCCACTTGCCGGTGAGAAGCAAATGGTGGCGCTCAATGAACTCTTCCCATCCATGGGGGACGCCGGGACGGTTGACTTGCGCGACGAAGAGACGCAGGCCTTGATCCGGGACATCATCGGTCAAGAGGTTGATCTGGGGCGCACTTTCATCGGCGAGGGAAGGATCGAAGAAGCTCGGGCCGAGCTCGAGGAAGCCCGAGCGGCGGCGAGGCGCATCGGTCTGCTTGCGGTTATCGGCATGATCGATGACCTGTTACGCGAGATTTGATTCTGCTGCGGTTGCCCGTTTCAATGGCAGAGCCAGCTTCTTTCCGGTTGATAAATTGATTCTTTCATGAGACCATTGCCTCCGTTATATCGTGCATTGGGCCGGGAGGTCCACGGTCCACGCTGACGCTGCCTCTTCCTCAATCGAGGTCACACTGGGAGTCCGAAACTCCCTCGCTGTTGTTCTTGATGGTGAACCTTCGTCTTCAGGCAGGGTTATCAAGGTGGGCGATCCTGATGAGGGCTGCGTGACCTATGTGGTCCTGGACGACTAGAGCCCGGATAACCTCAGGAGGGAAAGGCCGTATAGACAATCGAGGCCGAGTAGTTCCCCGATGTCGCCAGCAGAGGCACTGACAACCGGTAGTCGAAGAAGAGTTGATAGCCGTCTGTCGCGGGTTGCATGTTGGCAATTACCGTCTCGGCGGGGCTCTTGACCACAGTTTGAAAGGCTCCCGGCGCTTCACCGTCTTTTTTCCACTTCAGGTTTGAGATGTCTATGACGTTACCGGGATTCGACTGAGCCAGATCGCCGGCCGCGGCCATCCCTATCCCCCAGCTCGTGTTCGACTTCACTGTCAGCTTCACCGCGTAGGCGGGCGGGCCTGTTTCGCCGACGTCGTAAGTAGTGCCGGGACTGACGTTTCCGAAGCCCACAGCTCCGCCTCCCGGTGTTTCGTCGCGATTAAATGTCTCGTTCACGGTAAGAGTCATCGATCCGGGAGCGGGTACGTACTCGATCGCCAGCTTCGGCCTCAAGGACGTGTCCGACAGATAATCCGATGAGAAGAAAAACTTGGCATCATTGGCTGCAGGATTCTCCGCTGTTTTTTTGATAAAGGCTCCCTCGTTGGCAATGCTCCCGTTTATCCAGTTCTGAGCCAGATCCTTGATCGCAAAATCGACCCATGCTCCCGATGCCGAGTTGGGAGCAATCGCCGTGGGCGGCGAGACGTTATTGAAATCGCCACCCGGCGTCGACCAGCCGTGGTTGCCATCCCAGGTCGCCCACGTCGCACCGTCTCCGGTAGCCGCGCCATTTCCAATGCCTTCAGCCCAGGAACGGCTTGCGTAGTCAAGCTCGAGGGGTACCGTGACCGGACTCTGTTGCCCGTGCTGGTAAAGCGACAGCGTGGCGCTGTTTACCGTTGACCCGGCCGGGATGGAGGAAAGATCAAACTTGATGAGGCCCCGGCGCGACTCCGCGGATCCGCTGACATTGCCGGCGGCGATGTCGGTCGACCCTCCGTAGTTGAGGCCGGCGCCCGAGCTCGATATCCAGGCATCCTGACCGGCGACCGGAGCGGGCTGGATGACCAGCATCCTGGCCGTCTGGAAGACATGGTCGCCGGAGACCGAGGTGTTGCCGAAGCTGTCGGTGGACCTCACGCGGTAGTGAAAAACGGTGTCTTCCGTCAGACCGGTGAGCGGTACCGAATGCTGGTTTACCTGTGAGGGGTCTGTTGTCGTTGTCGAGCCATAGCTCGTGGTTGTTCCGTACTCCACTTGCGAATCAGCCTGCGTGTCCGTCGACCATTTGATGCCGGCTGCATTTCGCGAAACGTTCTCCGTCCGGACCTCGCCAATGACCGGCGGGGTTGAATCGTTGCCAAACCACTCGATCACCAGCTTTGGCCTCAGCGACGCGTCCGCAGCGTATTCCGCCGAATAAAAACTCTTGGCGTCGCTGCCTCCCGGATTTTCCGTCGCCTGTTTGATCAGGGCGCCATAGTTGTTGATGCCGCCATGGGCGGGTGTATTTATCCATGATTGAGCCAGTGCTGTGATATCCCAGTTGACCCATGACGCCGTTGAGCTGGGGGCAACGCTGCCGGCGCTGGCCGTGGCGTTGTAATCTCCGCCGGCAGGCCAACTGCCGACGCCATCGGACGTAAGCCAGGTGACGCCGTCGCCCGTGGCCGACCCCAAGCCGGTGCCCTCCGACCAGTCACGATTGAGGTAATGGATGTTAAGTGGCCGGGGACTGGCGTCTTCCTGGCCCATCTGGTACAGAGAAAAGGTGGCGCTGCTCACGGTGGCATCGGTGGGAAAGCCGGAAAGGTCGAAGCCGATGACGCTGCGCATGGTTCCAAAACCGGGCGACGCGATGTCACCAGCGCTGAGAATGCTTTCGGCTCCACGGTTCCAGGTTGGCTGGCTGGAACCGATGTATGTGTCTTTGCCGGATGCCGGAAAAAGCTGGATCACGGTGATGTTGGCGGTACTGAAACTATATTCAGGCGATACCGATGTGTTGCCGCCGCGGTCGGTTGAAATCACCTGATAGTAGTAAGTGGTGGATGGCTGCAGGCCGGTCAATCCCTGGCTGTGTGACGTGATCATCGACGGATCCAGCGTCGTCGAGCTTGTGTAGCTTCCCGTGCTGGTGCCGTAACTGACCTGGGAGTCTGCCACCTCGTCGGTGGTCCAGCCGATCGAGGCACTGCCGCTTCTCACCTGTGAAGCGCCCACCCCGGAGATTGCCGGAGGATTGTTGTCCACATAGACCTGCCGGGTTACCACCGTCTGATTTCCAGGATTGCCTGCCCGGTCGGTAACTGTCAGGCGGAGAGTGTAGAGCTGCCCGTCTGTGAGGCCGGTCGTATCCCAACTGCCGAGCAGATTGTTCCGAACCGGCGGGCTATTGGTGGCGGAAGCTATCGTGGTCCAGGAAGAAGGAGAGGCTCCAGCGCCGTAATCGAGCACGTATTTATAATAGCTGTAGGCGTCATCGGCGGTGCCGGTTACGGGAACCGCGCCCTTGACGAAAGCCGATGCCGATGGCAAGTCGATGGAAGCCACGGGCGGCGAGTCATCGATGAGGATCATCCGGGACATGTCAAAATCCAGGGCGCGAGCTGAACGCATGATATGCGAATTTATGGAGTACCACTGCCCGTCAGTCAGCCCACTGGCCGGCAACTGCAGCGTAAATCGATGATAGTTGTTTGAAACGCGCGAGTAGCCCGCCATGGTCAGGGGGGAGCTGACGCCGGAGTCAATATCCTTTAGGGAATTAGTGGTATATGCGGCGCTGTAGTTAGCAGCGGCTCCATAACCCATAACGTTAACAGTGGCGCCGGAATGAAAGACATATGATTCGTCGGGCGCATTAGGGGGATAAGGCTGCGGGCCCGTCCAGTAGTAGTTCATGAACCTCGCCGGCTGTGTCGTCAGCTCGATTTCGTTCTGGAAAGTAATCTGGTTGCTCCCGCTGACGATCTGTCCGTACAGCCTCATGTAGTACGCTTGCGATGCCGGGATCAGCAGCGAGGAATAGTAATCGGAGCCAACCTGGGTCCAGACCAGGTTTCGTCTGACGTAACCGGTTCCGGGCGGTGAGGCATTCCTGAAGTAATTGTATAGGTAAAGATAACCGGTGCCACCGCTGAACCGCGTGGTATGCACCCTTACATACACTGTGGACCCGGGTGCGAAGGTCACGGTGTCCTGATTGCCGGCGCCGCTGCACCGGTTGGTGGTGCAGAATTCGATGACGTCGCCGTTGCTGAAGTTGTACAGACCGGCTGAAGTTTCGCCATATGCCTGCGCCCGCTCCACCCTGAGGCCTAGAATCGCAATGGCGGCAACAACCAGTGCGGCAAACAGCACTGATGAAGGGATAAGCAGCGCCAAATGTTTGCGCGCGCCGGTAAGGCCGACGAATCCTTTTGCAGGATTCTTCATATTGAGATACCCGCCTCCCTGTGGCATTCATGAACGGCGCGAATGCGTTTGAACAGCGGGAAAACGCCCTTTATTTTCCCGCCTTGCCACGTTGCGCCTTGACCGTTTCTCGCCCATTCGGCGCCAAAACCTTAGCGATTATGGGCTGAAAACGCGCGCCCGTGGCAGCCGTCGCCGCCATGAGCGCCAGCATCAGGGAGAGTTTCCAGGGAAATATTATGAAGAATGCCGTGGCTTTGACCGGAGTGCCGACTCCCGATCCCAGCCCCAGGACCCCCCGCTGCACGGAAAAAAGCGGCGCCTCATCCCAGAGAGCCCTGACAGTGGCGGTCTGGCCGACCGGCAGCGGATCGCTGGCGCCGGCGAGGTTGGTGTCCCTGCCGGTAAGTCCAGTCAGATCAACCTTTTCTTCCAGCCGGGTGGTGAAATTACCAGAATTGCGCCCCGAAGCATCGAAAACTACTTCCTCGGAGGAATCGATAATATGCGGAAACGACCAGCGGACATCCGCCACCGGATGGATGACGTTGAGATCCAGCTCCATGCCGACCCTGCCGACGATTGCAACGTCGTTCCCGGAGGAGGACGCCGAGTCGAACAGTATCGTCTGTTGCCGGCGGCCCGCCGGGGCATTTTCCGGAACATTAATAGTGATGTAAACCACGGCCGACTCCCCCGGCTTGAGCGATACCTGTTCCCGGTCGAGGCTGATCGTCGCGCCGGGCTCGCCGGATGGTCCTATCCGGGAATTGACAATAATTTGATATGCGGATGAATTTTGAAGAGTTACGGCTTCCCGGGTTTCGTCACCGACGGCAATCGTGGGATTAACGTAAGTGGGGCTGACGCGGAAGCCGAGATCCGAGGCGGCGGCTGCCGGTGCGGCCGGCAACAGAAAGCTGGCGGGCAGCAGAATACAGACCGGAAGCAGAAATATGGCAAAACGGACGATGGCGGCTGTGCGGGTGCTTGACACGATAGAATACCTTCGCCATGAGTATCCTTTTTCCCTGTAAAGCGGCGTCTTTTCCAGGGACGGGGGTACCGCCTCAGGACGCGTTGAGGGAGCTTAGGCGCGGAGTATCGGGCGCAGAGCCCTTCCTGTTTCGGAGCGCCGTTGCTTTACCAGCTCTTCGGGCGTTCCGGTGGCGATGACGTAGCCGCCTTCATCGCCGCCCTCGGGGCCGAGGTCGATGATCTGGTCTGCGCATTTGATGACGTCGAGGTTGTGCTCGATAACAACAACGGTATTGCCGGTGTCAACCAGCCGCTGGAGAACATCCAGCAATTTTTCGATGTCGGCGAAATGCAGTCCGGTCGTGGGCTCATCCAGGATGTAGAGCGTGCTGCCCGTCGCCACCTTGTTTAGCTCAGACGCCAGCTTGACCCGCTGGGCTTCGCCTCCAGAGAGAGTCGTGGCGGGCTGCCCCAGGCGGATGTATCCGAGGCCGACATCCACCATGGTCTGCATGCGGCGCGCGATCCGCGGGATCGCCTCGAAGAATTCCGCAGCCGTGGCGGCGCTCATGTCCAGCACCTCGGCGATGTTCTTCCCCTTGAAGCGGACCTCGAGTGTCTCCCGGTCATAGCGCCGGCCCTTGCACACCTCGCAGGGAACGTAAATGTCGGGCAGGAAGTGCATCTCGATCTTGATCGTGCCTTCCCCGCGGCAGGCTTCGCAGCGGCCGCCGCGAACGTTGAAGCTGAAACGGCCGGGCTTGTAGCCGCGTACGCGGGCTTCCGGCGTGACGGCGAAGAGATTGCGGATGTGATCGAAAACTCCGGTATAGGTCGCGGGGTTGGAACGCGGCGTGCGGCCGATGGGCGACTGGTCGATGTTGATGATCTTGTCCAGCTGCTCGGTTCCGTCAATGCCGTCATGAGCGCCGGGCACCGCCTTGGCGCGGTAGATCGAACCCGCCAGGGAACGGTATAGAACGTCGTTGATCAGCGTCGATTTTCCGGAACCCGAGACCCCGGTGACACATACGAACTTGCCCAGGGGTATCTCGACATCGATCGCCTTGAGATTGTGCTCGCGGGCGCCGCGGATGATGATGCTGCCGTTGTCACCGCTGCGGCGCTCGGGAACGTTGATGAATCGTTTGCCGTTGAGGAATGCGGCAGTGAGGCTTTTTTTGGACTTGAGGATCTTTTCCGGCGGCCCTTCGGCGACGATCTCGCCGCCGCGCTCGCCGGCCCCGGGTCCCATGTCGACGATGTAGTCCGCCTCGCGCATGGTCTCTTCATCATGCTCGACGACGATAACGGTGTTGCCGAGGTCGCGCAGGCGGTGCAGCGTGTCGATCAGTTTGCGGTTGTCGCGCTGATGAAGCCCGATGCTGGGTTCGTCGAGGATATACAGCACACCGACCAGACTGGAGCCGATCTGCGTGGCCAGGCGGATTCGCTGACCCTCGCCTCCCGAGAGCGTGCCCGCCATCCTTTGCAGGGTCAGATAGCCGACGCCGACGTTATCCAGGAAACGCAGCCGCTCCCGGATCTCCTTGATCACACGGCCGCCGATCAGTTGTTCGGTCTCGGTAAGCTCGAGACTGCCGAGGAATTTTTCTGAGTTCTTGATCGGCAGGCAGGACAGGTCGTAGATGTTCATGTCACCGACCGTCACCGCGAGGCTTTCGGCTTTGAGCCGGGCCCCGTGACAGACGGGACAGGGATGGATGGCCATCAGCTGCGAGATGCGCTCGCGCATGAACGACGACTCCGTCTCCCGATAACGCCGCTCGAGATTGGGGATTATCCCTGTGAGCACCCGGCTGGAGCGCTTGCGGCCGCGGATCTTTTTCTTCGTTTCCTCACTGGGGCCGTAGAGAATGAGCTGTTGATCGTTCTTGGATAATTTCTTAAAGGGCACATCGAGGCTGACGTCATAATAGCGCGACATCCAGCGGATGACATGGCGAAAACCGCTGCTCCAGGGGAGGATGTTGGCTTCCCGCAGGGTTTTGCTCTTGTCGGGAATGAGGAGGTCGATGTCGATCTCCTCCTGGAAGCCGAGGCCGGTGCAGTGCTCGCAGGCCCCGTAAGGGCTGTTGAAGGAAAAGATGCGCGGGGCCAGTTCGGCGAGGCTGACGCCGCAATCCGGGCAGGAGAACTGCTCGGAATATGTGGCTACCTTGCCGTCGGTCTCGATATTCACAAGTCCGCCGGACAGCGCCGCGGCGGTCTCGACTGAATCCGCGAGGCGATGCCGGACGTCTTCCTTGAGCACCAGCCGGTCGACTACCACGGATATGTCGTGGCGTATATTCTTGTCCAGGTGGATGTCCTCGTCCAGCAGCTTGACGTCGCCGTCGATCTTGACCCGGGTAAAGCCGTCGCGCCGCACCTGTTCCAGGAGATCGCGATGCTCGCCCTTGCGCCCGCGGATGAGGGGCGCCACCACGATGAAGCGGGTGCCTTCCTCCATCTCGAGAATCTGATCGACGATCTGCTGCTGGGACTGGGCCGAGATCAGCTTGCCGCAACTTGGGCAATGCGGTTTGCCGATGCGGGCGTAAAGCAGCCGCAGGTAGTCGTAAATCTCGGTCACGGTGCCCACGGTGGAGCGGGGATTCTTGCTGATGGCGCGCTGGTCGATTGAGATCGCCGGTGACAGGCCCTCGATGCTGTCGATGTCGGGCTTTTGCATCTGCCCCAGGAACTGGCGGGCGTAGGCCGAGAGCGATTCCACATAGCGCCGCTGACCCTCGGCGTAGATGGTGTCGAAGGCCAGCGAGCTCTTGCCGGAGCCTGACAGGCCTGTGATCACGATCATTTTATCGCGCGGAAGTCTGAGCGAGATGTTCTTGAGGTTGTGCTCGCGGGCGCCGGATATGATGATTTCGTTAGCCATGGTTACCTGGCTGCCCGCTGGCGGACGAGTTCCTTGACCTGATCGCGCAGCTTGGCGGCGTATTCGAAACGGAGCTCTTCGGCCGCGGCAAACATCTCTTCCTCGAGCAGCAGGATGGCGTCGTCGATCTCCTTCTGGCTCATCTTCCTGGCGGCGTGGCGCACGCGGGTCGCGGTGTAGGGCACCGGTTGCTCGCCGAGCATGGCGGCCATGTCGGATACGCCTTTGACGATGGTTCGAGGCGTGATGTCATTCTCCACGTTGTAAGCCGTCTGCAGGGTACGGCGGCGGTTGGTCTCCTCGATGGCGCGTGTCATGGCCCTGGTTATCTTGTCCGCGTACATGATCACCTTGCCGCGGACGTTGCGCGCGGCGCGGCCGATGGTCTGTATCAGCGCGATCTCGCCACGCAGGAAACCTTCCTTGTCGGCGTCCATGATCGCCACCAGGGTCACTTCCGGCAGGTCGAGCCCTTCCCGGAGAAGATTGACTCCGACAAGCACATCGAATTCTCCCAGGCGCAGATCACGGACGATCTCGATCCGCTGCAGGGTGTCGATGTCGGAGTGCAGGTAGCGCACCTTGAAGCCCATCTCCAGCAGGTAGTCGGTGAGATCCTCGGCCATCTTTTTCGTCAGGGTGGTGACCAGCACGCGCTCATGTGCTTCGACGCGCTTGCGCACCTCGTTCATGAGGTCGTCGACCTGGTGCTCGGTCGGACGCACCTCGACCTCCGGATCGATCAGGCCCGTAGGCCGGATCACCTGCTCCACCACCTGCGAACTATGATTGAGCTCCCACGGCCCCGGGGTGGCGCTGACGAAAACGATCTGCGGCACCCGGTCGAGGAATTCCTCGAAACGCAGGGGCCGGTTGTCCAGAGCCGAGGGCAGGCGAAATCCGTAATCGATCAGGGTCTGCTTGCGGGAGCGGTCTCCATTATACATACCGCCGATCTGCGGCACTGTATTGTGTGACTCGTCGATGAAGCAGAGGAAATCGTCGGGGAAGAAATCAAGCAGCGTGTGTGGCGGCTCGCCGGCGGCGCGCCCGTCGAGTATGCGCGAGTAATTCTCGATGCCGGAGCAAAAACCGGTCTCGCGCAGCATTTCCATGTCGTAGCGCGTGCGCATCAGCAGGCGATGGGCTTCGAGCTCCTTGCCTTCCCGCTTCAGCTCAGCCAGCCGCCGGTTGAGTTCCGCCTGGATATCCACGAGCGCCCGCTCTATCGCCTCGGGGCTGGTGACGAAATGGGTGGCGGGATATACGGCGACATGTTTCATTTCCTCGAAGACCTCACCGGTCATGGCGTCGATCCTCTGGATGCGCTCGACCTCATCGCCGTAAAAACCGATCCTCAGGACCGTGTCTTCATAGGCCGGATGCACCTCGAGCACATCGCCGCGCAGCCGGAATTGCCCGCGGCCGAAGTCGAAGTCGCCGCGGCTGTACTGGATGTCCACCAGGCGGCGGGTGACCGCTTCGAGGCCGGGCTCGTCACCCACCTTCAGCAGCACCATCTTGGCCAGGTATTCTTCCGGAGAGCCCAGGCCGTAGATGCAGGAGACGCTGGCGACGATAACGACGTCACGGCGTGAGAGCAGGGCCGCCGTGGCGGAGTGGCGCAGGCGGTCGATCTCCTGATTGATGGCGCTGTCTTTTTCAATATAGGTGTCGCTGGCCGGCAGGTAGGCTTCAGGCTGGTAGTAATCGTAGTAGCTGACGAAGTACTCGACGGCGTTGTCCGGCAGAAACTCCTTGAATTCATTGCACAGCTGGGCGGCGAGGGTCTTGTTGTGAGCCATGACGAGCGCCGGCTTCCCGGCCCGCGCGATCACCTGCGCCATGGTGAAGGTCTTGCCGGAGCCGGTCACGCCCAGGAGCGTCTGGTAACGGTTGCCGCGAACGATTCCGCCCGAGAGGGCCTTGATCGCTTCGGGCTGGTCGCCAGTGGGCTGATAAGTTGAATTGATCTTGAAAATGGACATGCTAAATGCTGGTTCCTGGTTCCTGGTTCCTGGTTCTATGTGCCGGCTCTATGTTCCCAGCTCGGATGAATAGGCATCTACATAGACTTCCCTGGTGTGGTCGACACGGGCGACATATTCCCTGGTTTCCTTCCAGGGGATGTCAGTGATCGAACTGAACGGCCGGTTTTCTTTTTTGGCGTCCGCCAGCCACCGGTCCACGTTCTCGGTGCCGCCGTTGTAGGCTGCAAGCGCCACCTCGGCGTTGCCGTATCGTTCCATGAGGTAACCGAGATACCAGCAGCCGTAGGCGATGTTAATATCCGGGTTTTTGAGGTCGGCGATAACAAAATCGGCGCCTCCGGTCTTGGCGGCGATCCAGGTCGCCGTAGTCGGCATCAGCTGCATGAGCCCTACCGCACCCGCCGTGGACCGCGAGCCGTCCTCAAAGCCGCTCTCCTCGAAGATCACAGCCGCCACCAGGGCCGGATCGAGGTGGTTCTGGCTGGCGGAGCGATTGATGAGGTCGGCGTGATCGAGCGGGTACCATATGCGGGCATACCATCCGGGCATCGTCATCTGCACCGCGACGACTCCGGCCACAGCCAGAACCGTAAGAATGACGAGCGCCAGTATGATCTTTTTCAGCAATGCTCAGGGGTCCTTCCTGGAGACTGCGGCTTCGTCGGCGATCGCGGCTACCGTCGCGGATATGAATTCATCAAGCTCTTCCGGAGAACGGACATTGTCATAGACGTAGTCACTGCGTTTACGCTTTTCGGACTCCGGGAGCTGGCGGGAGGCGCGGCGTTCGAAGTCCGCCAGACCCACCCTTCCCTCATGACGAGTCATGCGAACATCTTCGGAGGCCGTCACCAGGACGATGCGGTCGAAATCCTTTTCCATTCCCGCCTCGAACAGCATCGGCAGCTCGACTACGGCCATGGGCGCGGATCGGACCTCATCGGTCGCCAGCCAGCCATCGATCTCCTTCCTGACCAGGGGGAAGAGGATCTGTTCGAGACGCTTCAGTTGCTCGTCCCTGGCGAAGACGATCTCGCTGATCAAGCCGCGGCCTGCTTCTCCGGAGGGAATAGCATCCATGCCAAGGTTTTCCGCGACCCTGGCGCGAACCTCGGGGCGCTCGAGCAGATCATGGACCACGCTGTCGGAATTGAGCACGGCGGCGCCCCGCGCCGCGAACATGAGCAGCGCGGTGCTCTTGCCGGAGCCGATGCCCCCTGTCAGGGCGATGCGAATCGGTGTTTGTCTTTTGGGCTGTCCACTCATATCTTGCTCCTGAATAAAAAAGCGCCCCGCCGAAGGCGGGGCGCGTAATCGCTTGGGCTATGAAAAAGCTTACGCTTTTTCAGCTCCACCGCCTTCGGTTTGCTCTTCCGCCGGTGCTTCGGATTCGGTCTCAGCCGTTGCTTCTGCTTCGACTTCGACTTCTGCCTCGGCCGGGGCTTCAGTTTCCTCATCTACAGTATCTTTCAGTTCCGGCGCGGCGGCAAGTTCGGTCTCGCTGTCGGCTTCCGGCAGGCTGTCGGTGAGGGTGGCTTCTTCTATAGCTTCCTCTTCGACTGGCGGCTCGTAGCCGGGCCTGTCCGGGAAGACTTCATCACTGAGGCCCAGGTTGGATGCGTCGGCGTAATTTTCCTCTTCCTCGGGAGCGGCGGTTTCAGCAGCCGGGGCTGCAACGGCTTCGGTCTCCTCGCCCGCTTCCCCTTCTTCCGCACCTTCCTCTTCATGAAGGCGCTTTATGCTCAGGGACAGGCGGCGGCGCTGGGCGTCGATCTCGATCACCTTGACCTCGATCTCATCACCGACAGCGACGACCTCCTCGGGCTTCTCAACGTGATGGCTGGCCAGCTCGGAGATGTGGACCAGGCCCTCGATACCCTCGCTGATCTGCACGAAAGCGCCGAAGCTTACCAGTTTGGTGACGGTGCCGGTCATGATGTCGCCGACCTGATGAGCGTCGACCAGGCTCTTCCAGGGATCTTCCTGTGTCTGCTTGAGACCCAGGGAGACGCGCTGGCGATCGCGGTCGATGTCAAGGACCTTGACGTTGACCTTCTGTCCGACGGTGAGTACCTCGGACGGATGGTTGACGTGGCCCCATGAAAGTTCTGAGATATGGATGAGTCCGTCGATGCCTTCCAGATCCACGAAGGCGCCGAAGTCGACGATGTTGGAGATGATGCCCTCGACGACGTCTCCCGGCTGTAGCTTGCCCAGGATCTGTTCCCGGACTTCCTTGCGCTCCTCTTCGAGGACGGCGCGGCGCGAGAGCACGACGTTGTTGCGGCTGCGGTTGAGTTCTATCACCTTGCAGGTAAGGACGCGGCCCATGTATTCGTCAAGGTTCTGGATTCGCCTGATGTCAACCAGTGACGCCGGCAGGAAGCCGCGGACTCCGAGGTCCAGGATCAGGCCGCCCTTGACGACCTCGATGACGGTGCCGTCGATGGTGCCGCCCCTCTGCTCGACCTCTTCGATCTTCTTCCAGGCCTGCTCGAAACGGGCGCGTTTCTTGGAGAGGATGAGACGCCCCTCGGCGTCTTCCTTCTGCATGACCAGCGCGTCGATCCTGTCGCCGACGCTCACTTCATCTTCGGTGCTGACGGATTTGCGGATCGACAGCTCGCTCGCCGGGATAACGCCTTCCGACTTGTAGCCTATATCCACCAGGATCTCGTCCTTGTCGATCCGGACAACCTCGCCGGAGACAATGTCGCCTTCCTGGAACTCCGTGATGGTGGCGTCGTAGTTGGGTTCTTCCTTCCCGTCTACGATCTTGAGCAGTCCCCCACTCCCTTCAACCAGAGTAATCTCTTCTTCTTCGTTTGTTTTTTGCATTTAGTTGTTGGTTTCCTTTCACAAAAATTTGGCGCGCAGGCGCAGCAGCGCTTTGCGTGCCAGAAGTAATTATACATAAGCGAAGAAAGGTATGGAAGCTGTGATAGTCAGTAATGCTGATTCCGGGTTATGTCGCATTGATGCCGGATGGCTCACGCAGAGGCATTGTGGGCTACTTTGCCTCCACCCAGGTGTCGCCGACGCCGACATCGACCTCCAGCGGCGGATCGAGCTGCCAGGCGCCCGCCATCTCCCGCCGCGCCAGCTCGGCGACGGCATCGGTCTCTCCGTCGGGCGCCTCGAAGACCAGCTCATCGTGCACCTGCAGGACCAGCCGGGCGGTGAGGCCTTCGCTTGCCAGAGCGCGATCAGCGTTGATCATCGCGATCTTCATGATGTCGGCGGCGCTGCCCTGGATGACGGTGTTGACCGCCAGGCGCTCGCCAAGGCTGCGGATGCGGTTGTCGCTGGAGCGCAGCTCCGGGATCGGCCGGCGCCGGCCGAGCATGGTGCCGACATAACCTTCTTCCCGAGCCTGTTCGATTATCTGGTCACGGAAGGCGGCCACCCGCGGATAACGGGCGAGATAGGTCTCGATGTAGCCGGCGGCCTCCTCGCGGGAGATCCCCAGCTGCTCGGAAAGGCCGAAGCCGCTGATGCCGTACATGATGCCGAAGTTGACGGCTTTGGCGCGGCCCCGCTCGGTGCTTGTCACTTCGGCTGGTTTGAGGTTGAACACTTCAGCCGCCGTGTCGCGATGGACGTCCTCGCCGGCGGCGAATGCCTGGCGCAATTTCGGCTCTCCGGAGAGATGGGCCATGATGCGCAGCTCGACCTGTGAGTAATCGGCGACCACCAGGCGCGAGCCTTCCTCGGCGACGAAGCAGTCCCTGATCTTCTCGCCCATCGGGGTCCGTATGGGAATGTTCTGCAGGTTCGGGTCGCTTGAAGAGATGCGGCCGGTTGTGGTCACGGTCTGGTTGAAAGTCGTATGGATGCGCCAGGTGTCGGGGTCCGCGATCTGCGGCAGCGCCTGCAGGTAGGTGCCCGACAGCTTGGCCAGCTCCCGGTAGGTCTCGATCTTGGCGACGATCGGGTTGAGATCGCGCAGGTTTTTGAGGACGGAAGCGTCGGTGGAGTAGCCGCTCTTGGTCTTCTTCCCGTGAGGAAGCTGCAGCTTTTCAAAGAGTATGATCGCCAGTTGCTGGGGCGAGTCGATGTTGAAGTCTTCTTCCCCGGCCAGTTTGTGGATCTCGTCGGCCAGCTGGTCGAGCTGATCGGCCACTCGCGAGGCCAGCTCACCCAACCGCGGCAGATCGATCCGTATGCCGGTCCGCTCCATGCCGGCCAGCACGGCGATCAGAGGCATCTCCACCTCGGTGAAAAGTCTGGCCAGGCCCAGTTCTCCGAGTTGCAGGCGCTGGCTCTGCGCCAACTGAAAGGTCTCGGCAGCCTCCCTGGCCAGGTGGCTGTCGCCCGGATGCAGATCGGCCGGTATCTCGATGCGGATGTTCGCGGCTGCCGCCAGCTGGTCGAGATTGTAAGTCCGTGCTGTCGGCTTGAGAAGATAGGCGGCGACCATGGTGTCATGGGCGCATCGAGGCGCCCCTGGGGCCCGCGCCAGCAGCTCTTTATAGTTATGACAGCTGAAGGTGGCGGCGCCCTTCGCCGCATCCGCGCCGCCGGAGAGAGCATCCGCCACCCCGGCTCCATCCGTGGTTGCCAGTCGAACCGGCCTGCCTTCGCCGGTAAAGACGGCGATGCGGAACTGGTCGCGGCGTCTTTCCCAGGCCAGAGCCGGTTGAATCTGCTCTTTGCGGGCTGTCTGGAGCGAGGCGGCCAGCCCGCCGGGTGAGACCACGGCCAGGCTCACGGCGGCGGTAGCCTCCGTGGGAGGCGGCGGTTCGAGCATGCCCAGATCTTCCAAGCGGCGCATGAGGCTGTTGAATTCAAAATGGGAAAGGAACTCCCTCAGCTTCCCGGCATCGGGACAGGCCGGCTGGGCGTCGAGCGATACGTTCTCCACCGGCACCTCATCATTCATGGTGGCCAGGCTTTTTGACATGATCGCCTGCTCCCGGTATTCCTCGATCAGCTCGCGGCGCTTGCCCTTGACCTCGTCGAGATGCGCCAGCAGATCTTCCAGGGAGTCGCGGCCGGCCAGGAGGGTGGCGGCGGTCTTGTCGCCGATGCCGGGAATGCCGGGGATGTTGTCGGAGCTGTCGCCCTTGAGGCCGATGAAGTCAGGCACCTTCTCGGGAGTGATGCCGTAACGTGCCTCGACCGCGGCCCGGTCATAGACTTTCACCTCGGAGATGCCCTTGCTGTTTGACATGATGAAGATGTTGTCGCTGACCAGCTGCAGGGCGTCGCGATCGGCGGTGACGATGACCGCCTTGCGCCCACCCTCACGGGCCTCCCGTGCCAGCGTCGCCAGGATGTCATCAGCTTCGTAGCCTTCCTTCTTCAGGTTCTCGAAACCAAATGCGTTGACAAGTTCATCGAAATGTACGAACTGCAGCGAGAGGTTGTCGGGCATCGGCTTGCGGCCGGCTTTGTATTCCTTGAATTCCTCATGGCGGAAAACCTTCTTGCCGGCGTCCCAGGCGACGATGATGTTGGCCGGTTTGTAGTCATTGAGAATCTTGATCAACATCGAGGTGAAGCCGTACAGTGCGTTCGTCGGAAAGCCGTCGCTGGTGGCGATGGTCTCCGGCAACGCGTAAAAAGCGCGATAAGCCAGGCTGTTGCCGTCGATCAGGAAGAGGGCGTCGGTGAGGTCGGGTTGCGGGCCGGACGGAGCGCCCCTGGCGGATTCCTTCATATTTATTCCGGGCGGGGGGTGCGGGTCATCAGCTCGGTCACGGCCAGGCGGACTTCCTTCCCCTCATAGATGACCGCGCAGACCTGCTCCGTGATCGGCATCTCGACGCCGTTGGCCCCGGCGAGCTCGCGCACGGACCGCGCGCTGGTCAGACCCTCGGCTATCATGCCCATCTCCGCCTCGGCTTCTTCCGGGGTCCTGCCCGCGGCGATGAGCTCGCCCGCCCGGCGGTTGCGGCTGTGACGGCTAGTGCAGGTCGCGATGAGGTCGCCCATGCCGGCAAGGCCGGAGAAGGTGGCGGCGTCGGCGCCCAGTCTTTCACCGAGGCGGGCCATCTCAGCCAGCCCGCGGGTTATGAGGCTGGCCTTGGTGTTGTCGCCAAAACCCAGTCCGTCGCTCATGCCGGCGGCCAGGGCGATTACGTTCTTGGCGGCCGCGCAGAGCTCGACGCCCATGAGGTCCGGGTTGATATATACACGGAAACTTTCGGTAGAGATCTGGTGCTGCACCCAGGCCGCCAGCTCCAGATCGGCTGAGGCGATCGTGGTGGCGGTGGGAATGTCGCAAGCGACTTCCTCGGCGTGGTTGGGACCGGAGAGCACCATCACCCGGGAACGGGCCGGCTGGGGAAGTTCCTCGGTGAGGACCTCCGACAGGCGTTTGAGCGTGCCCGGCTCCAGCCCCTTGGTGAGACTGAGTACCGCGGCCTCGGGATTGATGACCGCTCCCACCGCCCTCGCAGCTTCGCGATAGGCCCTGCTGGGAACGGCGATGACGGCCAGCTCGGCTTCGCCAAGGCGGTTCTGTTCGAATGTGGCTGCCGCCAGGGCCGCCGGCAGCTCGACGTCGCTGAGGTAATCCGGGTTTCGATGGCTTTCGTTGATTGCCGCGGCCTGTTCGGCGCGGCGGCAGATGAGCTCGGTATCGATGCCGGCTCCGGCAAGCAGGCGCGCGAATGCCGTTCCCCAGCTGCCTCCACCGACGACGGATGCCCTCATATCAATGTCCCTCCGTACGGAATGGAAAGATGTTAAATCCACGGTCCACTAGTTGCGGTTCCAGGGAAATTCGACCCGGTTCTCATTGCCGCCAGCCAGGCGCGCGATGTTAGCCCGGTGAGCGTAGAATATCACGGCCGTGCCCGCCAGCGTGAAGACGATATATGGCCTGGGCTGACCGGTTACAAAGACCGCCACTGAAAGGAATGCCGCCGCTGCCAGCGAGGCCACCGATACGAAACGGCCGGCGAGAAGCACCAGCCAGAAACAGGCGAAAGCCAGGAGGAACAGGATCGGCATCAGCGCCAGGACGGCGCCGCCGCCGGTCGCGACCCCCTTGCCTCCCTTGAATCTCAGGAAGACGGAAAAGGTATGCCCGGCGATCGCCGCGCCCGCGGCCAGGACCGCCACCAGGGCGGCGCTGTCGGCCGAGATCAGCCTCAGCGCCAGGAACACGGGCACGAAACCCTTGAGCAGATCGAGGACAAAGACCAGCGCCCCGGCTTTCTTCCCCAGGACCCGGAAGACATTGGTGGTGCCGATGTTGCCGGAGCCGCTCTCGCGGACGTCGACCCGGTAGATCCCCTTGCCGATCACCAGGGCGAAGGGGACCGAACCGAGGACGTAGGCTCCGACGATCAGTGCAAAAGCAATCATCAGGTCAACCCTTTTTGCCTCGGAACTCTATCACCAGGGGGCAGCCGTAATAATTGAACTGCTCGCGCAGCGTATTTTCCACGTAGGTGGCATAAGGCCTGGTGATCAATCCCTTGTTGTTGACCTGAATTACTATTCTTGGTGGGTTTGTCTGCGGCTGGCTGATGTAGTACATCTTCAGTTGCCGTCCGCGCACGATCGGCGGCGAGTGCGCCGCCTTGATTTCCTGCAGAAAATTGTTTAATTCGCGGGTAGAGATGTGAGATGTGTAGAGTTCGTGAAGATGGCGCACCAGAGGCAGGATGTCGGCCACGCCGCGGCCGGTTACCGCCGACGTCGCCAGGAAGGGCGGCTTGAGCGTGGTCTTGCGCCCCAGCTTCCACTTGAGATCTTCGAGGTCCAGCTTCTGCAAATCCCATTTGTTCAGCAGGATAGCCGTGGCGCAGTTGCGCTTCATGGCCTCGTCGATGATCGTGAGATCGTAGTCGGTCAGGCCCACGAGGCAGTCGACCAGCACCAGGGCGACCTGGGCCTTTTCCAGAGCCGCCAGCGCCCGTACGCGGCTGTAATATTCGACGTCGCTGTCCAGCTTGCCCGGACGCCTCAGACCGGCTGTATCCACGAAGCGGAAGACAGAACCGCCTGCCTCGACCACCGTATCGATAGAATCACGGGTGGTGCCGGGCTCAGCGGAGACGATCACCCGTTCCTGCCCGAGCAGACGGTTGAGCATGGACGATTTGCCGGCGTTGGGCTTGCCGACGAAAGCGACGCGGATCTCCTGCCGCCGTTCGGCCTCGGCCATCGCCCCCATCTCCTCGAGCTGCCCGACGATCACGTCCAGCAGATCACCCGACCCGGTGCCATGCAGGGCGCTCACAGGGACCGGTTCGCCCATGCCCAGGGCATGGAATTCGTGGATGAGGTCGACGCGGTCAAAATCATCGATCTTGTTGGCGACAAGGATGGCTGGGCGCTTGCTGCGCCGGACTATCTGCGCCAGGTCCTCGTCACCGGGGCCGATGCCGGTAAGCCCGTCGACGACCAGCAGCACCAGCGCCGCTTCCTGAAGGGCGGCCTCGACCTGGGCGCGCACCTGGCGAGCCATCTGGCGGCGGTCGGCCGTGTCGACGCCGCCGGTGTCGATCATGGTGAAGGACCGGCCTATCCAGTCCACCTCGATCTCCTTGCGGTCGCGGGTGACGCCTGCTTCACTATGCACGACCGCCTCCCGGCGCCCGGACAGGCGGTTGAGAAGCGTTGATTTGCCCACGTTTGGATATCCGACAATGGCTACTTTGGGAAGTATTGGCATGGCAGTAAGTCTATCAGGAAAGGGGTGGCGGCTGATGGCAAGGACCGCCCGAATCCATTAACATCCATGTACCATGGCTTCCGTCAAACAGCATTACGACAGCTTTCTGGGCCGGAATTACTCGTGGATGTGCGGCGACTTCGGGAAAAGGACGAACGAGAATCTGGAGTTCTTTCGCAGTCTGGAGGTTGCGGCGTCTCCCGGTGAGCGAGCGCTCGATCTCGGGTGCGGCCCGGGCTTTCAGTCGATCGCGCTGGCGGCGCTCGGCTTCGAGGTGACCGCCGTGGACCTATGCGCTGTTTTGCTGGAGGAACTGGCGACCCGGAACCAGGGCGGCGGCATCAAGACCGTTGAGTCGGACCTGTTGGAGTTCCTGCGTGATTGTCCGCATGAAAGCGTCAGCGTCATAACCTGCATGGGCGATACGGTCACGCATCTTGGATCGTTGGACGAGGTATCGTCGCTGCTGGCGATGTCTTACGAGCTCCTAGCGGAGGGCGGCATGCTGGTGCTTTCATATCGGGACCTGACCGCGGAACTGACTGGGGCCGGGCGCGCCATCCCCGTCTACAGCGATGAAAACCGCATTTTGACTACATTCCTGGAATACGGTCCGGAACTGGTCACGGTCAATGACATGCTCTATGAACGATCAGGGAGCGGCTGGAGCTTCTGCAGCAGCAGCTTCAACAAGTTAAGGGTCGGAGCGGAATGGATGACGCCGAAATCCGGCGAGCTGGGCTTCAGGCTGGTTTATGAAGATGCAGACAAAGGCTTCGTCAGGCTGGCGCTGTTGAAACAGGTGACAGGCTAGACGACTTCAATCCCGCAATCGAGCGCCTCGTGCAGCTCTTCCAGGCTGATATCGTCCAGAAAGCGCTCGCCGGCGCTGTCGAGAGACAGTGACGGAATCAGCAGCAGATCGGTCCGTCTGAGCCCGCAGCCGTTAGCTGCGCGGATGACGTCTCTGCCGCCAAGCAGCCCGGTGACGGTGACATGGGAACCGAAGAGTTCGTTTTCCGCTACCAGCGGCAGCAACTCCCTGCCCAGGGATCTGCCGAACCGGACACAGGCCGACGCCACCAGCTCCGCTGCCAGGACGCCGGTCAGCAGGAAGACACGGCCTGCCGCCGACGCTTCGGCCAGCCTATCCCCGATCGCGGCCTTTGCCTCTTCCAGGAAGCTGCGGGCAATGCCTATTCCGTTTTCGTACTGGGAGAAGTCGTCGTAATATTCCACCGGCGGCGGTTCGCTTCCACTTTTGAGAAAGAACTCGTCGGCGGCGTAGACGAAGCCTTTGCCTTCCTTCAGACGAAACTGTTGCTGCATGGCAGCTATGGCGCCGATCGCGTCGCGGCAATCCGCAACGGTCACCGGGCGAACGCCGGCGCTGACCTTCTGGGCGAAATGGCTCTCGCCCAGCGCCACCGGTACGACGCCGACGCTTTTGATTCCCCGGTAGATTTCAGAAAGTTCAGCCGCGGTCCGCTCCAGCACCTTGCCGTCATTCAGGCCGGGACAAAATACGACCTGTGCGTGCAGCTCGATTCCAGCTTCTCCCAGACGCCTGAGATTATCGAGCCCGCGGGCAGCGGTCCCGGCGCCGCAGCCCATCAGACGTCCGCGGACTTCAGCGTCCGTAGAGTGCACAGAGACGTGAAGCGGGCTCAGGCGCTGGGCGATGACGCGCTCCATGTCCTCGCGGCTGATATTGTTGAGCGTGATGAAGTTCCCGTGGAGGAAGGAGAGTCGAAAGTCGTCGTCTTTTAAATAGAGCGGTTGCCGCAATCCCGCGGGAACCTGATCGATGAAGCAGAAAACGCAGCGATTGGAACAGGTGCGGACACGGTCGAAAATCACGCTCTTGAAAAGTATGCCGGGATCGGCGGCGTCGCCACAATCAGCCTCGATTTCGAGCCGCTTGCCATCCCGCTCGACTTCGAAGCGCTGCAGGCCTGATTCAAGATAGAACTGGTAATCGATGACGTCATGGAGGGGTTGACCGTTGAGTGAAACAATGATATCCCCCGCCAGAATGCCTGCATCGCCCGCGGGTGAGCCGACCTCGACCGAGTCGACAACGCCGCCCTGGTGCCTGCTGGAAGTCTTCAAGCCCTTGATCAGGGCGTGGCGTACGGGGCCGGATAGGAGTAAGTCACGCCACAGACGTCCTGGACGGTCGAATAGACCGTGGATCTGAAATCAGAGACGCCCTGGGGAACGCTGTATTTGACGGTGACCGGCACCGTGCTGCCCGGATTGCCGGCGGCGGCGAGATTGCCTACGTTGACCGGCGGAATCGTCGATAACAGGGTGCCGTTGGTGTTGACACTTCCGACAACGTTGAGATTGAAGGCTTCATCGGCGCCGGTGTTGCTGAATATGAACGTCACCGAGAGCTCTCCCAGCACGTAATCGGCATAGGAAGCCCAGAACGGGTCGGGCGAGCCCAGGCTGAGCTGTGGTTTGCTGCAGGCGACAGTGAAAGAACCACTGATGGGGGCCGTGTTGCCGGCCTTGTCGGCAACGCTGCCGCCGATGGTGTGCGCTCCGGTCGCAAGCCCCGTCGCCGGGCAGCTTACCTGCGATGCAGTCACCGTGCAGCCAGCCAGCGTGGATCCATCGAGGGTCACGCTGACGGCGCCTGTATTGACGCCGCTGCCGGCGTCAGAGTAATTGGCGACGATCGATGCGTTGATGGCATAGATCGTGCCGCTCGGCTGCACCGAGGAGACTATCGGCGGAGTGCTGTCAGGAAGCGCTCCCAACCAGAGCTTGCCGCTGCCAAAGACATTGTCCTTGCCCGCGGCGCCGAGGTCGGTGGCCCTTGCCTCGAGCTGGGACTGGACCTGCGCGGGAGTAAATGTTGGATTCGCCCCTTTGACCAGCGCCGCCGCGCCGGCCGCATGCGGAGTCGATGCCGAAGTCCCGTAGAAACCGTGATAACCATAGGTGACCGTGGATACCCCATCCGGCCCCACGAGGTCCGGCTTGGTGCGGCCGTCGAGGGTTGGTCCCTGGGAACTGAAATACTCGATGTTGGTGCTGCCGAAGGGAACCGCGCCAACAGTCATGGCGTAAGCGGAGTCGGCCGGCTGTCCGCCAAGGCTGCTGGCGGCGACCTGATACTGGAACGAATTTGGATAAGAATAAAGCTGGAAAACGGCGTCGCCGGTGGCGCTATATTTTTTGATCATGACGGAGTAGGTTCCGCTCTTCCCCGCCGGGACCGTATAGTGTATCTCTTCCGAGGGAGGAGTGCTGCCGTTTTGCCACCCGGTGCTTGTTGCTACCGGCGTCGTCATGTCCGGGCTCTTGTAGAGATAAAGATCGTAATCCTGATCGGTTGCAGGCCACTTGTTCCAGGTCAGGTAAAGATCGATCTGCCCGCCGGCCGTGGCGGAGATGTTGTTCGTCTGGACACCGGGAGCGAACTCGCTCCAGGTGTCGGCGTTGGCGTCTGTGTATGGTCCGCTCCAGTGCGTCTGAGCGGCATTGCCGGAAGCATTCGCCCAGGTGATGCCCGCGGTGTTGGCCTGCTGCACCAGGTTATCGATGCTCCCCTGACCGTTCCCCTGGAACTGGCTGTAGAAGCCCCATGAGGCCGAGATCACGTTGACGCCCTGGGAGATGAGGTAATTGACGGCGTTGCCGAGTTCGACATCGGTGCTGAAATTGACTAGATACAGCTGGGCGCCGGGAGCGGTGTCATAGACTATTTCCGCGCACGCTGCCCCATGGACCTGACCGCCACCATTGATGTCACCGCCGGCAACGAAGGACTGGGTGATGACATTGGCGGGAAGCTCGCCCGCTGTGATCAGATTCTGGTAACCGGTGAAGCCCGGGTCAAGAACGGCGATTTTCGCGCCGGCTCCGTTATAGCCGGCGCCCTGCCAGATGTTTGCTCCGATATCCGCCACACCCTCACTGGTCGTAAAAGCAACCGGTTTGCGCGGCTGGCGGATGTAATTGATATCAGCAGAGGCAGCAAGTTGTGACAGATTGTCAACCGGAACATCGGCCTGGATGAGGCCGTTGTAGGTCGTTTCGACAACGGCGCCGGCGCCATCAGCGGCCAGCAGAGCTGAGTCCGCGGATCCGGGCGCCGATTCAAGCACGACCTTCACCTTGCCGTCCTTGACGTCGAGATCGTTGGAAGAAGCAAAATCCGCGGCGGCGCCAGCACCCTTTTGCGTTTGCGTCGAGGCAAGATCGCCGATGACGGATTCGACCTTGGGATTGGTTTTGGAAGGAGTCCCGGATGGGGATGGAGAGGTGCTCACATCCGGAGCCATGGCGCCTCCGGGCGGTCCACCAGCCGAAGACATGAACGAGCCCGCATCGCCGGATGTCTGGACCACGGCATTCTGAGGTTCGAGCGAGGCTCCGGAACCGGAGCTAAAAATAAAAAAAACGCCAATTACCAGCGTTATTAGCGCCAGGGCAGCAATTGATGCGTAAGGTACCCACCGTTTCATTCCAATGCCTCCGGAACGTTTATTCTAAATGTTCCCTACCCCCTATGTCTGCCCGCCAAGCGCAAAACTTGAGTATTTTAGTATTGTAGCAGCGATATTGCTGATGGAACAGCCCCGCGGCGCCGGCCCGGGATTGTGCGGGACCAAGCGATGAAGGGCCTTACGGTTTCGCCATGCCCTAAGCCGGGCATCCTCATAGAAATACGTAACGGGGAATCTTCCATGAAAAGCAGTATCGGCAGGGATCTGATCATGGTCCGCCAGCCCGACAGCATCTTCCAGGCTCACGGCATCATCGAAAACGGCACCTTTGACGGCCGCTGGCACTTTTCTTTTGATCAGTATTTCGACCGCGACTTCAGCCATTTCGGGACCCTGCGCGTATTTAACGATGACACTCTTTCTCCGGGAGCCACCTGGCCGCTTCATTCGCATCGAAACATCGAAGTAGTCACTTATTGTGCTGCCGGCGTTTTTCGTCACGCTGACCAGGATGGCCGGGGCAACATCCTGCGGAAAGGCTGGGTGCAACATACTACCGTCGGCCGGGGCATGTCCCATTCCGAGATCAATGACAACGCCGGCGAGCCCATGCGATTTATCCAGATGTGGTTCCTTCCCCGGGAGACCGACCTGGAACCGTCGCTGCAGCAAAAGCCCGTCGAACGCGCGGAGCGGACCAGCAAGCTTCTGGCGTTGGTGTCAAACCAGGATGAGGGGGCGTTGCCGATCGCCTCGGACGCGAGGGTATTTTCCTCATTCCTGGGAAGGGATATGGCGGTCGGATTCGAACTGGACATCGGCCGCGCCGCTTATCTTTACGTCATTGAAGGCGGCCCGGTGCGGATAAACGGACACGAGGTGCCGGCGCTGGGCGCGGCGCGGATCATTGGCGGACAGGACCTGCGGATCAAGGGAGAGGCCGGCGCGGAGCTGCTCTTCGTGGAAGTGCCCTTGGCGGTCAGCAACCGCGCGATGATCTAGTTACCCTATGGATGAGATCCAGGCGGCGGCGTCTTCCATCTGCTCCGGTGGTGTCGACGCGCCCGCCGTGATCGCCACGGTCTCTACCCCTTCAAACCATTCCCGCTTCAGCTCGCCCACGTCTTCGATGTGGTGCGTCTTTGGCTGGACCTCGGTGCAAAGCTGCGCCAGACGCGTCGTGTTGGCGCTGTTGCGTCCGCCGATGACGATGACCGCGCCTGCCTGGCGCGCAAGGCTGAGCGCCTCGTCCTGACATTTCTGGGTGGCGTTGCACATGGTATTGAAGATGAGCAGTTCGCGGCACGTCGATGAAAGCCGGCTGGCCAGGGCCGCAAGGTTGGCGCTGGCCTGGGTGGTCTGCACGACGACGCCGACGCGTTTGCCGCTCACCTGCCTGAGCTCGAGTTCATCGGCGTTTTCCACGACGATGGTCTTCTCACCGGCGTTGGCGACAAGCGCCACGACCTCGGGATGCTCGTGCTCGCCGAGGATAACGGTCAGATATCCCTGCCCTCCGAGGAATGATGCCTTCTCCTGAGCAACCTTGACGTAGGGGCAGGTGGCATCGACGATGGCGAGCCCCAGGCTGCGGGCATCGGTGATGACGGCCGGGGTGACGCCGTGAGTCCTGAGAATGATCGTGCCTTCAGTGACTTCCTCGAGTCTTTCCACCGGTGAGACGCCGGCTTCGGCCAGTTCCCGGACGACACCGGGGTTATGGATGATCGGGCCCATGGTATGGATCGGCCCGGGGGAATCCTTGGCCGCGCGCTGGGCGATGTCGAGCGCGCGTTGCACGCCGTAGCAGTAGCCACCGCGTTTGGAGATGAGAATTTTCATGGGAATATCATTGCCTGCCTTGCTCTTCCGGAGGGGCCCCTGTCGACATTATAGCGCGTCGATCGCAGCCATGATGCGCCGGCTGGCCTCGCGGTACGCTTTTCCTTTTGACATGCCGGTGATGTCCAGATCGATCGGCGGCCCCACCGTGACCGTGACCTTGGGACGATGCGGTCTGCCGTTGCTGACAATCTTCTCGTCGCCGCGAATGCGTATCGGAAACACGGGCACGCCCGGCGTCATCGCCAGCAAGCCCACGCCTGGCTGGGGCTCGCCGAGCATGCCGTTCCGCTGGCGCGTTCCCTCCGGAAACATGCCCACGATGTAGCCCTGCTCCAGCAGCTCGCGGGCGCGGCGGATAGCTTCGCGGTCGGACTCGCCGCGCCTGACGGGAAAGGCGCCGAGTTTCATCAGCAGCCAGCCGAGCACCGGCGCCTTCAAAAGCTCTATCTTCGCCATCCAGCGGATGTGACCGAAATACGAGAGGCAGACCAGCGGCGGATCCATATTGCTGGCGTGGTTCGAGGCGAAGATGGCCGGACCCTGCCGCGGCCAGTTCTCGCCGCCGATCAGTTCCATGTGGTACGTCCATTGCAGCGGCCTGGTAATCAGGACCCTGACGATGGCGTAAACCCTTGGCGAAAATTCGTATGTCTTGATTTCAGTGGTCATTTTTATTCCGCTGCCGAGGAAGTTTCCTGAGCGAGACCGGCGAAGCCAGATAAGGATTCATCAGACCGAACGGGAAACTGGCTGAGCCGTCTAAGCGATGGGAACTTCCCGGCGGCCGATAAAATGTGCCCGAACGAGAGAGTCACTACACTACCGATTTTTGGTCGATGATTTCCACAACCCTGTCAACCACCTGTTCGATTGAAAGATCGGTGGTGTCGACCATGACCGCGTCGATGGCAGCCTTCAGCGGCGCCACCTCGCGGCTGGAATCGTAATCGTCGCGCGCGGCGATATCCTTTTCCATCTGAGCCTGGGCGACGTGAACGCCCTTGCCGTCGAGCTCCAGCCGGCGGCGCTTTGCCCGCTCACCCACGGATGCTGTCAGAAAAATCTTCACTTCCGCTTCCGGGAATACGACCGTGCCGATATCGCGGCCGTCGACGACGACGTTACCGCCCGCGGCGCACTGCCGCTGCATCTTGAGCAGCGCCTCCCGGACCTGCCTCTGGGCTGAGACTTCCGACACGTTTCCGGTGACTTCAAGCGAGCGGATCTCGGCCGTGACCTCACGGCAGCCGGCAAAGACGCGCGGAGCGCCTCCAGGGCCGGGCTGAAAACCGATCTCGGCGTTTCGGGCCAGCTGTCCCAGATCGTCGCCGTTTCCAGGCGGGATTCCCTGTTCCAGGGCCAGCAGCGTGACGGCCCGGTAGATGGCGCCGGTGTCCAGATAGGTCCAGCCGTAGCGGTCGGCGATCATGCGCGCGATGGTGCTCTTGCCGGCTCCGGCCGGTCCGTCGATGGCGACAATCATTGCAGGCCTCCAGCCAGCAACCGCAGGTCGACGGCGAAAAGAGGATATGACACAGAAACGCTCTCGAATCCCTGAACGACGACTCCCGAGCGGGAAGCGAGGCCGGCGATCGCGCCCAGCATGGCCAGGCGGTGGTCGCCAAAACTTTTGAATCTGGAAATGCCGCCCTCGACGCCGTTGCCGCCATGAACGATGAAACCATCCGGAGTAGCCTTGATGTCGACGCCTATGAGGCTCATGTTCTCCACCAGGCCGGCGATGCGATCTGATTCCTTTACCTTCAGCTCCGCCGCGCCGCTCACGACCGTGTCGCCCTCGGCGAACGCCCCCGCCAGGGCCAGCAGCGGCAGCTCGTCGATCGCTCTACCGGAAATATCAGCGCCCGCCTTCACTCCTCGCAAGGCGCTTGACCGAACGCGCAGATCGGCGACCGGCTCGCCGCCGGCTTCGTACGCGTTTTCGATAATGATGTCCGCTCCCATCTCCTTGAGGATATCGATCAGGCCCGTGCGTGTGGGATTGATGCCGACATCGGGCAGTATTATCTCGGAACCGGGGATCACACAGGCGGCCACGATGAAAAAAGCAGCAGAGGATAGATCACCGGGTATGGTCAGATCGTCAAGCTGGAGCCGGCTGGCCGGCTTGATGATTGTGGTCAGCCCCTTCTTCTCGATGTCAGCGCCGGCGGCCGCGAGCATGCGCTCGGTGTGGTCGCGGCAGACGGAGGGCTCGGTGACCCGGACGGGACTTTCGGAGAACAGCCCCGCCAGCAGCAGCGCCGATTTTACCTGCGCGCTGGCAACCGGCATCTCATAGTCGATGCCGTGAACCTTGCCCGCGTTCACGACCAGCGGAGCGAAACGCCCCTGGCTGGCCTTGATGTCCACGCCCATCGAGCGTAGCGGGTTGACGATCCGGTCCATCGGCCGCAGCCGCAGGCTCAGGTCACCGTCCAGCTTGTAGCTGTGATGGTCCTGCCCGCAAAGGATGCCTGGCAGTAGCCGCATGGTGGTGCCGGAGTTGCCGGCGTCGAGCATTCCCTTGGGCCGGTGGAAGCCTCGAAGGCCCATTCCCTCGATGACCATGACGCCATCCGGCTGTTCTGAAGCTGCGATGGATCCGGCCCCGGTTTCCTCCCGGGACTCTACACCACAAACCTGGAGCGCATGCAAAGTGGACAAGGTGTCAGCGGCCTGCAGAAAGTTTTTTATGCGGACGGGACGGTCGGAGATCGCAGCGATCATCGCCGCCCGGTGAGAGATGGATTTGTCGGCGGGCACGATCACCGTGCCGCGCAGGCCGGCCTTTGCCGGTTCAAACAGGATACTGCCGGAGCCGCCCGCCAACTATCCCGCCTCGGCATCGGTGAAGGGCACCAGGACGGCGTCATATCCCAGACCGCGCAACAGCTCGACGGCCCGGCCGCCGGTCTCGCTTCCCGAAACGACCAGGGACAGTACGCCGCCCTGCTCGATGCTGATGCGATGGAAGGCCAGGTCCTCGATGTTGATGCCGGCGTTGCCCAGAGCCACGGTCACCTGGCTCAGCACTCCCGGCTTGTCAAAGACGGGCACCTTGACCACGAACAGATCGCTGGGCGCCAGGTTCTCGGCCTCCAGCATGCGGTCGCGATTGGCGGCCGCTTCATTGATCATGGCCGCAAGCGCGGCTTCGTCCCCGGATTCCACCGCGGCGGTAATACTGTCGATGCTCTCGCGGTGCTCCTTGAGGGCTTCGACCAGCCAGCGGCTGTTTTCCATGAAGATGTCAGTCCAGACACGGGGATTGCTGCCCGCGATGCGGGTAAGGTCACGGAAACTGGGCCCGGCGGAGAGCAGCGCCTCACGACCGTCGAGATTGACGCCTCCGACCTGGTTCATGGCCGAGTTCGCCAGCACATGCGGCAAATGGCTGACCAGGGCCATGATGCGGTCGTGAGCATCGGGATCGATGGCTGTGGGAATGGCGCCGATCCTGGCGATGAATCCATGCAGCCGCTCGTAATTGGAAGGATCGACTCCCCGGCCGGATGTCAAAAACCAGGTAGCGTTGTCAAAGAGGTCCTCGCGGGAGTTGCCGACGCCGGCGGTCTCGGAGCCGCAAACGGGATGGCCGCCGATGAAACGTTTTTCTTCGGCGGCGGTCAGGGCCGCCATCAGGCTCGACTTGGTGCTGCCCATGTCGGTGACGATACTTCCGGGTTTTGAAGCAGCCAGGGCCCGGCGGGCGCTCTCCAGAATCGAGCGCACCGGTGTGGCCACGAAGATGATATCCGCGCCGGCCGCCGCTTCTTCGATACTGCCGGCCTCGTCGGTGATGGCGCCAAGCTCGAGCGCCCGCTGCAGCGTGCGCTCGGTGCGGCTGTATCCGGTCACGCGCGCCACTTCCAGGCGCTCCTGCGCAGCCAGTCCCAGCGAGCCGCCCATGAGGCCGACGCCGATGATGGCGATGGAGGTGTTGGAGAAATCAGGCATCAGATATGGCCTTCCTCGCGGTCCGGCCCCGGGCTGGCAAGCCGGCCCCGCGCCACCCCCGCATCAGGAGATCTGTTTGCCGGCTACTTCCACATAGCGGCCGACTTCGGCCGCGAAGGCCTTGAAGTCTTCGGCGGGAAGCGATTGCGATCCGTCGCAGAGCGCTGCTTCCGGGTCGGGGTGGGTTTCGATGATGAGGCCGTCGGCGCCCACCGCCACTGAAGCCAGCGACAGCGGCAGCACCAGCTCACGCTTGCCGCAGGCATGGCTGGGATCCACCACTACGGGCAGATGGCTCTGCTTCTTGAGTACCGGGATGGCGGAAATGTCCAGTGTGAACCGGGTCGAGGTCTCGAAAGTGCGGATGCCGCGCTCGCAGAGGATGACGTCGGAGTTGCCTTCCTTGAGGATGTATTCCGCCGCCATCAGCAGCTCCTCGATGGTGGCGCTCATGCCGCGCTTTAGCAGCACCGGACGCTCCACCTTGCCCACTTCCGAGAGAAGCTGGAAATTTTGCATGTTGCGGGTCCCGATCTGGATGACGTCTGCGTACTTGAGCACGGTCTCGACATCGCGCGGGTCCATCAGCTCGGTGACTATCGGCAGGCCGGTCTCCTCGCGGGCAGCGGCCATGATCTTCAACCCGGCCTCGCCCATTCCCTGGAAGCTGTAAGGAGAGGTGCGCGGCTTGAAGGCGCCGCCGCGCAGCATCGAGGCCCCGGCTGCCTTGGCCTGGCGCGCAGCCAGCATGTATTGCTCTTCACTCTCTACCGAGCAGGGCCCGGCGATGAGGGCAAAGGCGTTGCCGCCCAGGGCGCGTCCGCGCACCTCGACGATCGTGTCTTCGGGATGGGCCTGACGGCTGGCAAGCTTGTACGGCTTGAGGATGGGCATGACCTTGTCCACGCCGGCCATGGCGTCCAGAGGCAGCTGCTGTATCTCTTCCCGGTCGCCGATGGCGCCGACGATTGCCACGAATTCGCCATGCGAGATATGGGAGCGAGCGCCGACGCTCGCCAGCCGGTCCACGACATGCTGGATCTGCTCATCGGTTGCGTCTGGCTTCATCACAATCATCATCGTGGCTTTACCTCCACCGTAAAATAGGAAAAAAATCCGGCGCCCCCGGCCAAAAACACCTTGCTGACGGCGCCAACAGATAGTAATTCTAACACTACGCTGCCATAAGGAAAAACATGAGGGGGATCACGACATAGCGAAGCCCCAAGAAACCTTCAGACTTTTTCCGGCCTTCCAGGGTTCTTAACCCTGTCCGCTGACGATATTCTCACACCGTCTCTTTTGGCCAGTCCCTTGTCTTCCGACTTCTTGGGGCTCTTTCATCTTCCTCTGTCTCTGATCTCACGATCCGACTATGAAAGATGTCTCCTATTTATACCCGGCGGAAGAATAGCTAAACCCTTCCATTGGCCCTGAACAAATAAAGAACCCGGGCCCTGCTAGCGGGCCCGGGTCAATCTCAGCCACCCGGCAGACAGCTCCCCAGCTGCCGCTGCCGGGTGGCTCAGGATGTAGCGCGGGCTAGCCGTCCCGCGCTACATCGCTACATCAGTCCTTGTCTCCCATAGGGGGGGGTGGAAGACAGGTGGCGTGCGCCGGTTCCTGAAGCGGACCCCGAGGTCTGGCCTTGTTCCTGGCCTTCGTCGTTCCGGTAGGTATTTCCGGCACCGCCCTGGACGGACAGGTGTGAATCATTTTCGACCTCGTGGGACGGCGCGTTGCCGCCCTGCACCGGGGTCGTCGCCGGCACGTTGCCGTGCTCGTTCTCATGTTCCAGGCCCTCGCCGTTGTTGCCGTTGGCCCTGTCATGATCCTTGATTTCGCCGGCGTCGTCGTTGTACTCATCATCCGCGGCCGAATTGTGATCTTCGATCTCGGTGGCGCCATCGGCACCGTACTCGTGGTTGGCCGCATCGTTCAAATCCTCATCGCTGGCGCCATACTGGTCGCCTGAGGCGGAGCCGACTGAGGCTCCATCTGCGCCTGAACCCGTCAGACTTGCCACTCCATTACTGACGGCGCCGGGGAGACTGCCGGATGCAAAAGCAACTCCGGTTACGCCAAACAGCAACACCGCGGCCAGGATTGTCATCTTCGGCTTGAAACTCATTCAGTACCTCACTTTTTCGCTTTCCTGGTCTAGCTGCTATTCCTTTTAGCGAATCGCCCCGGGGAAAGTTACGGTGAAGGCCCGAAATAATTAAAAAAGTTTGAATTGGCTTGATTTCGGCCGAAGCAACATATATTGATTAGGTGGGACCTGGCCGCGTCGGAAGCTGCTTGCAGCCGGACTCCCCTTCCCCTACCGGAAAATCCACAATTCATGCTGCACAGACCCGTATCCAAAATGCCCGATCAATCGCTTAACAATTCAGGAGACAGCCGTTGACTGAGAAGCGTGAGCTGGCTCGTTTGATAAAGCGCATCCAGAAGGGTGACGCCGAAGCTTTCGGTCAGTTATATAACCGTTTCCACGACAAGGTCTTTCTGTACGTGTACCGCCAGACCGGTTCGAAGACTGATGCCGAAGACATCACGGCGGGCGTCTTCCTTTATGTGCTGGAAAAGATCGACGGCTTCACCTGGCGCGGCGCCGGATTTGCCGCCTGGTTGTTCCGCATAGCCCGTAACGACGTGCTGGATCATTTCCGTAAAAAAGGAAACGGCACACGAGAAGTGGCATTAACAGATGAGATCATGCAGCAACCTTCGCATCAGCTGGTGGAGGACCAGGCCGAGGCGTCCTTCCGGGACCGGCAGCTGCGGCAGGCGATCGCCGAGCTTTCGGAGGAGCAACGGCAGGTGGTGCTGCTGAAGCTGATGATGAACTTCAGCAACCGGCAGGTCGGCGAAGTGCTCGGCAAGAGCGAGGGAGCGATCAAGGCCCTTACGCACCGGGCGCTCCTGGGATTGCGCAAGAAGATGGAAGAGCAGATGATGCCGAAGAACGCGATCATGAATGTCGCCAAGGAAACACGGGTCGGACAAGACGGATAAGTTGATATGACGGATAACTCTTACAAAATAGCGCTGGACGAACTCTTTGAGGATGTGCTGGACAATTGTCTGGCCCGAGTCCTCGACGGCCGCGCCACCATTGATGAATGCTGCGCCGCAAATCCCGGTTTTGCCAACGGGCTCCGGCCCTTGATGGAGACGGCCGTCGCGGCCCGCCACGCATTGGGTGAGGACATGCCAGCCTCAACGCCTGCCCCCGCAGCGGTAAAGAGCGGCGCCCGCAGCAGCTCGCGCGGACGTATGCTTCGCCCGCTTGCGATCGCAAGCGGCGTCTTTGTGCTCCTGTTTGCCGGCAGCGCCATGGCTGCCAGCAGCGCGCAGCCGGACAGCGTATTCTATTCGCTCAAACAGGGGATGGAAGAGGCGCGTACGGAACTGGCTCGGGGAAACCAGAGCCAGGCCCGGATTGAAAACGGCCACGCCAATATCCGCCTCGACGAACTCCAGACGACGATCGACGCCGGCAAGCCCGATTACATCCCCGAGCTGCTCGGCCGTTATGAAGAAAACATCGATGCCGCAACCGGATATGCGGCAGCCGCGGCGGCCGACGGCGAAGATGTCTCCGAGATAAACGGAATGATCCAGGCGACACGAATGCGTCACGCCGAGATGGTTGCCGCCATGTCTGATGATGTTCCGGCCGAGGGTGCCAAAGCTTTGCGGGAGTCTGTCGAGGCGACGGGCGCAGGCTCTGTGCAGCAGCCGCAGGAGGCTGAAGAGCCCGGCCAGGACAGCGGGCGCGGAGGTGGCGAAAACCACGAAAACGGTGGCTCCGGCGAGAATAGCGGTAACCATGATTCAGGTTCCGGCGGGGACCAGGATTCTTACGGTTCGGGAAGTGGCGGCTGGCAGTCGCATGGCGGCGACAGCAGCCAGAATGACGCGCCCTCATCGCCGTCTCAGGACGCTGAATCCCATAAGGATGCGAACCATGATGCTTCCCGCTATGAAGGGATCAGCCCCCAAACCTCGGTTCAGCCCCATTCCTCCGGCTCGGGAAATTCCGGGCACTGATCGCAACGCGGGGCTGCCGCCGGAGTGCGGCCGAAGGCCGGCGGGCCCTCGATCTTCTTCCTTCACCCCTTCCCCACTCGCGATTCTTCGACCCGGTTTAACTTTGAACAACGTTTGCTATATAACTTGATAGGTACTGGTTCCACTCGAAAGGAAGACAATGTTTGGCGATCTGATCGCACCGACACACCTGATTTTCGTACTTATCGTCGCTTTGCTCATCTTCGGACCCAAGCGCCTGCCCGAACTGGCGAAGGGCTTTGGCAGAGGAGTCAGGGAATTCAAGAACGGCATTGAGGGCATCGATGACGGCGAAGAGCCGTCACGAAAGAAGATCGATAAGCCATAAGCCGGGCACGTGGTGGACGGATTGATGCCGGTCCGCCGCCCCGCGGTTTACTTCAGCTCCGCCAGTTTCTCCAGCAGGAATTCATTCTCCTTGGGCGCGCCGATGCTCACCCTGATGTAACCGGGGATGCCCAGCGCCGCGCCGCTGCGAACGATAACTCCGCGCCTCAGCAGCTCTTCAGGAACATCCGCCGCAGGCACGTTCAGCCGATCGATCTCGACCAGCATGAAATTGCTCTGGGTCCTGACGTAGCCGATCCCGAGCCGGTCGAGGCCGTCATAAAGCTGGCGGCGTCCCTGGCGGTTCAGCTGCCGGCGCTCCTCCAGCCTGCTTTCCAGGCTGAGCGCCTTAAGCGCCGACGCCTGTGCCAGCGTATTGATGTTGAAGGGCTGGCGCACCTTGTCGACTGCTTCTTTCACTTCGGGCGAGCACAGGCCGTACCCGACCCTGAGGCCGCAGAGGCCGTATATCTTTGAAAAGGTCCGGGTCAGGATGACGTTGGCATTGGCCCGAAAAAGTTCGAGGCCTCCCTGCGAGTCGGTTTCCTCGACGTATTCATTGTAGGCTTCGTCGAGGATGAGGGCGCAATCGTCCGGCAGCCCCGCGGCAAACGCGGCGATGTCGGCGGCTGGCAGATACGTTCCCGTGGGATTGTGCGGATTGGTCAGGAAGACGGCGCGCGTGGCCTCGTTGACGGCGGCGCCCATCGCCTTGAGGTCATTCCCGAAATTTGTTAACGGGACCTTTACCGGCTTTGCCCCCCGGGCCAGAGTGACTTCCTCATAGACCAGGAAGGTCGGGTCGGCGATGACCGCCTCGGTCCCCGGCTCCAGCAGGATCAGGCTCAGCCAGATAAGAAGCTCGCAGGAACCGTTGCCGAGGAGCACCCGGTCAGGCTCGACCGCGTAGCGCTCAGCCAGGGCCGCCCGCAGGTCGCGCGCTTCAGCGTCGGGATAGCGGTTGAGGCGCTCGAACTGGTCGGTGATGACCTCCAGGACTTCAGGGAATGGCGGCAGCGGCGACTCGTTGGACGCCAGTTTGACCACTTTTTCGAGGCCGTAGGCTTTGGCTACGACCTCGATGGGCGCGCCGGCGACATACGGTGTGAGATTTTTTATCTGGGAAACGAATTTCATATGAATTTCGGCCTCTTGGGAAATCGCGGCGATCCGGCTCGGCGCTTACTCCGGCAGGTCGGTCCTCAGCTGACGGGCTCCGCGCAGGTAGACATGGCGGATCTCGCTGCGCGGTTTGATCGTGTAGACGTGCATCAGCACCCGGACGCAACGCTCGACGCTTCCGGTCACGGGGATCTCCTGCGAGCAGAGCAGGGGCACCTGCGACAGGCCCAGGTTGCGCGCGGCCACGGCGGGAAAATCAGAGACCAGGTCGGGGGTCGCGGTGAAGATGATGCTGACGATGGTGTCCTGGCGAATGCCGTTGCGCTCCATCATCTCCTCGAGCAGCTCGCCGGTATTCTCGCCGATCTGCGGGGCTGTGTCTTCCTCGACGGTGGTGGCGCCGCGCACGGCGACCAGCCGCCACTCGCCCTCCCTCACGATACTTTTCCTTCAGGATTCACAGGCAAACTGTTTCCTTCCCGAAAATTTGTCCTGTCGATCATCGATCTTTCCTGCCGCCCAGCTTGATGAGAGCGCTGACCTCGCTGCCGGTGAGCGGCCTTGATTCGCCCGGCGGCAGGCCTTCATCAGTTAACATCGCGTATCTTTTGCGGTGCAGATGGACCACCTGATGGCCGACGGCTTCGAGCATACGCCGCACCTGCCGCTTGCGCCCTTCATGGATGACCAGCTCGACCATGCTGTTGCCCTTGCGGCTGCCGCCGACGCAGGCGGCCTCGCCGGGTGAGGTGACGCCATCCTCGAGCTTGACGCCGCGTCTCAGTTTTGCGAGAGCCTCTTCATCGACCTCTCCCCGGACTTCGGCCCTGTATACTTTATCAACCTCGAAGCTGGGATGCATCAAGCCGTGGGCGAGCCGGCCGTCGTTGGTGAGGATGATAAGACCGGTGGTGTCGCGGTCGAGGCGGCCCACGGGGAATAGCCGCGCCTGGCTGGGAACCAGCTCCGTGACGGTTCTCTGGCCGCGGTCGTCGGATACCGCGCTGATAACGCCGGCCGGTTTGTTGAGCAGATGGTACTCGAGTTTTTCGGGCTCGACCGGCTTACCGTCGAACCAGACGACGTCGCCGGATTGCACCTGGGTGCCCAGCTCCGTGACCGTCTCACCGTTGACAGTGATGCGTCCGGCGACTATCAGCTCCTCGGCTTTGCGGCGGGAGGCAATGCCGGCGCGCGCGAGATATTTTTGAAGACGTTCGGCTATCGGGTGCACCTCGGGACGGGATGGAAATGGTGCCAGCTGTTGGCTCGTGCTTTTTAAGGCTCGCGCCCCCTTGCGGGCTACTGCCTCTTGTCCGCCGCCAGGTGGAGCTTTTCTCGCAGCTCCTCGACATCTGCCGGCGTCGCCTCGAATCCTTCCAGCGAGGGCAGGTCTGCCAGGTCTACCAGCCCGAAGAGCTTCTCGAATGCCTCGGTGGTCCTGTATTTGACGGCGCCGGTCTGCTCGGCCCTGCCGGCTTCGGCGACCAGTCCTTTGTCGAGAAGGTTGGCGACGACAGTGTCGGCGCCGACGCCGCGGATGCGGGCGATCTCAGGCCGGGTGATAGGCTGCAGATAAGCGACGATCGCCATCGTCTCCATGGCTGCCGGCGAGAGTGAGTAATCGACGGGCCGGCGGCAGAAGCGCTCGACTGCCTCGCGGGCCAGGTCGCCGGTGCGGAATGTGTAGCCGCCGGCGATCTCGGCGAACATGATGCTGCCGTCGGGATCTGAATATTTCTCGCGGACAGCCTCGACTGCGCGCGCGAGTTCCTCGCCCCCGGCGCCGGTGACCTCGGCGAGCACTTCGAGGCTCACCGGATCGGGTGAAATGAAGAGTACGGCCTCGATGTCGCGCATGAGGCCGGCCGCCTCGCGGGCGGGGCTTGGAGCGGTTTCCTGCTCCGCTGTGAAATCCGCGGGTTCTCCACCATCGATCAGGACTTCCTCGGGTTCTTCGCCATCGATCAGACCCGCGTCGGATGCTTCATCATCGATCAGGACTTCCTCGGATGCTTCGATGGGCGGAGTCTCTTCCTCCCGAATATCGTTTTCAAGATTTTCCGGTTCGCGGTCTTCCAATGTCGGCCTCCGCTATTTACGCCACTGATTTAAAGTAACCTGTCCCTGAACCTGGCAATTAAGTAATGTGTCCCTGAAATCAGGCGATGAGCTTGTTGTTGCTGCTCTTCTCGGCCTCGTAGATCAGTATCCTGCCAAAAAGCTGCTCCTGCTCAACCTCGAGCTCGCCGGAATTGTACATCTCCAGCAGTGCGAAGAATGTCACCGCCTGCGTCACCCGGTCGGCGCCGCCGACGATCTCGTCGAAGGCCACCTTGGCCTTGTGCCGCACGGCCTGCCGGATCGTCTTCATCTGCTCCCAGACGTTGGCGGTGACCTTGGTCATATGGTCTGTGTGGATCTCCGGCGGCTCGGCCAGCAGCACCTTGAGCGCGCCGGTCAGCTTCGAGGGATCGTACTTGTGGGGCACCTCTTCATCAGCCGCCCGTCCCGCGATCTTCGGCAGCGGCGCCGCCCGGAAGCGCCAGTAGCGGCTGACGTCGTGGCGCGCCCTCAGCCAGGCGGCGGCTTCCTTGAACTTCTTGTAGGTGATCAGCCGGATGACAAGCTCCTCGCGGGCCTCCTCCGGCGTGAGTTCCTCGAGGTCGAGCTCTTCAGGCCGGGGCAACAGCTGCGCCGACTTGATCTCCAGCAGCGCGCTCATGAGGATGAGGAATTCACTGGCGGCCTCCAGGTCGAGTTCGTCCTCGGCCTCGAGCTTCTCCAGGTAGGAAATGACGATGTCGGAAAGCGACACCTCGAAGATGCTGATCTCTTCCTTGAGTATGAGCGTTAGCAGCAGGTCGAAGGGGCCCTGGAAGACTTCCAGGTCGAGGTCCATGAGTTCTTCCCAGAAATATGGCATCAGATGTTCCCCCTGCCGGTCATCGCTGACAAGCTCCGCCTCGCAACCTGTCTCCTGCCGCTCTCACTCGATCCCGATCGCCCGGGTTGCTTCGTCCAGCACCTCGGTCGCGATCGCCTGCGCCCGCTGCCGGCCTTCCTCGAGTATCGCCTCGATGCGGCCGGGCTCGGCCAGCAGGGCTTCACGTTTTTCGCGGATAGGGTCGAGCCTCGCCAGGATCCTGTCGGCCAGACGTGACTTGCACTCGGTACAGCCGATCGTGGCTGTACGGCAGCCCGAGTCGATCTCGTCGAGCTCGGCCTCGGGCGCCTCGAAGAACTGATGCCAGGAGAAGACATTGCACTTGTCCGGATGCCCGGGATCCTTCAGCCGCTGGCGTGCCGGGTCGGTGAACATCGATGAGATCTTTTTGCGGATCGACTCGGGATCTTCGGCGATGTCGATGGTGTTGCCATAGGATTTGCTCATCTTGCGGCCGTCGAGCCCCAGCAGCCGCGGCGTCTGGGTAAGCAGCGCCTTGGGTTCGGGGAAGACGGGTCCGTAGAGGCCGTTGAAGCGCCGCACGATCTCGCGGGCCAGCTCCAGGTGCGAGAGCTGATCCTCGCCCACGGGCACTCGGCCGGCCTTGTAGAGGATGATGTCCGCCGTCTGCAGCACCGGATAGCCGAGAAAGCCAAAGGTGGCTACCCGCTCGCCGAGCTCGGTGACCATCTCCTTGTAGGAAGGCGTCCGTGTCAGCCAGGAGACAGGCACCAGCATCCCCAGCAGCAGGGCCAGCTCGCTGTGTTCCTTGACCTCCGACTGGCGGAAGATGACGCTTCGCTGGGGGTCGATGCCCACGGCGATCCAGTCGGCGACCATCTCGATGCCGTCTCTCTTCATGCCGGCGACGCTGTCGTAGCGCGTCGTCAGCGCATGAAGGTCCGCCACGCAATAGAAGCAGTCGTAGTCGTCCTGGAGTTTTACCCAGTTGGGAAGGGCGCCGAGAAGGTGGCCCAGATGCAGGGGGCCGGTGGGCCGCATTCCAGAGAAGACTCTTTCACGCGGAGGAAGGCTGGGCTGCTTGGGCGTTGCTGGCATGGAGCGATTTTATCGGAGGGCGGCGGGAAATGCACGCGGAATGATTTATGACGATAACTTCAATGGCCACGCCTCCGAAATTGGTAAAGACCCTCTCTCCTTAGAAACAAGTGATGTATTGAGCGGCGCTTGTAGCCGCAAAGCGGTAATCTGACGAAATCTCGGTTGGACGAATCTTTTTACCATCCGCCACCTGAGGATTCGCGTCCGATTTCAACATCACTGCTCTGGATGAAAGTGTTGTTGAACATCCGGATATTGGAGGCACCAGCACCAATGTGGATCCCGGTGCCCTTCGCCCCAACAAGACTGCGGTAGTAGTCCTCGATGATATGACGAAAAGCCTCGTAGTTCAGAGAACCTTCATAGCCATGAGGAGCCGAAACCTCGAGTGGCGATGAATTGAACGAGCCACCGACCGATTGCTTGACATCAGCGTAGAGATCCCCATGTAGGCCACCACCAGTTTCGAGCGAGAAGAGCACCCGGGAAACCATGTGTTCATCATTACTGCCATATTCCTGCGAGTTCTGAATGAGTTTCTCCAAGTGAATTGTAACTTTAGACATTCCTATATCTCCCTTCTTTTGCGATCTAATTTAAGCGCGTTACTGCATATTCCTACAGCGTGGACTCTTGATCCTCCAAACAGCATTCTTACAATTGCAGAAGAATGGGCATTAAGCTTATGGTTCAGGTTTATCAATCTTCTGTCGCTCGAAGCAACTTGTCAATCCGATTCACATGCTATGATCAGAACGCGCGATTATGTCACAATGGTTGTGCCTTGAATCCCAGCATCCCTCCGGTTTGGATACACTGAAAGAGCGGCCATCCGACCCCAATGATATAATCCCGGCATCTCTCCCACTCGACAAATCAATCTGCGAAGAAAGGGAGAATCATGGCAATCGACACCCAGGGAGAGCTTTTCTCCAACATGACGTACATGGACACGGCTAGCCTGCAGATTCCAGTAAGCCCTGAAGAACGCGGGGCTATCTACACAAAGCCTGAGGTCGTCGATTTTATCCTCGATCTCGCCGGTTATTCAATTGACCGGCCGTTGCATGAATTCCGCATCCTCGAACCGTCTTTTGGCGAAGGAGACTTCCTGCTCCCGATCACGGAACGGTTGCTCGCGTCTTACCGGGCCTCAAGGCACGGCCTACTCAATATCGTTGAAGATCTTTCAGAAGCGATCCGAGCTGTTGAGGTGCATAGCGAAAGTATAAAAAGCACTCGCACCAAGCTGATCGAACTACTGCGAACAAACGAGGTTGGCGAAAGTGACGCCCATCGTCTGGCCGATGCCTGGATAATCGAAGGCGATTTCCTGCTCACGGATCTGCCGCATTCATTCACTCACGCGGTCGGTAACCCACCCTACGTGAGGCAGGAACTGGTACCCGACGCTCTTATGGCCGAGTATCGAGCGCGTTACAACACGATATACGACCGGGCGGACCTCTATATCCCCTTTATTGAAGGGTGTCTGCTCAGCCTTGAGCCCGGAGGCGCTCTCGGGTTTATATGTGCGGACCGGTGGATGAAAAACAGATACGGCGGGCCTCTCCGGAAGATGATCGCGCAAGAATTTCACCTGGCAGTTTATGTGGACATGGTGGATACGCCTGCTTTCCATTCCGAGGTGATGTCCTATCCGGCAATAACAATCATCCGTCGCGAACCGGCCGGCCCAACCAGAATCGCTTACCGACCCCAAATAGAGCGAGAAAGCTTGCGGAAGCTTGCGCGCGTGATCAACACAAAAAATGTTGCGCCTGACAGCGGAGTTAACGAAGTTGTAGATGTGACCAAAAATAGTGAACCGTGGCTGCTTCACGCCTCCGATCAGGTCAGGGTTATACGCCGGCTCGAAGCTGATTATCCTTTGCTGGAAGAAACTGGTTGCAAGGTCGGAATCGGCGTTGCCACCGGTGCAGACAAAGTCTTTATTGGACCACTTGAGAGCCTAAATGTTGAACCGGACCGCAAGCTGCCATTGATAACCACCAAGGACATCGAGACAGGAACCGTAAAGTGGAAAGGCCTGGGGGTCATCAATCCGTTCGGCGATGAAGGGCAGCTTGTAGACCTTGCGGCTTTTCCTTTGCTTTCCTCGTTTCTCGAAACGCGTGGCGAACTGATCCGCAAGCGAAACGTCGCCCGCAAGAACCCCAGGAACTGGTTTCGGACCATCGACCGGATATACCCGGAGATTGTCAACCGGCCCAAGCTACTTATTCCCGATATCAAAGGCGAAGCTCATATCGTTTACGAAGAAGGGTGCTACTACCCGCATCATAATCTTTATTACGTCACGTCAAAGGAATGGGATTTACGAGCCCTGCAAGCGGTGCTCCTGTCAAGCATCACCAAGATGTTCATTTCGACTTATTCGACTCAGATGAGGGGCGGTTACCTACGATTCCAGGCGCAATATTTGCGGCGAATCAGATTGCCATTATGGAAAGATGTGCCTGGAGCTCTTCGAAAGCGTCTGGCAGATGCAGCCATTGCCGGTGATCTCGAAGCGTGCAATCAATCAGCATTTGATTTGTACCGTCTTAACCAAGGAGAAAGAGCGACCTTAGCGGCAACAATAAATGGGGCCAATATTGAGCATTAATCTAGTCGATTATGAAGCAAAAACCCGAGAAGCCGTAAAAGCTTTTTGGGGAAATCGGGAAGCGGCGCGTCTCAAGCAAATCGAGAATGGCAAAGCAGATCAAGGAGAGCGTGCCGGTGTGACGGGCGGAAAAAATATGGACGGCTTCCTTGCGCTCGCGACCGACCTCGTTAATGCTAACGGTCTTGAAAACGCGGAGATATGCATCGAGCGGAAGGTGCTGACGCTACCGGGTTATTTCCGGCCCACCAAGCTTTGGGACATGTTGGTAATTAACAGCGATCGCTTGGTCGCGGCAATCGAGTTCAAGAGCCAGGTTGGTCCATCATTCGGAAACAATTTCAATAATAGAACGGAAGAGGCAATCGGTACTGCGGTCGATTTTTGGACCGCATATCGCGAAGGAGCCTTTGGAGATAACCCGCGACCACTTGTAGGATGGTTGATGCTGGTTGAAGATTGCGATGCCTGCAGATCACCGGTGGGCGAAAACTCAACGCACTTCCCGGTGTTTGAGGAATTCAATGGCGCCTCGTACGCAGAACGGTACAATATCCTTTGCCGAAAGTTGGCTCAGGAACAACTGTATTCCGCGGCTTCCGTTTTATTATCACCGCGAGCGGCGATAGACACGGGCGAATACGTGGAGCTTTCGGAGTTGACAGGCCTTGCAACTTTCGTTACGACTTTTGCAGGTCAGATCGCGGCGGAAGCCGCAAGATCCAAGTAACTTGCCGGTGTGTTTACAGGCCCTGCCAGCGGTTGTAGACAACGTTGAGCCAGGTCACGAATTCGCCCGTGGCTTTGAGGCTTCCGGCTGAAGTCGGATGGCTGTCGCCGCCGGCCGTGTAGGCGGAGTAATTGATTCCGGCCGAGGTGATGTGCTCGATTACGCCGGCGTTATAGCGGTGGTGGTTGCCGCCGGCCTGGCCCAGATCGTTGGTATTGGCGTTGCCGCCGTTTGAGGTCAGAACATCGTAGAAGTCGAAGACAGCGACGTTGTTGTGGGGATAGCCCGCCAGCCAGCTGTCGACCAGCCAGTTGTTGACAGCGCGGGCGTTGGCCGCCTGCGAGGCGTTGGTGGCGCCGCTGTCCAGCGGCGGCGCGGTGACGATTATGAATAGTTTCTCCTGGTGAGCCGCGAAGTACGGCAGCAGATCGTTATATATTCCCTTGACGTTGGCCACGGTCATACGGGCCGAACCGGCATCCTGCCCGCGCAATGGATTCGCTCCGGAAGTGGCCGCGTCGCCCGGGTTGCCCGCGAGCGCCGAGTTGGGGAAGCATGACTTGAACATGACGATCTCATTGGCTCCTCCGGGATCGGTTCCCATGCGTGTGTAGCTGGAATGCTGCCCGCTCTCGGCGAAGAGCGATGTCATGTAAGTGTCCCGATGCGGCCCGGCGAACCAGTTATACCAGTGGCCGATGTCGGTGTGGTCGCCGATCGTGCCCGAGCCCACGTCGGCATCGGCCGGCCCCCAGCCGTAGTTAGTGTCGCTGACGAAATAGTTGGCGGCGGTTAGCGCCTGTCCCAGGTTGCCGTTGCCGTCGGTGATCCAGTTCTCCCCTGTGGAGTGGTGGACGAACACCAGTTTTACCGGCGCTGGCGGCAGGGCCGGATTGAGTGATGAGGGAATGACGGCTGCCGGATCCTCCGGCACGCCCAGGACCTCGTTGAAATAGCCGCTCCAGGTGACCCGCTGCGAGGCGATAGCCGGCGCGCGGGTTGCCTTCCCCGAATCGGTCCAGGCCTGAACCTCGACCGGACCGCTCATGATGCCGGGGAAGGTCGGGGTGGCCTTCTGCCCAGGATTGATGACTCCAGCGGCGTGCACATCGCCGGCGATGCTGATCTCGTAATAGATCTGCCTGCCGTTGGGGTTGGCGACCAGCACCCAGTTGGTTGACCCGGCAGACTGGTTGTCATACCAGGTCCAGTGATAGCCGGAGCTGAGCTGGCCGGCCGGGAATCCCGGGACCTCCTCGAAGGAAGGACCCCAGAGCGAGCGTTGCGATGCGATGACATCGGCCGGCGCCGTTTTGCCGGAATCCGTCCAGGCCTGGACCTCGACCGGGCCGCCGAGGACGCCGGGAAAGGTCGGAGTCACGTTCTGCCCGGCCTGTATGTCGCCGGCGGCCCAGAGCGTACCGGCTACCCTGATCTCGTAATAGACCTGCGAGCCGCCGGGGTTGGCGACAAGCACCCAGTTACGCGCGCCTGCCGACTGCTGGTCATACCAGGTCCAGTAATAACGATCGGAGAGTTCGCTCGCGGGTATTCCCGGGACCTCGTTGAAAGCATTGCCGTAACCGGTGAGCACCCGCTGGGAAGCCATGACATCGGCCGCCGCGGATTTCCCCGAGTCGGTGTAAGCCCGGACCTCAACCGGGCCGCCGATGACGCCGGGGAATGTCGGCGTCACCCTGTCGCTAGCGGCGAGATCGCCATGGCCACGCATCTGGCCGCCGATCCAGATCTCGTAGTAGACCGGCGAGCCGCCGGGATTGGCCACCAGCACCCAGTCGGTGTAGCCGGCCGTCTGCATGTCGTACCAGGTCCAGTAGTAGTGGGAATCGAGGCGCTGGCCGTCGACGGCTGGGACCTCCTCCAGCGAGCGGCCGCCCCAGAGTATCCGCTGGCTGACTACCGCCCGGTCGCTGGTGGAGCTTTGGACGATCACGGGGCCGCCGGTCAGGCCGGCATATCGCGGCGTCAGGGTGCGGCCGGCCGGGACCTGTCCCGGGGCGCAGGTTGCCGGCAGCGCCGGACAACCGGTCCCGGAAAGCGGCGCCAGCTCGCGGCCGGCGCCGGCGATCGATAGTGTGAAATTGAGGTCGCTGACCGCCGAGGCGGGATTGGCCATCAGGATCCAGTCGCGGCCGCCGGCGTCATCGTACCAGGTGAAATGATAATCGCGGGGGGCGGGCGGCGCCGCCGCGCCGGGTTCGGTCAGAAAGATTCCTGCCAGAGCGGCGAGGAGCAGGGTCAGTGTGAATGCAAGCGCTGTTCTCATCATGGCCTCTCCTACTTGGTTCGGCCCTGGCCCAGCGTTGATTAGAAAGGCGCCGTATCGTCAGCGCCCCGCGGCCGCTTCGCTTGCGGCTCGGCCCGGTTGTCAGATATCCCGGAGCTGTTCCTCGGACATGCCGAAGTAATGCCCCAGCTCATGCATGACTGTACTTCGGACTTGCGCCTTGATCTCCTCGTCGCTACTGCAGAATTCCTCGATGGGGATCTGGAAGATGGTGATGCGGTCGGGCAGGGCGCCGCTGTAGGCTTGCGGGCGCCTGGTCAGGGGAATGCCCTCGTAGAGCCCGAGCAGGCGGTGAGGGTCTCCATGGCCGGCTCGTCCCATCTGTCCGGGAGAGGCCAGATCCTCGACCATCACGGTGACGTTATCGAGCCGTTCGGCGAATTGGGGCGGCAGGCCGGCCAATGCTTCCTCGACCAGCCCTTCGAAGCGGGAGCGATCCATGACTCAATGGTAATCGGGGAAGCGCCCGCGAATCAAGGGCGCCGGTTTTTTTTAATCAGCGTTCGCGGGGATATACGGGAGCGTCGGCCTCGTCGGTCGAATAGCGCTTCAGCAGCGCCAGGCGGCAGGACTCGCCCTGCTCGCGGTTGTAGGCGCGCTCCACCGAGACCTGGCAGCGCTCGCGGGGCGGGCGCACTACCTTGACGGCGCCGAATCCACCCTTGCGCTTTTCCAGCTCCGTGAAGCCATCGAGGTCGATCTCAACGGCAAACACCTTGTAGAGACAGCCGAAATAGGTGGTGCCGGCCTGATCGTACGAATATATGTACTTGCATCCGGAGTCAAAACAGTTGGCGGGATATATGACTTTTTCACAAAGTACCCCGCATTCCTTGCACTCCAGCTCTTCAGACAGTTCCAACAATAAAGACATGTTTCCCTTTCCAGATCCGCAGTCCGCCATAAGTTCCGATTAGAGGGTCCCCATCCGCTGAACTCGTACGGCCGCACTGTTATCAAGTGCGAGTATTGTACTGTGATTGAGCCGTTTTCGGCAAGACTCGCCGGTTAAGAACTGGTTAAGTTTCTTTGTCCACGGGGATGAAGATATTGTCATTTGCAGGGTTGTAATTCGTGGTATTCCGGCCGAAAGGCTCTGGCATGAACGAAATTTCCATAAAATCAGTCCGCGCGCGGGATGGCAGCCTGGTCAACTTCGACGCCCGGCGCATCGAGAACGCGATTTCGCGGGCGATGGAGGCCGCCGGCGAGAGCGACGGCAAGACCGCCCGCGAGATGACCGGGCTGGTGGTGGAACGCCTTAAGGCAGGCTATCCAGGTAGCATCCCCAGCGTCGAGGAGATTCAGGACGTGGTCGAGGAAGTGCTGATGTCCAGCCCCCTGCGGGAGACCGCCCGCGCCTACATCACCTACCGGCGCCGCCATGCGGAGGTCAGGACCGCCAAGCAGTTCCTCGGCGTCAGGGACGACCTCAAGCTGCCCTTGAATGCCCTAACCGTCCTCAAGAAGCGTTATCTGCTCAAGGACGGCGAAGGCCGCGTGATCGAGACCCCGCGCGAGCTGTTCAGGCGCGTCGCACACCATATCGCCGCCCCCGACGCCACTTACGGCGATGACGCCGCCACTTCCGAGGAAGAGTTTTACCAGGTCATGGCTTCGAGGGAATTCATGCCAAACTCGCCGACGCTGATGAACGCCGGCACCGAACTGGGGCTGCTTTCGGCCTGCTTTGTGCTGCCTGTCCCCGATTCCATTCCCGGGATCTTCGACTCGGTGAAGTACATGGCCATCATCCACCAGGCCGGGGGCGGCACCGGATTCTCTTTCTCGCACCTGCGGCCAAAAGGCGACATCGTCGGCACTACCCACGGCGTGGCCTCCGGCCCGGTGAGTTTCATGGGTGCCTTCGACAGCGCCACCGAAGCCGTCAAACAGGGAGGGCGCCGGCGCGGCGCCAACATGGGCGTCCTGCGAGTGGACCATCCCGATATCCTGGATTTCATCAGCGCCAAGCAGCAGGAGGGCTTCCTGCGCAATTTCAACATCTCCGTGACCGCCACTGACGGGTTCATGGAAGCGGTCAGGGACGATGGCGATTACGGGCTGGTTAATCCCAGGACCGGCGAAGAGACGGGGCGCCTGCGGGCGCTGCCGGTTATGGAAGCGATCGCCTCGGCTGCCTGGGCAACGGGTGACCCGGGAATGATATTCCTCGACCGCATCAACGCCGTGAACCCGACGCCGCAACTGGGGCCGATGGAGACGACCAACCCCTGCGGCGAGCAGCCGTTGCTGTCATACGAGTCCTGCAACCTCGGATCTATCGATCTGTCAAAGCTGGTCCGGCGGGATGAGGTGAGCGGCGGTGCAAACGGCGCCGGCGATAGCGGCAAGCGCGGCGGTGCGAACGAAACAGGCGCCGGCGAGATGGACTGGCAGCGGCTCGGCGAGTTAGTTGACATCTCGGTACACTTTTTAGATAACGTCATCGACGCCAACCGCTTTCCCCTTCCCCAGATCACGGAGATGACCAACGGCAACCGCAAGATCGGCCTGGGAGTCATGGGCTTTGCCGAGGCGCTGATACAGTTGGGCATCCGCTATGATTCCGATCAGGCGCTGGCCAAGGCCGAAGAGATCATGAAATTCATCGAGGAGCGGGCGGTGGCCAAGTCGGCGGAGATCGCCGGGCGGCGCGGCTCCTTCCCCAATTTCGAGGGCAGCCTCTGGCAGCAACGCGGCCTGGCGGCGATGCGTAACTCGACCGTGACCACCATAGCGCCGACGGGAACGATCAGCGTCATCGCCGGCGCCTCCAGCGGCATCGAGCCCATCTTTGCCATCTCCTTCGTCCGCGATGTCATGGAAGGAACCCATCTGCTGGAGACGAATGCCGAGTTCGAACGCGTGGCCCGCCGGCGCGGTTTTTATTCCGAGGAGCTGATGCTGGAGATCTCACGCACCGGCAGCGTCCAGGGGGTTGACCGTGTGCCTGAAGATGTACAGGATCTGTTCGTCACCGCGCTGGATATAGATCCCGAATGGCATGTGCGGATGCAGGCGGCTTTCCAGAAGCACGTCGATAACGCCGTCTCCAAGACGATCAACCTGCCGCGCGGGTCCGGCATCGATGACGTGCGGCGGGCGTTCGTGCTGGCATGGGAGCTCGGATGCAAGGGCATCACTATCTTCCGCTACGGCAGCAGGCGCGAGCAGGTGCTCTACCTCAGCGGCGAGGTCGGCGGCGAGGGCGGCCAGAACGGACAGGTGCGGGCCGGCGCCGAGTTCGCCGGCGGCTGTCCGGCGGTCGACTGCGAGATCTAGAGAGCGGCACTCCACAAGTGATAGGATTTTCCGCTCTAATTTACTAGCAAGGAAGCAGCCATGCCCGAAAAAGTAATCTTTATCGGCGATCTGAGTGAGGCGGAGGAATTTATCGCCGGCGACGGCTGCACCCTGCGCGAGCTGCTGCATCCCGGCAAGCAACCGCTGGCCCTGGGATACAGCTTGGAGCCCGGCAGTTCATCAGTAACCGCGGCGATGCAGACCTGGTGTTCATCTGCCTGGTGGACCCGGCCTGGCGTGTAGAGGATGAGGAGGTCTTCGCTGGCGAGTAACCCGGATGTAAAACCGGCAATTAAGTAATGTGTCCCCCTAATTGCCCCCTAATTGCAATCCTGCCGAATAGAGGTGAAATAGTCGTAACGGCGAATTAACAAGCGGGTCAGGGCTGTTAGCCGGAGGCCTGGCCCTTCCGTTGTTCCTCTTCTCTGGGAAATGCGGCTTCGCCATGAATACTCAAACAAACTCCGCGGCATTCGAGGGGCGGGTTGGAGGCCTTTCACGGTCCGGGGTGGCAACCCGCTTTATCGCCGCCAATCTTGGCGCCATGATGTTCGCCGCCGCGGGCGGCGTGCTGGCCTCCCGCTGGATCGGCGACCTAGACGAGATATTCACTCTTCCCGGAGCCATCGCGCTGGTCGTCTGTATCGCCATCATCCCGGGCTATCTCAATGTCTTCCTGCTGCTGAGCCTGCTGAGCTACCGTCAGCCGAAGCTTCAACTGGATACAGTGCTGCCGGGCGTCTCGGTGCTCATCGCTGCCTACAATGAGGAAGACAACCTGGCCGAGACTTTCCGCGGGCTGGCAGGACAGGACTACCCCTCGGAGATCGAGGTCATCGTGGTCGACGATGGCTCCACCGACGGCACGCTCAACTACCTGCGCTCGCTGCGCAAGCCCGGCCTCGAGATCATCCCGGTGCCGCACCAGGGCAAGGCGGCGGCGCTCAACGCCGGGCTCGAGGCGGTATCGCACCGGGTGCTGGTCACCATCGACGCCGACACCTTCCTCCATCCGCAGGCGCTCAGGCGTATCGTGGCCCGGCTGATGCAGAATCCTGAATGCGCGGCGGTAGCCGGATCGGTGCTGGCCAAGAACTCACGGGCGACTCACTTCACCAGGCTGCAGGAATGGGATTATTTTCTGGGGATCGGCGCCGTCAAACGCCAGCAGAGCATGTACCAGGGAACACTGGTGGCGCAGGGCGCATTCAGCGCTTTCCGCACCGGCGTCGTGCGCGCGGCGCGGGGCTGGCCCAACCGCATCGGTGAGGATATCGTCCTCACCTGGGCCCTGCTGGGAGAGGGGCACCAGGTTGTCCACGAGCCGACAGCCATCGCCTTCACCCGTGTCCCGGAGACCTTCCGTGGCTTTTTCCGCCAGCGGCAGCGCTGGGCCCGCGGCATGATCGAGGCGCTCAAGAGCCATCTCGGGATCGTCTGGAGGCGGCGCCGCTTCGCCAGTTTCTTCGTGGCCCTGGATCTGCTGTTCCCGCCGCTGGACCTGGCATTCACCCTGGCTTTCGTCCCCGGCGTCATCCTCGCCTGCTTTGGATATTTCTACCTCGCCGGCGCGATGACCCTGCTGGTGCTGCCGCTGACCGCCTTCATCGTCCTTGTCATGCTTCGCTACCAGAAGAACGTCTTTGACCTCACCGGCCTGCGCATCCGCCGCAACGTGCTGGGTTTCCTGGCCTATTTTCTTTGCTACCAGTTTATAGTCTCGCCGATTTGCGTGGTTGGTTACACGCGGGAGCTGCTCAACCTCAAGCGCAGCTGGTAGGAAGTCTTCTCACCCCAAAACGAGTTCCCCCAGGGGCGGTTCTTCCCTTTCTTTCAAATCTGTACATTTGAATAAATAAAGCTGCCGAACCCCGCTTTTTTTCTCAAAGTGTTGCATTTTTTTAATGTAACGGTTTTCGGACATTGAGATTTATGAAACCCCCCTGGGTATACGATATTTCTAAATACCCTGCTATTGACCGTATTATCTAGAGATTCACATTATATTCATATATAACCATCCCACTCAAATTAGTCATAACGATAACAAAAATGGGGGTTTTCCCCGATAGTCCCAATCTCCCCCGGGCGATATGCTCGGAACGTAAGTTTTCAGTACATTGCTACGGTCTGGGAAGAGCCCGGGCTGAAAAAACTGTTTTCCAGGAGGTGACATATGCAACTGACGAGACAAGCTGATTATGCGATTAGAGCACTTCTGCATCTGTCGAGCCAAGAGCCGGGGAACGTGGTACAGACCAAGGAGATCGCTTCCAGTGAAGGTATCCCTGAGAAGTATCTTCCCACCATAATGCGTACTCTGGCGCGCGCCGGCCTGGTTAGGACACTTCGCGGCAACCAGGGCGGAGTCCTTCTGGCAAGACAACCTGACGAGATCAATCTGCGCGAGGTCATCGAGGCAATAGAAGAACCTATAGTCCTCAATCGCTGCCTTCGTGATGAGGGTGAGTGTGACCGGGAAGCTTCCTGCCCGGTGCATCCCGTATGGGATCGCATCCAGCAGGCGCTTATCGACAGATTGGAATCAACGACGTTCGCCGATTTGGCTTCAGAGAGGACGAGCTGTGAAGCCGGGTCTTCCAAGGGCTGGGAATTCAATGATTCCCAGAGGGCAAGGATCCCTGCCTGATCCTGGCCCGCATCAAGGCGAACTTGTACGAATATTGAAATTGAGCTGACGTGGAAGTTGCGTCGGGCCAACAGCGGCGGTTGCGAGCGAAATGTGCCGGCCCGGCGACCTAGAAAGTAAATTGAGATTATGCGTGCCCGGAGACGGGCACGTTCTGCATTGGATTTCAGCTCTGCTACCACTGGACTTGGGTCCTGCTACCACTAGACCTGGACCCGGTTACATTTCCCCCCTTGTTGCCGGACCCAACACCCTCCCCGGACGATGCCGCTTTTTGTTTGCATTTGTTTGCGATACGATTGGGCTGGCCGGCAGACCCGCCGGCGCGTGAGAACAAATCAAGCAACGGGAGCAGGTTTTTGAAAGATTATTACCGCATCCTTGAAGTCCATCAGGAAGCTTCCGCGGAAGTCATTGACCGCGCTTACAAGGCGCTGGCCCGCAAGTACCATCCCGATTCCTACCCGCAGGAGCAAAGGGAATGGGCCAATGGCAGGATGCAGGAGATCAACGAGGCCCGCGACGTGCTGACCGATCCTCGCCGCCGCGCCGCTTACGCCCGCTACCGCCGCAACGAATTCTGGCGGCTGTTCTGGAAAGAAGGGCTATCGGGCCTGTCCCGCCATTGGGCGGGCAGAGGCTAGAAGCAACCCTGGGGGGATGTTTCTCAGTCCGGCCGGACGCTACTCCGCAAAGTTCGCCCTAACCGAGACCTTGCTCGCTGCAGGAGCAGGATCGCTGGAATTGATCGTGACCTCGAACAGGTGCTGACCGCCCATCCCTTTTCCCATGTGCATCGATACGTTGATTGTGGTGCTCTCACCCGGCGATATGGTCGTGGAACCCAGGACCGTTTGAGCGTTTCAACACCCTTCCAGGCGTTTGACCGAAAGCGGCCCCAGTTGCAGGGGGCCGGTGCCGATGTTCCTGATCGTGAAGGTGTGATCCACTTTCGTGTCGATGGGAACGGTGCCGAAATCGAAACTGGCCTCGGCGATCTGCAGTCGGCCGCCGGTGTCGGGCAGCGTGGCGGCTGTTGAGGTCGAGGCGCCCGCCGGGGCCGTCGCCGCGGCCGTGTTGTCGCCCCCGGCAACACCGGTGTCCGAAACCTGGCTGCCGCAGCCTGCCAGCAGGGAGACGATCAGCAATGCCGCGAAAGCCATGGATAGAAGCGCGATTCTATTTCTCATGAAATTCTCCTGTGATTTATATCCCGGCGGAAAAAAATTCACCTGCCTCCGCCGCGGATCGAATGAAACAAAACTGATCACAGTTTACATGATAAACGGGCCGGATGGAGCAAGGGAATATCGCTCAAATGCGTGAACTTTGCGGCGATTTCCCATATAATTCTAGTAAGCGATTGCCGGGGGGCAATTCAATCCCCCGCTGCATTTATTCCAAGGAATGTTGATGATCAGGATTCCCCGTTTTCCAAAGGCCTCTCCTTACCGTCACGTGGTAATGCTCTTCATCGTCTCCGTCCTTTTCGCCGCCTCTGCCACGCTCGACGCCCTTTTGATGGTAACCTATTCCTGGATCGACTTCCTGTGGACGATCCCCCTGATCACTGCGGCCATCGTGCTGAGCCCGATCGAGGTTGTTGGCTTCACCCTGGCGGCGGTTTTCGCCTCTCTGGCGTCACAGGTCTCAGAAGGCGCGGAACTTAATTTCATCACCACGTCGATCGTCGGCGTCTTCGGCATGGTCGCCGCGGCCAAGGCGAGCGTCATCAAGCGGTATACCTACCGGATCAACATCATCCGCAATGCTTTGGAAGAATCGCCGCTGGCTTATGCCGAGTTCAGCTTCCCCGGCTACAAGCTCGTCAACTACAACAAGACTTTCATCCAGCTCAATCCGGAAAGGGTAAAGATCGGCGCGCCTCTTGGCGAGATCCTGCCCAAACCTGCTGCCATGGAGATGTCCGGCAAGATGGACGAGTCAGTAAATACCCGCAAGCGCGTCGACTGCGACGAGCTCAATATCTTCACCATCGCCGGAGGCAACTCATACTGGCGCGCAACTTTCATCCCCGTGCTCTCCGAAGGACGCCGCACGCCCCGCTCGGTAGCCTTTTTCGCCATCGATTCGACCGATGCCGTCAACCGTACCCGCACCCGCGAGGCGACCCTGCGGATCAGCGCCGCGGTCATGTCGAGCCTGAGCCTGGACGAGACTATCCGGGTTGTTCTCGATAACCTGGCCTTCATCGCCGGCACCGACGGTGGTGCGCTCTTCCTGCTCGAAGACGATCAGTGGGTCGGCATGGCAGGCTATGGAGAGCATTCTGACGAGACGGTAAAGCAGTTGCGCTGGCCTTATGAGGATTTTCCCATCGGCGCCGCGGCCGTCGGGTCCAAAGAAGCTCTCGTGGCCGAGCACCCGCTCGAGGACCCACGCTTCATCCGGGAAAGGTTGGAACGATTCAACGTCAAATCCGCGCTGGTGGTTCCACTGGTCTCTTCTAACCGTTCCATAGGCGCCGTCCTGCTAAGCCAAACCGACAGCCCGAGGCAGTTCACTGACGAACAGGTGAAATTCGCGACGGTCATCGGCTCTCACGGAGCCCTGGCGATCGAGAACGCCGCCATCTATGAGAACGAGCATTACATCCGCAAGTCGCTCGAGGCCATCGAAGCGATCTCGGAAGCGGGACTGGTCTCGCTTGACCTCGAGGAAGTCCTGGTCGAGCTGGTGACGCGCACCCAGGACGTCATGCAGATGGATGCAGCCATGATCCTGCTGGCCGATGAAAGCGGCCGGGAGCTGGTCGCGCGGGCGGCCGCGGGAAACATTTCGGTGCCATTGCATGAATTCAGGATGAAAGTCGGGGAAGGGCTCGCCGGGCGCGCCTTCAAGGAAGCGACGCCCATGAAGATAGACAACATCCAGGAACACCCGCAGGCGGGGGAGATGTGCCCCTTCGCCGAGAATTCGGGCGTCAAATCGGTACTGGCCGTACCGTTGAGAATGAGCGGCAAGGTCGCAGGCGTGCTGCAGATCGGCAGCCAGCGGGAGAAGGCCTTTTCAGCGCGCGAGTGGGGACTGATCCAGGTGCTGGCCGACAGGGCCTCGATGGCGGTGCAGAATTCGCTGCTTCACGAGACGACCCGCAAGGAACTCGCCCGGGTGGCGCTGCTTCGCGATGTCGCCGCCGCCTGCGCCGGCTCGCACGATATCACCAAGATCGCGCAGCAGGCCCTGGAAGCGATTCACGAACAGCTGGGCTGCTCACGCGCGAGTATCTATTCTCTTGACGAAGAGATGGGAGCCATGATCAATCTGGCCTTCACCGGGCATACCGACGAGATCATGGCTGAGTACCGGATTTCTCCCCTCGACCGCGCCGGCCTGCTGAGCCGGGCGATCATGGAACGCAGGATGATAACCCACGAGGAGATCGACCTCTCCAATGCTACCGAGAGCGAAGCCTATATGCTCAGGGCGCTCGACGCCGGTTTCAACCGCCGCTGCACGCTTCCCATCATTTATAAGGATGAAGTCGTGGGCGGCATGGCGATGGTGTTCCCTGACAAGCGGCCCTGGTCGCCGGCCGCGGTTGAAACGGTGATCAGCATCGCCAATCAGCTGGCTGTGGCCATCCACAGCTGCGAGCTTCCCCGCGAGGATGAGGCGGCGCTCTCAGGCGAGAACCGCGATTAACCAGAGCAGACTGCTCTCAGGCGAGAACAGCGATTAGCCCAAGCACCGCGGCCATGCGGCCCAGCTCGACAGCCGCTCCAAGGATGTCGCCCCCTGCTCCACCAAAGCTGATCCTTCCAATCGCCGCCAGGATTATTCCCATGATAAAGGCGGCTCCCGCTGCGGCCGCAACAGCCGGAAAGGGCAGCACCAGGGCCAGCGCCATCAATCCCGCTAAAGACAGTATGATCCCCACGGCATTGCGCCAGCCCCGGAGAGTCTCCAGAAAGATCTTGCCGCTGCCCTCATGAGAGGCCTTGCTGGCGGCGGCGACCGTGAACAGGCTGAGCCGGGCGGCTATCTCCACCGCGGCCAGGGCGGCGACGATCGCTGCGCCTTCGCCATGCCAGCCGGTCCATCCGCCGGAATTGAGCCATCCGCCGGAGTGGCTCCAGCCTCCAGGCCCGCTCAGGCCGCCAGAGTGGCTCCAGTCTCCAGGCGCGTCCCCTCCCGGCAGAAGCAGCAACTGCGACAGCGCCGCCCAGGTTATCAGATACGTGAGAACAAGAGCGCCGGCGGCCCCTATGCCCATGGTGCGGTCCTTCAGCACCTCGATGCGGCGGCGTCTGTCGCCATGGACCATGAGAGCGTCACCGAGATCGGCAAGGCCGTCGGCATGATGCAGACCGGTCAGCAAAAGCGCGGCGGCCAGGACCAGTGCGGCCGCAACCGGCTGGCCGAAGATCCGTAGAGAGCCCCAGCCCGCGAGTCCTTCCAGGGCGCCCAGAAAGGCGCCGACCAGCGGCAGCAGATAAGCGGCGCCAGCCGTTTCCCTGATCGTGCCCGCTTGCGAAAGCGGCAGGATCGTGAAGAAGCCGAAGACCCGGCGCAATCCCTTCATGGACGCTCGCGGGCGGTCGATGGCGCGGCTATCACGCCGGCAATCCTGGCGAGCAGTTCTTCCAGATCGTGGATCGCGCCCGGGTCCGGCGGCCTCTTTACGAAAATAATCGCAGCGCCCTCAGCGGCGGCGGCGGCGCCTTTCTGCTCGATGCCCCCCTCCCGGCCGGAATCTTTGGTTACCAGTATTGTGGCGCCGGCGTGGCGCAGACAGGCGCGGTTAAAATCAATATCGAAGGGCGGCCAGGCGGCGATGATGTCGGCTGCATCTATGCCGAGCCGGCGGCAATCGGCAATGGATTCGGGCAGCGGCAGCACCCGGGCGGTAAATTCGGCTCCCGCTTCTACGAAGGGCTCGAGATGACGCGTTCCCAGAGTGAGAAGGGCTCGCGAGCCCATGTCCCTGAGCTCGTCTGCCGCCGCCTCGAAAGATTCCACGGCAATGACCGTCGTCCCGGCAGAACCGGGACCGGAGGCGTCTGGCATTGGCGGCCGCGAATATCGCAGGCAGGGCAGATCTGCGATCGCCGCCGCCTTTTTTGCCTGCCGGCTGGCCTCCAGCGCAAACGGATGGGAGCAGTCGATGATCGCTTCAGCCCCAAGTCCCGTGGCGCACTGCGCCATCATCGCCGCATCTTTCCTGCCCGCCTCAGTCGTCAGGCCCACAGCTGTAGCCACACTCTCTCCCAGCGGAGTGGCGACGCTGACAACAACGCGATAGCCTTCCTGTTCGATCCTCAGGGCGGCACGGTTTGCCTCTGATGTACCACCTATAAGATATATGGTCTTATCGTTCATTGACTGACGCCCTCACGGCCGGCTCGCTTGTTCTCATAACCCCTTCCAGTCACCATCCTGCCATTGATGACGGCAGTGCGTGAATTCCCGACAATGACGATCGTGCGCATGTCGATATCCTGCCCGATAAGGCTGGCGATATCGGTAATGCCAAAGGATTCCTCAGGGCTGCCTGCCGCGCGCACCCAGCCAACCGGCGTATCGGCTGGGCGGCTGCTCGCCAGAATGCCGCAAACCTCTTCAAACAGGGGGCGCCGCTTCTTGCTGGTGGGATTGTAAAGGCAGATGACCAGGTCGGAATCGGCAGCGAGGCGCGCCCGGCGCAGAACCTCCTCACGGGGAGTCAGGAGGTCGCTGAGGCTGAGCGTGACGTAATCGTTCATCAGCGGCGCTCCGAGCCTCGCGGCGGCGATCTGCGCCGCGGTCACACCTGGGACTATCTCGACCGGCGTGCCGTCGGAGAGTTCCAGCAGGGGACCAGCCATGCCGTAGACCCCCGGATCGCCGCTGGATATCATGGCCACGGTCTGCCCGTCCGCGGCCGCCGCGAGCGCCTGCCGGCAGCGATCGACTTCCGCGCCCATCGATCCCGTGATGAACTGCTTCCCGGGGAAGATGTCCCTGATCTGCTCGACGTAAGTGCGGTAGCCCATGATGATGTCGGACGCGGCCAGAGCCTCTTTGGCCGCGGCGGTTAGGAGCGAGTCGGTGCCGGCGCCGGTGCCGACGACGATGACACGACCGGCGTTTGAGCGCGGCAGCCCGGCAGCCGCGACAGCCAGGGCGACAGTCACCGGGCCGAAACCTTCCTTCCCGGAAAGCAGCTCTCCGGCGCCGGCCGCCAGCAGGGCCGCGGGTTCGCAAACGGCGGGCGTGCCTACTTTGGCGGCTACGAATTCGCTTCCCGGCCTGCCTTCAGCCGCAAGTTCGGCCGCCGTGAAAAATCTCAGGCCGGCATCGAGCCGGGCAGCAGCCTCGATGAGACCGGCTTCATCATTCTTGACGTCGATGGAAGCGAGGGCGCCCACGGCCCGAGGATCCATTCCGTTGCGAACACAGGCGCCGGCGATCGCCGCGACGATCTCATCGGCGGAAGCATCGCGGCGGCAGCCGACTCCCGCGACGATAGTCCGGGGGACAAGGTGCACGGTCTCCGGTGAAGGCCGCGATACATTTTCTGACACGCCGCCGGCAGGAGTAGAATCATCGGCTTCATCAGATATATGCTCGGTTATCAAAATACGGCCGGCGTAGGCGGATGCATCCCCACCGGCCGGAACCCAATCATAGCCTTCGATGCCGGGGTCGGCGCTACTCTCGATACAGACCTGTTTGCCATCAACCAGCATCGCTGTCACCCGCCTCAGGGCAACCGGATCGTCAATGATAAGCCCCAGTCGCCGCGCGACCTCGTCCGGAGCGACGAGTCCCTGCACGTCGCTGGCCGTTGTGATCACGGCGTCGCCTCCCAGAAATTCCGCGATATCAAGGGCGATGCGGTTAGCGCCGGCCGCGTGTCCTCCCAGCAGGGGCACAACGTGGCGGCCCGCCTCGTCGATGACGATTACCGCCGGGTCTTCCTGCTTGGAACGCAGGTGAGGAGCCAAAACACGGAAGGGAATTCCGGCCGCCATGACGCAGACCAGTGTATCGCCAGCCAGAAAACGTTCGGGTAGCGCTTCGGCGATACTGTCGAAGGGATCGCAATGCCCACAACCCAGGCTGTGGCAACGGGGAAGATGGGCATCGCCGCCAAAGCGGTCGCGCAACTTCAACGCCAGCAGGGAACCTCCGGCGGTCAGGGAAAAATAACTTATCGTGGGCGAATCCTGTTTCATGGGCTATTCGCGATATCCATGGGAAAATCCGTCTTTGTACAGGAGCGATTCCTCCCCGGCCTGGGCCAGCGCCTCGCCCACGAGGATGATAGCGGTGCAATCGATGCCGGCGGCGGCGATATCCGCCGACAGGCCCGCGACGGTCGTTCTGACGATCTTCTGCCCGGCCCGGCTGGCGTTTTGCACCACAGCCACCGGCGTCTGCGGCGGGTAGCCCTCGCCCAGCTTCGCCTGAACGTCAGCGGCCAGGCCGGCGCTGAGGAATATCGCCATGGTGGCTCCATGCCTGGCCAGGCTGGCGATATCTTCTGACTCCGGCACTGGCGTGCGGCCCGCGGCGCGCGTAATGATCACCGTCTGTGAAATGCCGGGAACAGTCAGCTCGCTGGTGAGTGCGGCGGCGGCGGCGCTCAGGGAGCTGACGCCGGGAACGACCTCGTAGCCGATGCCCTCCTGCCGCAGCCGCGCCATCTGTTCCTTGACGGCGCCGAAGAGGGAGGGATCGCCGCTATGAAGGCGCACAACCTGCTTGCCGGCCCGCGCTCGCGAAACCATGGCCTTGACGATGTCATCAAGGCACAGAGGCGCGCTGTCGATCAGCTCCGCCTGCGGCGCGAACTCCAGAACGTCAGGATGCACGAGCGAACCGGCATGGATCACAGCATCGGCCCGCTGCAACAGGCGCATGCCCTTGATCGTCATGAGCTCCGGATCGCCCGGGCCCGCTCCCAGGAATGAAACTTTGGCTTCGTTCATTGGTTGTCCTCCGCAAGAATATTATTTTTATCCCCGGCTGCCGGTGATGAGGGCCTGATCCAGATAACCGCGAAATAGGGAAGCTTTGCCGCGATATCACGGTTAAGCTCTTCTATCAACTTCTGCCCGGAGCCGCCCAGCTCGATTGCGGCGCACGCGCGCGGCCAGGCGCCGCTCTCATCGAGCAGATCGAGTGATCGCTCCGTCAGCGACCTGGGTTTGATGACGATCACCGAGGCGCCCATCTCCAGCGCCGCCGCCAGCGCCTGGTGGGCCTTGCCGGTTACTACAACCGTAGGCGTATCGCCATCGGCAAGTGGCAGTCCCAGCGCCGCCGAGGTAGCGCTGGCGGCCGTGACGCCGCTGATGACCTCAACCGGTCCGGCAAAACGCTCGGCCAGATAGCCGAAAGTGCTGTAAAAGAGGGGGTCGCCAAGGGAAAGATAGACAACATCGCGCCCGCCCGCGGCAGCGGCGGCGATCGCCTTGGCCGCGTCTGCGTGTGCCTGTTCCAGCCGTTTCAGGTCGCGCGTCATCGGCATCAGCAGCGGCAGCAGCTCCGCGGCGGCGGGTATGTGGGCGGCGACAGTTTCGTAGGCCCGGCTGGTGGCGCCTTCCTTGTGTACCGGGAAGGCGATGACCGGCGCGCTGCGGATGGCCTCGACGGCTTTGAGCGTCACCAGCCCCGGGTCGCCGGGACCGACGCCGACACCGATCAGCGTTCCTGTTGCTCCCGCAAATTTTTGATCAGGTTTCAGGTTTGTCTCCCGTGAAGATTATTACCGGGTTGTGCTCTGCCCACTTCCTGGACTCACCGCGTGAGATGGCCACACGCGTGGCTGCCCGCGCCGAAAGCCCCGAAGCGGCAAAAAGGGCGTGCGCCTGCTTCTTGGTTTCTTCCAGAAGCGCCGTGACGACGATGCGTCCGGCAGGAGCCAGTGCCGCCAGAGCCGCCCCGAAGATCTGCTCCAGGCGTCCGTCATTGCCCCCGATTATCAACAGGTCGGGACGCGGCAGATCATCGTAACACGCCGGCGCCTCCGCGCACACAGTCTCGATCACGGCTCCGAATCTGCGCGCGTTGGCGGCAACCAGATCACACGCTTCGGACTTCTTGTCAATACTGAATACGCGGGCGCGCGGCTCGAGCAGCGCCGATTCGATTCCGTAAGATCCCGTGCCGGCTCCTGAGTCCCAGATGACGGCACGGCCATGCGGCTGGGCCTTGGCGAGCAGCACCGCGCGGACCTCGCTTTTGGAGAGCGGCACGCCCTCCGCTCGCAGCCACAGCTCGTCAGGAATTCCGGGCGCGCTGGCGTTGAGCGATGGCGGCTCTTCCTCCGGAAACACCAGCAACACTGAATTTCCAGGGAATCCAAGCGCCGGAGCTTCGCCGAGGATCCCTTGCCAAACCTTTTCAGCGTCTTGACCCAGCGCCACGCCAGCGGCTGCCCGTCGACCGGCTAGCGCCCCGGGCAGGTTGCCGGCGATCGCCTGGGGAGGATAAGCGTCATCACAAAAATATAGTGTCGGCTGCGAGTATGCGGGCATCGGAACCAGCTCGCGGCTACGTCCATGCAGGCTGATGAGCTTCCAGTCCTGCCAGGGCAGGCACAGACGCGCCGAGAGCTGCTGCATCGTGGAGATCCCGGGAATTGCGATACAGTTCTCAGGGAAATGTTCTTTCAGGAATGGCATGATACTGAAACATCCAGGATCGCCGCTGGCGATGACACAGACGTCCCCGTGAACGATGCCGGCGGCGATAAATCCGCGCAGCGCCTCCAGGTTGGAGCCGATGGCAAAAGTCTCCGCACCCTCGGGAGCCAGCTCCAGCAGCCGTTTGCCGGCGGCAATATGGCGGCAGCCGGCGATGATGCCGCCTGCCTCGCCGGAAAGTTGCGACTCGACTCCGGACCCGGCTCCGACTATGTAAAGTTTGTGCTCCTTGTCAATCATGCCCGGCCCACGACCCTGCCGTGCCCGTCGGTCATGATTACCTCGGCGATGATGCCGTAATCCTTTTTCACGCGCGCCACCGCCCGCCGCGCCACTTCGTCAAGCGCCGCTGTCCCCGGCGCGCCGGCCGCCTCGAGTTGTTTCAGTGCGGCCTCGGTCGTCGGCAACATCGTCAGCGCCTGGGCTTTGGCGTGGCTCCACCCTGCCTCTTCCGCGCACGCCTCCAGAACGTCCAGCGGCATGGGCGAATGGCGGGAGTGAGTATCGAAATCTCCGCGCGCGAGCTTGGCCAGTTTGGCCGCATGCCCGAGGATCACGACTTTGCCCATGCCGCGTTGCCCCGCCGCGGCCAGCATCATGCCGGTGAAATTGCCCGTCTGAACCACCGAAAGAGGCTCGAAACCCAGCGCCAGCGCGGCACGCTCACCCTTGGCGCCCGGCACCAGGACCGGAATCTTCACACCGGCGGCCCTGGCGACATCGAGCTGCGGTAAAAGCGATTCCTGGTAGGCAGCCGAAGACCAGGGCTCGACCCTTCCGGTAGTCCCGAGGATGCTGAGGCCGCCGATTATGCCAAGCCTCGGATTAAATGTCTTTAACGCCAACTCTTCCCCCTCGGGAATCGAGACGGTCACATCGGCTCCGCCGGTCAGAACCGAGCCGACCTCCTGCCGGATGTACTTGTACGGCACTGGATTGATTGCCGGCAACCCTGGTTTTACGGGAAGACCGTCGAGCGTGACGCGCCCCACTCCTTCGGCGCCTTCGACGGTAACGATCCCATCGAGCCGCGGCGCCACGCAAACAAAAATCTGCGCGCCGTTGGTGATGTCAGGGTCGTCGCCGGCGTCCTTGATTATTGAAACGACGCCCTCGCTGTGCATCATCATCCGGAAGAGGGCGTCTTCTCCGTTGGGAAGTGTGATCTCGACGAGACCGCTTTCCTCGCAGGTGATACCCAATTCTTCCGCGGCCTCCATGCCGCAAGGCAGGTAACCGAGAGCAACCGTCAGAGCCGCCGCTCTTGCCGCCGCTTGGGCGCAGGCGCCGGTTGTATATCCGCGCCGGGTTCCGGGTCTGTTCACGCCAGATCGCCTTCCAGCTCGAGCAGTCCCGCGGCAGGTCCCAGCTCGCTTTCCAGCATCCCCGCGGCGGGTCCCAGCTGACCGCTCTCCAGCAACTCCTCAAGCTTGCGGCGGGCCATTCCCACCGTCAGCGGCAGCTCTGTCAGGTCGGGAAACATGTCAAAAAGATAAGCTATCCGCGGCAGCCGCAGGTGACAGCGTTCGATCAGCTCCTGATCGCTGAACACCTCGCGCAGGCCGCCGGTGACCGCCACCCGGCCGGACCTTAGCAGGCAGACCTGGCTGGCATAAAGCGGCACCAGATCGACGTCGTGGGTAGCCATGACCACCGTCATCCCCCCGCGATTGAGCTCATGCAGCAACCGCATCAGCCTCTTCTCCCCCATGGGATCGAGACTGGCGGTGGGTTCGTCAAGCACCAGCATCCGCGGCTCCATGGCGAGAACGCCGGCGATGGAGAGCCGTTTCTTCTGTCCATAGCTGAGATGATGGATCGGCCGGTCGAGCAGGTCGGTGATGGCGACCTGCGCCGCGGCCCGTTCCGCCCGGCGCAGGACATCTTCTTCCGGCAGGCCCAGGTTGCGCGGGCCGTAGCAGATGTCGTCCCTGACCGTCGGCGCGAAGATCTGGTCGTTGGGGTCCTGGAAAACAAAGCCGGCAATACGGTTCACATCGTCGAAAGTGTCGCGGCTGACCTGCATGCCGCCGACGGTGACCTTCCCCTTCCCGGCAATGAGCAATCCGTTGAGATGCTTCAGCAGCGTCGATTTGCCGGAGCCGTTGGCGCCCATGATAGCCATGAACGAACCCTCGGGCACGTCGAGCGATATGCCGTCGAGCGCGCGGGCGCCGCCAGGATATGTGAAAGCCAGTTCATCGATGCGGATCATGGCGCTCCCGCGATAGACATAGTCGTCAGAATTCCCAGTAAGGCGATCATCGTTATCGCGGCGACGAGGTCAATGCGGCCCGGAGATGTGAGCGTGCCGTTGACGACAGCTCCCGATCCCCGGCAGCGCATAGCCTCCGATGAACGGAGGCCGCGCTCATAAACGCGCAGAAACAGCGATCCGCCCAGCATGCGGCTGCTTGCCAGGCCGGTGCCGGTCGAGGACCAGCCCAGACGTGAGCGCTGAGCCTCTCGCATCCGCGTAAATTCGGCGTGGATGTCAAATAGATATCTGTAGGTCAACTGCACGACCTCGACAAAAGTGGCCGAGATCCTGAACCATCTGAGCGCCAGGCAGAGACGGTTGAGCGGCGTGGTCGCCCCCAACATGACCACGATGAGGCCGCCCGCGATTATCCGCAGCGACAGAAAAAGCCCGTGCAGAAGACCGTCGAAGTGTAAATCGAACGGACCCAGCGAGGCAAAAACATCATTTCCCTTGAAAAGGGTTTGGGAGACAACCGCGAAGACGGCAAAAGTAGAGGGAAAAGCAATCATCAATAGCTGGCGCCGGCAGGGAATCCTTCCGGCGATCATGAGCAGGACCATGGTGAGGGCGATCGTCCCCGATACCAGATACGACGCCGCCAGCAGGTTTATTAAAAGCAGTCCCGCGATGGCGCCTATTTTGATGCGGGGGTCGATCCGTGAGAGGAAACCGTCTCCCCAGGTGTAGCTGTCGCTGTTGCCTGACGCCGGAGTCATTTATCCTTCCCTGGAAAGAGCGCGCGCCAATGATAACCAGCAATAAAACCCGCGACGGCGCCGCCCGACAGGAAGAAGAAAAGGAGCAGGTCGCCATCTATCTTCCAGGGCAGGATATGAGATTCCTGGACGCCAGCTTTCTCGGCCAGGGGCGCCGCCGCCGACTCGGTAACATCGCCTTCCCATCTCGATTCAGTCATGAGCACTGCCGCCAGGAACACAACCACGACCGTGACGACTATAAACCGGCGGCTCATGGCTGCACCGCCCCGGGTATGATTATTTGACGGCGCTTCATGGACGCACCAGCACATTTTCGAGTATCTCAGCCCGCTGGTTGGCAATGAATACGACCACGCCAGCGGTAAAGAGCGCTTCGGCGATCGCCAGCGGCACCTGGGTGGGCATGAACGAGGCGAAAGCCACTCCCCAGACATAAAGCACCGTTTGATCCCCGTGAAGCGCCAGCGCGATCTGAAAGGCGGTGATGCCATAGGTGACGAGATCGCCGACCAGTCCGGCGACTCCCGCCGAGACCCCGAGCCCAAGTCCGAGCTTTCTTGACAGCTTGAAGGCCCCGAAGCCGGCGAAGGATCCGCCGACAGCCATCGAGATAATATTGGCGCCCCAGCTGGTGATGCCTCCATGGGCGAAGAACAGCGCCTGTAAAAGCAGCGCCACCGAGCCCAGCACCGTGGCTGTGAGCGGACCCAGCAGGATAGCGGCCATTGGCGTTCCGCACGGATGTGACACCGTGCCCAGGCCGGGGACCGGTATCGGCATTAGCGAGATCACGAAGATGAAGGCACCCATGAGACCCACCAGCGGCCGTGAAGAGGGCAACACCGCAAGGCGGCGTTTCAAACCGGCCAGGCCGGCGCCCACAAAGACGGCCGCGGGCATGTACCAGGCAGCTGCCTGTTCGGCGGGCAGAAGCCCTTCAGGAATGTGCATCAAGTTTCCTTTCTTTTCGATAAAAGGTTTTGAAGATCAGCGGGGATGAAAAAACCCCTCATCCCGGTTGTCGAAAATGAAGGGTTGGCTATGGAAACTTCGTCATTATCCTGCCCCTTTCTCTCGAAGGTTCTGGGATTACCGGTCAGGGGCGGGTTTTCTGGCTCATGAGATGAAACCGCATCCGGAAAAAACCGAAGCCGGACGTCTCTCTCACTTACAGTAGCGGGACTGCGTCGGAATCGCACCGAGCTTGCCCCATTTAAGCTTCTGCCATACAGGCGGAAGCCCCACTGACCATTACTGGTGTTTGCGATTTTATTCGCGTGTTGCTTCGATGTCAATCCAAAAATCATTATAACTTGATGTTTGTTATTCTTGTGTTGTAACTGTAGCGGCGCTCAAACGGATAAGCGCGTTGACAACCGCCGCGGCCACGGTGCTGCCGCCGCGGTTTCCCGGGATCGTTATGTGGGTAAGGTCTGAAGCGGCCAGCGCCTCCTTGCTCTCGGCTGCGCCGACAAAACCGACGGGAACGCCGACGACCAGCGCCGGACGGATGCCTTCTCCGGCGGCAAGCCTGAGCAATTCGAAAAGTGCCGTGGGCGAGTTGCCGATCGCCACGACGGCTCCGTCCAGGTCCCGGGCCGCCAGCCGCACGGCGGCGGCGGCGCGGGTGATGTTCTCGCGGCCGGCCAGGCCGGCGACGCCCGGCTCTCCCACCAGGCATGCAACCCGAAGCCCCCGGCCGGCCGCCGTCGGCTCGACGCCGGCGGCAACCATCTTGACATCACAGTATATTAATGATTTTGACGCAAGGGCCGCCACACCCGCAGCGACTGCACGATCTGAAAACAGCACCGCTCTCGCCAGCGATGGGTCGCCCGTGGTATGAACGATCCTGCGGATCACCTGATACTCGGGCTCGCCGCTGTCTGCCGGCTCCAGAAGGCTGTCGATGATGGCGAAACTTTCCACCTCGATCGGATGCTGCGGCATCGGGTCCGCAGCTCTGGCTTCATCGCCGGCCGCGGCCGGTGAAGCCGCATTGTTTGTTGCGGCATCCTGCGCTCCGTCGATATGCGCCAGCGCCCGCCGGGCAACCACTTCCACCAGCAGGTCATCCGCTCCCAGCGGTTCGGCCATAACGATCTCGACGCCCGCCAGCTCCTTGCGCAACTGGCTGATGACTTCCGGGATATCCCGCTGGAGATGATTGCCGGTAAAGAGAAAATAAGGGGCCACGACGATCCGCCTGGCGCCCTGCCTGGCCAGCTGCCGGCAACAGTCATCGAGCGTGGGCTCGTTGAACTGAAGTGAGGCCGCCAGGACCCGGGCGCCGAATCTGACAGTCAGCCGACTGGCTACCCAGTTGAGCAGCACAGCGGCTTCCGGCGCGCGGCTGCCGTGGCCCAATACGATCAGACTGGTGCCGTCGCCAGCTGACAGGGCGCCATCGAATCCCGCCGGGGAAAAATCAGTTCCCGACATTGGAAGCCACCCCCTCAACGCCTGCGCAGGCGCCGACGAAACGAGCGGCGGCTGCGGGATTGCCGGAAAAATGTACATGGACGTATGAAGCCAGCACGTTTCCGGCGGCAAAGCCTTCGGCTTTGCCGCCGGCTTCACGGCTGGAAAAACAATCGTAAGCCAGTTCATCCTGGCGCCAGTCGATCGCCGACCAGTGAAATTCATGACCGCGGATGCTCGCGCCGGCGGCCAGCAGCAGGTTGTCCTTTTTGGCTATCGCCTCGACGTAGCCTAACGCCTGCCTTTTACCGGTCATTCTCGCGTCCAAAGGCAAGGCGCCCGCCAGGCTATGGCTCTTTCCTTCGATAAGGACCTCGCGGCAGAGATAGACAAGCCCCCCGCACTCCGCGTAAGCCGGCAATCCCTCCCGCAAAGCTCCGGCGACCGACCGGAGCATCGAGGCATTAGCCTCGAGCCCGCCGGCATACAGTTCCGGATAACCGCCGCCAAGGTACAGCCCTTCACATTCCGGCAGCTCCACGTCATGCAGGGGACTGAAGTAAATGAGCTCGGCGCCGGCGGCCTCAAGGGCCTCCAGGCTGTCAACATAATAGAAAGAGAAAGCTTCGTCGCGGGCAACAGCTATGCGAACGCGGGCCTGTTGAGTTTCCGGCCGCGCCGTATCGGGTCGCGCCGCATCTCTGGCCGCAGAATCTTCCGGCCGCGCCGTATTCCGCGCCGTATCAGTCCGCGCCACTTCGAGCAGCCCGTCAATGTCGATATTTTCAGCGACGTGATCGATGATGCGCTGCAGGCGTTCCTCAAATTCCGCCTCGCCCTTTTCCGCCTGGACGAGCCCCAGGTGACGCGACGGCAGACCGATGTCTTCCCGGCGGGGCATCACACCCAGTACCGGTACTCCCGCCTCGCGGGCCGCCTCCTCGAGAGTCCTCACATGCCCTGGGCTGCCGGCGTTGTTGAGCACGGCCCCCGCCAGGTCTACGTTCCTGTCAAAAGCGGCAAAGCCGGCAAGCACGGGCGCCAGGCTGCGGGCCAGCCGCGAGCAGTCGACGACCAGCACCACGGCGCCGCCGGTAAGCTGCGCAACCTCGGCGGTGCTGCAGGAGCCGCTGCCGCCGGTTCTGCCGTCGAAAAGACCCATGGCTCCTTCAATCACGGAGACATCAGCACCCGACGACCCGCGCCGGTAAATTTCCCTGACGGCCTCTGCGGAAGTCAGCCAGGTATCGAGATTCCGGGATCGCTGTCCGGTGACGGCCAGATGGAAGCCGGGATCTATATAATCAGGACCGCTTTTAAACGGCGCCACCTTGAGGCCGCGGCGCTTCAGCGCGCCCATGATCCCGGTGGCTATCGTGGTCTTGCCCACACCGCTGGCGGATCCGGCGATTACCAAAGGAGTCATAGCGATGTGTTCCTCATCATCAGTCCCTGCCTCGTCATCGAAGCCCGCCTCATAATAAAGCCGCGTCCAATCATTTGAGTGCTTTCCTCATCGCCGACACCAGCTGGAAATTCTCGCGCTCGCTGCGGACCGCGATCCTGACATAACGGTCGCCAAGGCCGGCGAACGAGCGGCAGTCCCTGACCAGGATCCCCTGCCTTCCCAGTTCCTCCGCCAGCGCCTGTGAATCAATGCCGGTCAACCTGCAGAGAAGATAATTGGCCTCGGAGTCAAGCGGCTCGATGCCGGGAACCGCCTCGAGATCGTCATAGAGCCCCGCCCGGGCCGCGGCGTTTTCCTGGCGGCTCCTGGGAAGATAATCCCAGTCTGTGAGCGATGCCTCCGCGGCTGCAAGAGCGAACGAATTCAGATTCCACGGCGGCATCTTGGTGCGCAGCCTGGCGGCGAAATCAGCATCCGTCACCAGGCAGCCCAGCCGCAGCCCGGCCAGTGCGTGAGACTTGGTGAGCGAGCGGATGACGTACAGGCCCTCGGCTACACCATAAGAAAGGATCGACTGCTCCGTCCCGCTGAAATCGATGAACGCCTCGTCGATCACCAGGCCGGCCCCCGCCGCGCGGCAACGCCGCCATAAATCTGCCAGTTCGTCAATGGGCGTCAGGTAGCCGGTCGGGTTGTTGGGATTGCAGGCGAAGACGAGATCGTAACCGGTTGGATCCAGACGGCCGGCTTCGAAGGCAAAACCGCGATCCTCTTCCAGCATGAATGAATCGCATTGGGCGCCGGCCGCCTCGCAGGCGCTGCGGTATTCGGAGAATGTCGGCTCGACTATGAGCGCCTTCACGGGCTTCAGCGTCGCCGCCAGCCAGTAGATCACCTCGATGCTGCCGTTCCCCGGGACGATCTCATCCGGGAAGACTCCCAGATAGGACGCCATTTGCCGGGCGAATGTCTCCCCTGTTTCCTCGGGATAATAATGGATGTCGACCGTCGCCGCCCGAATGGCGGAGAGCGCCGCCGGCGAAGGCCCCAGCAGGTTGATGCTGGCGCTGAAGTCCAGCAGTTCTTCCTTGGGGAAGCCGAAGCGCCGCGCCGCTTCCTCGCGGCGGCCGCCATGCGCGGGCGCGCCGGCCTGGGCGCCCGCTTTGGCGCCGGTGTCTGCTCCGGCGCCGGTCTCCGCTCCTGCTCCCGATTCGATTCCTGTCAGGTCTTTCAATATTCAGTCCCTTCTCTGGCCCTCACACCGTTGTGATAGGGGTGCTTGATCTCTTTCATTTCTGTGACATAATCACAGACCTCGAGCAGCTCGGGCGGAGCGTAGCGGCCTGTAAGCACCAGCTCCACCGACGGCGCCTTCCGCCTGATCAGATCGATCAGATCCGGCAAAGGAATCTGCCCGTTTTTGACAACATGGGTGATCTCGTCGAGCACTACCAGATCGTGATCGCCGCGCATGACCAGGTCCCGGGCGATCTCCCAGCCGCGGGCGACAGTCTGGCCGCTCTCTTCCACCGCCAGCTTTTCTTCCCGGGTGGCGAAACGCGAGGCGCCGAACTGCCTGATCGTCAGAGGCCCGCCCTTAGGCCCGCCCATCTTCTCGGCGAAGACCATCTCGCCGGTCATGACCGTCGTGCGCTTGAGGAACTGGATCACCGCCACCTTGCGGTCACGGCCCAGCGCCCGCAGCGCCAGACCCAGGGCCGCCGTGGTCTTGCCCTTGCCGTTGCCGGTATAAAGATGCACCAGGCCCTGCGTGCGCGCCTGCTCCCACAGCACCCGCGCCAGGCGGTCATGATCCTCGTTCAATCTCGTCTCCGGCCTAGAAAAAATTTGAGCACGGCGATATTCATGCGAAGCAGCGTTCCCAGGGCCAGCACCAGCCCCGCCGACGCGATCATCAGCCGTGCCGCCCGGTCGATATCCGCAGCCTCGGGCGAACGCAGCCCCGCGCCGATCAGCGGCCTCTCTATCTGTTTGCCGTCATAGGTGCTGGCGCCACCAAGGCACACGCCCAGCGCTCCGGCGTAGGCAGACTCGCAAACGCCGGCGTTGGGGCTGTCGTGCAGGCCCGAATCACGGCGCCAGACAGAGATGGCGCCCTGGGCGCTAGTGCCCGCCAGCGGGCTTAGAACTACAGCTGACAGCGCCGTCAGGCGCGCCGGGAAATAGCCGGCGGCGTCATCCAGCCGCGCCGATATCCAGCCGAAAAACAGATACTGCTCGCTGCGATAACCCAGCATCGAATCCAGCGTGTTGACCATCTTGTAGGCCATTGCCAGAGGCGCGCCGCCGATCAGGCCATAAAAGAGCGGAGCGATGACGCCGTCATTGGCGTTTTCGGCCACGCTCTCGACCGTGGCGCGGATGACACCTTCTTCATCAAGACTGTCCGTGTCCCGGCCGACCATCTTGCCGACTTCGCGCCGGCCGTCCTCGACACTCAACTGCAGTCCGTCCTGCACTTTGCCGGCGTGCTCGAACAGTGAGCGTGTGGCAACAGCCGAAGAGATCAGCGCTGCCTCCGCCACGTCGGCCAGCGGCCGCGGCAACGTCCTTAAAATCTTTCGCGTCAACATATACGTGGCGGTTGGGAACAGCAGCGCTACCGCCATTCCCGAAAGTCTCTGGGTGCAGCCGCCGCGTTCGCGCCCCGGAGCCGCCCAGTCGGCAAGGTCCACGGCCTTGCCCAGCCAGCATACCGGGTGCCAGCGGTTCGACGGCTCGCCTAAAACGAGGTCCAGAGAGCTGCCCAGCAGCATGTTGGCCCCCGTCGCTATCTCCTACCCCACTCCGATGATTTCATAAATCTTTTCCATATCGAGCGCCGCACGAAGCTCCCGGGCAAGGCGGTCGTATTCATGTTCCTTGCTAAGCTTCCGGTCCAGAAGTGGCAGCTCTACGGGGCAGTCAAAATAGGAAAGCAAACCCGAGAGGACGTCATCGCTGTCGAAGAATCCGTGCAGATAAGTGCCGAGGACCAAGCCGTCGCTGCTTACCGCGCCGTCCCCGCCACCGGCGGTCTGAAGCAGCTGGCTGGCTCCGGCCCCCAGGGTCGAGCGCCCCATATGAATCTCGTAGCCCGCCACGAGCGCACCTTCTCCCAGAAGCGGCGTTGAAGCCACCACCTCACCCCTCGCCTGGCGGGTCTCTTTCTCCGGGGAAAAAACCGTCTCCACATCGAGAAGGCCCAAAGCCTTGATGCTGCCGGCGCTGGAATCGATCCCCTGTGGATCGAGGATCTTGGTGCCCAGCATCTGGTAGCCTCCGCAGAGCCCGATGACCGGCGTGCCGGACTTCGCCTTGCGGATGATCTCAGCGGCCATGCCGCTGGACCAGAGGAACCTGAGATCGGAGATGGTGCTCTTGGTGCCGGGGATGATTATGAGGTCTGCGTCGGCGAGCCCGGCTGCATGTTCGGCAAAACGAAAATCAAACCCCGGGCACGCCTCCAGCGAATCGAAATCGGTGAAGTTGGACAGCCGCGGCAGGCGCGCCGCGCGCACCTTGACGCTCTTGCCGTTGGCCGGCAGGGATCCGCGAACATCCGACGGCCAGAGGGCCTGCCTGTCGGAGAGCGCTACCGAATCCTCTTCCTCGATGCGCAGGTCCCTGATAAACGGGATCACGCCCAGGACGGGCAGATTGCACCTGGCCTCGAGAAAATCCAGGCCCGGCTCCAGTATCGAACGGTCGCCGCGAAACTTGTTTATGATGAGGCCGGCTACCCGCTGGCGCTCCTCGTCCTGTAGCAGCTCCATGGTGCCGACCAGCGAGGCAAAGACACCTCCGCGCTCGATGTCTCCCGTGATCAGGACCGGGGCGTCGGCGATCTCGGCCACGGTCATGTTGGCGATGTCGCGGCCGCGGAAATTGATCTCCGCCGGGCTGCCGGCGCCTTCGATGATGACCACCTGGAACTCCCGCCGCAGCCGCTCCAGCGACTCGGAGACTGCATCCAGCAGCCCCATCTTGAAGTCATGGTAGGTCTGCGCCGTCATCGTCCCGACCGGCTGGCCGTGGACCACCACTTGAGAGCCTGTATCGCTTGTGGGCTTCAGCAGAACCGGATTCATATCCACGCGCGGCTCGATGCCGGCGGCCTCCGCCTGCACGACCTGGGCCCGCCCCATCTCGCCGCCGCTGGTGTCGGCATAAGAGTTGAGCGACATGTTCTGGCTCTTGAAGGGCGCCACCGAGTAGCCGTCCTGCGCCAGGATGCGGGCCAGGCCCGCCACCAGCAGCGTCTTGCCGGCATGGGAAGCGGTGCCCTGCAGCATGATGGTTTTAGCCAGCGGCATGTTACTTGACCTTCACGGGAATTCCCGAAACGCAGAGGTAGACTTCCTCGGCGGCGGCGGCCAGCTTCTGATTGGCGCGCCCGGCGGCATCCCGGAAGGTCCGGGCGAGTGAATTATCGGGAACGATACCCATTCCGACTTCGTTGCTGACAAGGATGACGCGGCCGTTGCCGCTCCGGCAGACCTCTACCAGCTGATCTATCTCGCGATCGATGGCCTTGCGGGAATGCTCGCCGGTGGCGATCCCCTGGGTGATCAGAAGATTTGAGATATAGACCGTGAGGCAATCGATCAAGACCACGCCGTCGTCTTCCAGGGCTTCGCCGACGGCCTGCGGCAGATTCTCGAAGGCTTCCACCGTGCGCCATCCCGAAGGCCGCCGGCGGCGATGCTCGGCGATCCGCTCGCGCATCTCGCCGTCGCGAGGCTCAGCGGTTGCGATATAGGTCACTTCCTCACTCTTGCCGCGGGCTATCTTCTCCGCCAGCCCGCTCTTACCGCTCCTCGCCCCTCCGGTCACAAAGATCATTTATCCACCGCTCCGGTCTGTTTACAAAAAAAGCCCTCTTCCAAAGAAGCGGGCTGAATAGAGCAATCCTTCCACCCTAGCCACTCCCTCCGCGAAGAGTTGCCTGGCTAGAGCCTGTGGGCAGGTCTCCTGGCTCCTGGACATGCGCTCCGCGGCAGCCTTCCCGGGTTATTCCCAGTGGCCCGCCCTCCAAAGGGGCGGTTGCTCGCAAAGCATCCAGTTACAGTGGCGGGACCGCGCCGGCATTTCACCGGCTTCCCTTGGACGCCCCCTGAAGGGCGACCCACAGGCTGAAGCTTATATGTATTTAATTAGCGAAGTATACGGGCGAAGACACCTTTTTTCAAGAGGCCGGCGGCGTCTCGAACCCCATGCGATCGAGTTTTTGCTGCCGCTTCCATGCTTCTTTGAGCCAGCGATAGACAATCATGGAAAATAATGCCTGGATCGAGAGAAAAGAGATGATCGCGACGGGGACAACATGCGCCCTGAATGGATTGCCCGCATTGTAAACGTAAATGTAGACCAGAAAAGCCAGCCCGGTGCCGATGGCGGTGACCTGCTGCAGCCCCACCATCCGGGTCATGTTCTTGAGGCCGTCAGCGTCACGCAAAAGGGCTGAGGTGTAACCCGGAGAGCCCAGGTCGTAGAACCTCCACCTGAACATGCCGGTGTTGAGGAGGTAGATGAGGGCGGCCCCCCTGCGTTCAAATGAGGCCCTGTCGGCGCGGACAAGATACGCCAGGGAAGCAACCAGTATGGCCGCCGCAGCAGCCGCCGACAGCGGCCACCAGTAAAATCCCGGCAGCAGGATGGCGAGGGCGCAGGCCCCCATAAATATTCTGCCAGCCAGGAACGGATTCATGCCGCTTTCCTGCTACTCCAGCACCTCGTCGAAATCAACCTGCAGCATCCCCTTCTTGATGGCGTACTTGACCAGCTCGGCGCGCTTGTGCAGGTTGAGCTTCTCCATGATGTTGGCCTTGTGCGTCTCCACCGTCTTTACCGAGATGAACAGCGACTCGGCTATCTCCCTGTTGGTGTAGCCCTCGGCCACATGCGTGAGGATCTCACGTTCGCGGTCGGTCAGCGTGTCGTAACTCGAGGTCGGCTCCTGACCGTGCCTCAGTTTTTCCAGGTAATCTTCGACGACCATCTTCGCCGCGCTCGGATAGAGGAAACAGTCGCCGCGGCTGACTACATGAATGGCATTGACCAGGTCGCTGTCGGCTGCTTTCTTGAGCACATAGCCGGCGGCGCCGGCCTGCAACACCTGGAAGAGGTACTCCTCGTTGTCGTGCATGGTCAGCACCAGGATCTTCACATCCTGGTCGCGCTTCTTGATCTGCTTGGTTGCCTCCATGCCGTTCATGACCGGCATGCCGATGTCCATCAGCACGATATCAGGATGCAGCTCCTGCACTTTCTGCACGGCCTCGCGGCCGTTTTCCGCTTCCCCCACAACTTCTATGTCCTTTTCCTCGCCCAACAGCCTGACGAGGCCCGCGCGGAGAATCGCGTGATCGTCCGCCAGCAGTATCCTGATCTTGCTCACCAGATGCCCTCCTTGCTTTGTAACGGTACCTCAATAAATATGGTGGTGCCGTCCTGCGGCCTGGAATCGAACTCGAGCGAACCGCCCACAAGCTCGATTCTCTCTTTCATGCCGTGAAGTCCCAGGCCCCGGCCCTTCTCATCCGACATCATCACTTTCTGTGAGTCGAATCCCTGGCCGTTGTCCTGGATCGTGCCCTTGATCATGTTGTCCTTGCGCCGGAGGGTGACCATGCATTGGGAGGCTTCAGAGTGGCGGGCGACATTTGTCAGCGCCTCCTGTACTACCCGGTACAGCACAGTTTCAAGCTCGGGCAACAGGCGCTGGCTCATGCCTAGCAGCTGCATATCCACCGCTATTCCTGTGTTCTCGGAAAATTCCTTGGCGTATGACCGCAGCGCCGCCGCCAGCCCCAGATCGTCCAGGACGCTGGGGCGCAACCGCACCGCCATGGTGTGGACTTCGTTGAGCGTGGCGTGAGCCAGGTCGTTGATGTTCTCCAGTCGTTCGGTAAGCTCGGGCATCGTCTCCGGAACGATCTCCTGCACCATCCTGATGCCGATCACAAGACCCGTCAGGCTCTGGCTGGTTTCGTCGTGAAGCTCGCGGGCGATGCGCTTGCGCTCCTCTTCCTGCGCCTTGATCACCGAGGCGGCGGCTTTCTTGCGCTGTTTTTCCATCGAGTTGAGCATCGAGTTGAGGCTTTTGGAGAGCTCCTCGATCTGGGGATCGTCGGTGACCTCGGGAACACGGATGCCGCGATGCCCGGCGCGGATCGCCTTCATGGCGTCAGAGACATCGTCCATCGGGCGGAAGGCCATCCTGACTAACAGATAATTGATCAGCACGCAAAGGGCGAGGCCGCTAAAGATGAAGAGCAGGACGAACCCCATGTCGCCGCCCTCGAAGTACTTGACCTCGAGGTAGTAACCCATGATGCTGCCCGCGGCGATGAGAGCGGTGTTGGCGATAACCACTTTCTGGAACAGCGGCCGCCGGCGGATCCGGTTCATGACCGGATTCACATAATCGCAGACGCACCTGTCCCACGGCGTTTCCGCCGCGGCTTCAGCGGCTTCGGGAGCTGCCGCCGCCTGGTTGACGAGTTCCTGACCGCTGCTTTCCATATATTCCCTGGATTTTAAGGGTTTGCGATCCGCGAGAGAGGCGAGATTTGAACCCGGCCGCGGACCCTCAGGCCGGGCGTGGCGCAGCCCCCACCATCCTGGCGCCAGCCGACTTCGGTACCTACTATGGTACCAGAACAGCGTCACTCAAAGCTATGCCCAATTTGCTTTAAACAAAAGGAAAAAGGTCTGATTGGAGAGGAATTTGGGGATGGCTTTGTGGCGTCAGTCCTGCAACTGTTCCAGCATGTCGCTGCCGCTGGCGTCGACCAGGGTGCCGCCGGCCAGATCGGCGAAAGTTGTGCTGTCCAGCTGGCCGACCATCATGTTCTGCAGATTCTGGCAGACAGGCATGAAAGAACAGTTCTCCTCATGCGCGCACTGCTTGGGACCGCGGAGGCACTGGACCAGCATGATGGGCCCCTCAACCGCCTCGATCACGTTCCGCAGGCTGATGTCTTCGGGAGGCCGGGCCAGAGTGACGCCACCCTGATTGCCGCGGAGGGTGCGGATAAGGCCCGCGCGCGCCAGGGTCCTGATGATGGAAGGAAGATATTTGCCGGGGATGTCCTCTTTGGCTGCGATCTCGCGGGTCTGCACCACCTGCCCATAGGGTAGATTGGCGAGGTGGAGTATCGCCCGTACTCCGTAATCACTTTGTCTGGTTAAATGCACCGTCCACCCACAAGAATAATCCTTACCGGAACGCGGCGGAGAGAGCAACCGACTAGATGAAGCATGTTAACTGGAGGAAGGCTTGACGGCATGGCTAATGACTGCCGTTTCCCCGAGACAGCACCTCCCTGCTCCCACTCCCCGAAAACCGATTTTTATGAACCCTACCGCAGTGGTTAAGTTTAAGCTCAAGCTACCTGATTGTCAATCATCGCATTACCTTACAATCCCCCATGGCAAGCATGAAAGATACGGACTGTCAGCCGACCTGGCCTTCCTGCTTCAGCAACGATTCCACCGATTCCCTGATCTGCAGAAAAGAGTCAACCACATCCGGATCGAATTGCGCGCCGCTGCAGCGCTTGAGTTCGGCAACGGCATCCTCTTCCGACAGGCATCCGCGATAAGGCCGGTTGGCGGTCATGGCCTCATATGCATCGGCGACCGCCAGTATCCTGGACCCCAGGGGGATCTCCGTGTGCTTGAGGCCGTCAGGATAACCGCTGCCGTCAAAACGCTCATGGTGATGGCGGATCATCAGCTTGATGTCGTCGGGAAGCCCGGTAGCCGAAATGATCTTGTGGCTTGCACCAGGATGCTGACGCATGGTCACTGTCTCGTCAGGCGTGAGAACGCCCTGCTTGGAAAGCACGGCATCGGGCGTGCCGATCTTGCCGATGTCGTGCAGGTAACCGGCGTCACGGATGTTGTTGACGAATTCGCTGTCCAGTCCCCTGGCCTCGGAAATCGCCACCGCTATCGCCGACACCCTGTCGGAATGGCCGCGGGTAAATGTGTCTTTGGCGTCCACGGCTTCAGCCAGCGCCCTGATCGTCGACAGGTACGCCTGCCTGAGATTCTCATACAGCCGCACATTCTCGACGACGACTCCCATTTCCTCGCCGATCGAATCCAGCAACCTCCAGCCGGCGAGATCGATCTCTTTTTGCTCATTGCAGATGCCGACGACAAGCCCCACCACCTCATTGGAAGACTTCATGGGGAAGACAACCAGGCAGACCGCGTCCTCGCCGGCGATGGCCAGCTGTTCATCGCGTGAAGGATCCTGGACGAACACGCCCTTGCCGCTTGCCAGCACACGAGCGAATATGCCGTCGCCACCGGGCTGGCGCGATACCAACCGAAGGAACTCCTCGGGCATCTCGTGCTGCGCCACCAGGCGCAACCTGCCGGTCTCCTGATCGACCACGAACGCGGCCGACGCCGTCGTCCCCAGGATCTGCTCCAGCTCGCCCAGGGCCACGACCAGGACCTGCGGCAGCTCCAGGCTGCGGGTGGCCGCGCTCAGGACAGAGTGCAACGCAGACAGCTCGCGCGTGCGCCGCTGCAGATCCTGCGTGCGCTCGTCCACCATCTGTTCGAGGCGCTCGGAGTAAGCCCGGTTCTGCTCTTCGGCCGCCAGCAACCGGTTGTACTGCTCCATCAGCGCGATGCTCGACTGTCTCAGCTCATCGATCAGCCGCTCCTTTTCTTCCATGTCCGGCGTGGCCGCCTGGCGCAGTTTCGACGCAGCCTTGTCCACTTCCAGCCGGCGGTATTTCTTCTGCAGATTCTGAAGCACTGTCGGCAGCGGCTCATCACCTTCCAGCGGCTTGATCAGATAGTCGTCGGCGCCGCGCTTGAGCGCCTCGACCGCCACTTTTTCCGAACCGAATGCGGTCATCATCACGACCGAGGTGTCGGGCCTTTTTCCTTTTATCTGCGAAAGCACGTCGAGGCCATCGACCTTGGGAAGCTTGACGTCCAGCAGCACCAGATCGAACGTGGAAGCCTGGGATTTATCGAGCGCCTCGGCGCCGTCACGGGCTATATCGAGCAGATAACCCTGCGGCTGCAGCCGCTTGGCGACCAGGCGGACGGCTTCGGGATCGTCATCGACCACCAGGATGCGAGGGGCCGCCTTGACCTCTCCCTCGCTGCTTTTAAGCAGAGCCGCAGTCGCTTCCAGCAAGGCCTCCTCCTGCAGGGGCTTACGCAAGGCAAGATCGGCTTTGGCGACGTACGTTTCAGCGCCGAGGTCAAAACCCTTGGCCATGTCTTCCTCAGTGACATAGACCGCGGACATCATGATGATCGGAATCGTGTTGGTCTCGGGATTGGCCTTCAGCTGTTCCACCAGCTCGAAGCCGTTCATCCTTGGAAGCAGCACATCGGTGATGATCAGGTCGGGACGCTGATGGACGGCCTGGTTGAGGCCGTCGACGCCATCATGGGACATAAGCGTCTTGTACCCGGAAGCCTCCAGCCGCTTTTTTAGCAGCACCACGTGGTTGACATCGTCGTCGACCACGAGGATTTTCTGGCCGTTGCCTTGCGGTAGATCCATGATATTCCTCTCTCGTGAATCTGTTTCAGTGATAACCGGCCTGGCAATCCAGCTCACCGGGGTGTCATCGTCCCCCGCGAGATGAACCTCTCGATCTGGGCCGGAAGCGCAGCGATGTCGATAGGTTTGGCGATGAAGCCGCTGCAACCTGAGGCCAGCGCCTGCTGGCGGTCACGGTCCAGGACACTGGCAGACAGCGCCACGACCGGAACCCGTTGCATGCGGGAATTATCCTTCAACCTGCAGGTAGTCTCCAGGCCGTCAAACTTTCCCGGCAGCCTGATGTCCATGAGGACGAGATCGGGAACCAGCCCCTCATCCATCTGCCCCAGGGCGTTTTCCCCATCGACTGCCTCGACGACGCCGAAACCCGACCGCTCCAGCACCTTTCTCACCAGGCGCCTGACGTCGTCATTGTCGTCCACGATCATGATCGTCCTTTTGCCCTGCTCAGACATGCAAATCCTTGCCCTGAAACTTTAAAAACAAAACCGTTACCCGGAGACAGTGCGGGGCACGGTGAAGGAGAAAGTACTGCCCTGGCCGGGCTTGCTTTCCACCCAGATCCGGCCGCCGTGCATCTCGACGAAACGCTTGCTGATGGTGAGGCCGAGACCGACGCCGGCGGTCGCGGATACAACCTGCTGCTCGGCCTGGTGAAAGCGGTCGAAGATCGCTTCGATCTCTTCGGCCTTGATGCCGATGCCGACGTCCTTCACTGAGAAAACTGTTTCGTCGGGCGTTTGTTCGATAGCGACCTCGATTCTTCCTGCTTCGCTGAATTTAATTGCGTTGCCGATCAGATTCTGCAACACCTGCCGGACCTTGCCGGGATCGAGCCGGACCGGCTCCAGGTCCGGCGGGAAGAAGGTTTCGATCTTCAGACGTTTCTGCGTGGCGGCCGGCAGCATGTTTGCCGACGCTTCCATCACCAGGAGATCCGGCAGTGTCTCCTCCAGGTTGAGACTGATCCGGCCGGCTTCGAGTTTGGCCAGGCTCAGCAGATCGTCAATCAACCTCAGCAGCTCCAACCCGTTGCTGTGGACGATGGTAAGATCGTTTCCCTGCTCCTGATTGATTTCGCCGTCAAGGCCGTCGAGCACGAGTTTGCTGAAGCCGATTATCGAGTTCAGCGGCGTCCTCAGTTCGTGACTCATGTTCGCCAGGAATTCCGACTTCATCATATCGAGCTCACGCAACTTGAGGTTGGCCGCCTCGAGCTCGCGGGTCTTGCGCTCGCTGTCCTGATACATTCGCGACAGCGCCTCGGTGCGCTCCTTTACCCGCAACTCGAGCATCTGCGCCGAATGGGACAGCTCCTCGTAGAGGCGGGCGTTTTCCGTGGCCACAGCCGCCCCTCTGGAGACGATCGACAAGACACTGATATCGTCGTCGGTAAACAGCCGGCCGTCGCCCTTGTTCATCACGCCGATCGCTCCCATACAACGGTTGGCTATCATCAACGGCACCGTGGCCACAGCCGTGACCCCGGCCTTGATGAAGCTGGGATCGCCGAGCTCGGAAGTCGCATAGTCGTTCGTGATGAAAGCATTGCCGCTTTCGATCACCTTGCCGGCCACGCCGACGCCCACGAGCGCGGACGTGGTGGTGAGCTCTTCGGGAAGGTTGTAGGCGTACGGGAAAACCACGCGGCCGGTATCCTCATCGAGCAGGGCGACCATGGAGGCATCGGCCCTGACGATCTCCGCCGCGTGGCGGGCGACTTCCGGCAGCACCCGGCTGAGGTCGAGCCCGGAAGTAACACTGATGGCTACGCGTATGAGTTCACGCTGAACGCGCAGCCTTTCCTCTGTTTCCTGATAAAGGAATGCGTTCTGTATCGCGATAGCCGCCTGGCTGGCGATCGCCTGGGCGACCTCGACGTCTTCCTTGCCGAATTTGTTTTCGCTGCTTTTGCCGAACAGCCCCAGGGCGCCAAACGGTTTGTCGCCGACCATGAACGGCACCGCCAGGATCGTCTTGACTCCCGCCTCGGTGAAGGCGGGAACCTGCGCCGGGTGGGCCTCGTAATCATCGAGGATGACCGGCTGGCCGGTTCTTATCGTCTCGCCGGCTATGCCAGCGCCACGCGGGACAACGATCTCTGATATCTTAGCCGGCATATTGAAATGGTAGGGATATCTTATTTCACCCCGCATATCGTCGAGGAGTGCGACCGTGCCGGCGTCGGCGCCGGTGAGCGCGGCTGCGTTCTCCACTACTCGTTCGAGGACGCTATCCAGGTCCAGCCCCGAGGAGATCTCGCGTGAAGCCTTGGACAGCTTTTCCAGCCGCTCGCTCTTTCGCCTGAGCAATTCCTGGGCTTCGATCTGCTCGGTAACCATGCGGACCACTTCGACGCCGGCCACGATGTCGCCGTTTTTATCAAAGACAGGCGTGGCCACGATCTCGGCCGCGATGGCCTTGCCGTGCTTGTCAAAGCCGCGATGGGTGGCACGGACGGCCTTACCGGTCCTGTAAGACATTTCCACGGGGCAATCGGGACAGACGCGCGGCCGCCGTTCATAGACCTGGTAGCAGTAGCGTCCCTCGATGTCTTCGCCAAAATTCCGTTTGTGGGCGGCGTTGGCGTATATCACCCGCAGATTACGATCCTGGACGCTGACCCCGTCATCGATATTTGCCAGTATCGTGGCAAAGAGGTCACGGCGCCATGCAGGCGCAGCTTCATTCTGGGTGTTCGATCCGGCACTGGGTGTGATCGCAGTCTCCTCGCTGATCTTTCAGCGGGTTTATTCCCTGATTTTCCGCTTTTAAGGCCTCAGGCTCCTGGCAGGACGAGCAGCTGTGCCCGGTTAGCCCCGGCGGGAACATGCAGCGGTGTCCGGCTGAAAGGAGCCGCTGCCGATATTCATTACAGGTATCAGTTCGTCACCAGCAACAAAATTCCGCCATTTTCATGGAATAACGAGGATCCGGCGGCGATGCGGCCCCTCGGCATCGATCCGGACCTCGCCACGCAGGAAGAGCGGCAAGGGTGACGCTGGGAAGGGAAAAAGCGCCGGTTTGTCGGCGCTTTTTCCCGGCAAGGCTCCGTAGTTCCCCCCGGTCCTCCGCTATCATCCCCCAGCTTTCCGCCCCAAATCCGTAAAAAAAATAGCGGCTTTCCACTTGTTAAATTGCCGGCGGGCGGGTGCTGATGCTTTGAGGACGGTTCAAGGCACTGCGAAAGCTGGAACCGGTGATAGGCTCGAAGGGACTGGAGCCGGTGACAGGATTCGAACCCGTGGCCTGCTGATTACAAATCAGCTGCTCTAGCCAACTGAGCTACACCGGCTTGGGGAAACATATTATAAAACAAGAGGCGCCTCGGGGGCGCCTCTGAAATTAAGCTATTTGCGGCATTCCGCCCGGATCCATGCCTACAGATAGACCTGCCGGCTCTGAAGGTGAAGGTCTACTTTACGTTTAATCCTTTGCAGCGCATTGTCCACGCTCTTTGTGTCATAGCCGATCTCGGCCGCGATCTGTTCGTATGAATGACCCTCCAGGTACAGGCTGAGCACGCTGGTCTCCAGTTCGCTCAATAGCCGCCCCAGGCAGTCCTTGAGGCTGGCGACCTCCTCGGAGCTGATCACCTGGTTGAGCGGGTCGTGGATAGCCGATCCCGGCAGGATATCGCCCAGCGAGCACTCGCCGTCGTCATGGGAGGTCGGGGAATGGCTCAGGGAAAGGTAGCTGTTGAGCGGCTGGTGCTTCTGGCGCGAGGCTGTCTTGATGGCGGTGATGATCTGGCGGGTGATGCACAGCTCGGCAAAACTGCGGAAAGACGCCTCACGGTCATCCCGGTAATCGCGGATGGCCTTGGTGAGTCCGATGAGCCCTTCCTGCACCAGGTCGTCGGTATCGCCGCCTGACATGAAATAGGAACTGGCCTTCAGCTTTACGAAACCGTGATACTTGGAGATTATCGCCTCGAAGGCGTCGAGTTTGCCCGAACGCGCCTTCGCGATCAGCATTACGTCTTCGTCCTGTCCCGTTGAAGTTTTCAAGACATTCCCCCTCTCCTTATCCAGCTTTACCGGATAAATCGCCGGGCTACCGTCCGCGGAAGGGCTTTCGCCTGTCGGCCTGAAAAAACCTTCCCGCCTACTTCTGGGCCAGATTCCTATGGAACCTGCGCGGCTCGCTTACCCACGCCCCCTCCGCATATCCTCTAGTCTCCTCAAAGTCTCTACGTCTACTTTATGTTCAAGCTTCCAACGCATTTTATCCATTTCTGGTGAAAATGCAACCTTTTTTGCAAAATTCTTCATGCCGGCAAGAAAATCCCGCGGCGGGATGCGCTCGACGCGTTTCATCAACGCGCCCTTCTGCACCTCCCAGTCACCGCTGACCACCCGGATGTCTTCGCTGGTGCCGGCGAGCTTTTGCTGCACCAGTTTGCCGATGATGATGTCCGCGCTCTCCGCCGCCGAAGCGAAGCTTACCGTCACCGGTGTATTGGGAATCCCATGGCTCTCAGCGGATTCGGCCTGATGGGAATCAAAGACGACAACCGCGGAGGCGCCTTCCGAAGCCATGAAGCTGATGACGTCCTCGACCAGGATCCGGCGCTTGTCTTCCAGCTCATCCGTGTTGATCTCGCCGGCTTCACGGGCGTGCAATACGTTGTAGCCATCGATGATGTAGATCATGGGATTCCGATCAGGTCTTGCGGACCAGCTTGGGTCCCTGGGGCGTGTCACGCACTTCGTAGCCCGCGGCCGCCAGTTGGTCGCGCGCCTCATCGGCCGCGGCGTAATCTTTTTCCCTGCGGGCCCGCTCCCGCTGCTCGACAAGATCCAGCAGTGCCTGCTCGAGCCCGGACTCGGCGTACTCCTCACGCGGGATCTCCACTCCCAGGATGGCGAGCAGTTCGGCCAGTTTGTCACGGGCCTCGGCGAGCAGCATCTTGTCGGCTCCTCTGCCCGCGGATTCCTCGGCATACTCGTTGACAGACCTGACCAGGCCGAACAGCGCCGCCAGGGCGCCGGCGGTATTGACGTCGTCGCGCATCTCCTCGTGGAACTGCTCCTCTGCATGTTCGAGCGCTTCCCTTAAAGGCTTGCCCTCGGTCGCGTCAACGATTGCCGGCGCAGCCATAGCTGCGGCAGCGCCGTCGCCGCCTTTGGAGGCCGCAGCGGTGTTTGCCTTTGACTCCAGCACACCTTCGAGCTTCCAGAAGCAGTTGCGGAAGCGTTCGAGCATGCTGGCCGCCTCTTCGAGATTGGCGTCGGAGAACTCCAGGGGGCTGCGGTAGTGCGAGCTGAGGAAGAAGAGGATCAACACGCGCGGATCGTATTTCCCCAGAAACTCGCGCAGAAGGAAGATATTGCCAATGGATTTGCTCATCTTCTCTTCCTTGCGCGTGATCATGCCGTTGTGCATCCAGTAGCGGGCAAAAGTCGTGCCGGTCACGGCTTCGGCCTGGGCGATCTCGTTCTCATGATGAGGGAACACCAGGTCGCGGCCGCCGCCATGGATGTCGAATTTCTCGCCGAGGTACTCAAGCGACATCGCCGTGCATTCGATGTGCCAGCCCGGACGCCCCTGGCCCCAGGGACTCTCCCAGCTGGGCTCGCCGGGCTTGGCGGCCTTCCAGATGGCGAAGTCGAGCGGGCTCTCCTTGGCCTCTCCCTCACGCGCCAGTTCGCAGTGCTGCATCTGGTCGGTCTTCTGCCCCGACAGCTTGCCGTACCCGGCGAACTCACGCACGCGGTAATAGACACTGCCGCCGGTCTCGTAGGCGTAGCCCGCCTCGACCAGCTCCTTGCAGAGGTTGACGATCTCGTAGATATGTTCGGTAGCTTTTGGCTCGATGTCCGGCCGGCCCAGCCCCAGGCGGCCGGTATCCTCGATGTAGGCGTCGGAATAAGTGCGGGCGACCTTTTCGGGGGTGATGCCTTCCTTGTTGGCGCGGTCGATGATCTTGTCATCGACGTCGGTGAGGTTCTCTACCAGCTTGACTTCATAGCCGAGATATCGCAGGTAGCGGGAAAACACGGCGAAGAAGACATAAGGCCGGGCGTTGCCGACGTGCACGTAACCGTAGACCGTCGGCCCGCAGACATAGATGCCTACCTTGCCGCGGTCGCGGGGGATGAAATCTTCTTTCTTTCGCGTCAGCGTGTTGTAGATCCTGATGTCATTCATGATCTGAATTCTTTTGCGGATTCCAGGCGCTGCCTGATCGTGCCGCCGTCGAGCCCGGAGAGCAGGAACGGCAGTTCCGGCCCGGATTCGCGGCCGGTCAGGGCGATCCTTAGGGTGCGGAAGAGCCTCCTGGCGGGAATATCCCTCTCCTTGCAGGCTTTCTTCCATTCTTTTAAGAGCGCCCGGGCCTCATCCAGAGCTTGCGCGACCGCTGCCGTCGAGGCCTCGATGGCTACCGGCCACCGGCCGGCGTCAGCCAGCGCCATCTCCAGCACCGCCCCGCTCCCTTCTTCCCTGAGCTCCAGGGCGGCCTCTGACTCAGCCAGTGGAGTTACCATAAAAAATTCTTCAATCAAAGCCGGCGCCTCTGCCAGCGTCACCAGGGAAGTCTGCACGGCGGTCTCGGCGACCGCGAGCTGGCCGGCTGTGATTTCCGCGGCGGCAGCGGTGGCCGCACTTTCGCCTTTGGCCGTCGGCGCCGCGCCGGCGCCTTCCATGAACGGGACCAGCGCCCGGTGCAACTCCGAAAGCTCCAGGTCGCGGATGTGCAGGCCGTTCAACCAGTTCAGCTTCTGGATGTCAAATATCGCCGGGCTCTTCGAGACCCGCTGCAGCTCGAACCCCCCGACCATTTCTTCCTTGGAGAGCTTCTCCTGCTCGCCCGCAGGCGACCATGATAGCAGCGCCAGATAATTAATGATAGCAGAGGGCAGATAACCCATCCCCCGGAAATCGCCCACCGATGTGGCGCCATGGCGCTTCGACAGCTTGGCGCCGTCGGGACCCATGATCAGCGAGTGATGCGCCCATGCCGGCGGCTCGTGGCCCATGGCCCGGAAGACCAGCACCTGGCGCGCGGCATTGGTAAGATGATCCTCGCCGCGGATGACGTGCGTGATCCCCATGGCGATGTCGTCGACGACGACCGCGAAATTGTAGGAGACGCCGCCGCCGGATCGCATGATGATGAAATCCCCGATCACCTCGGAAGAAAAATCCGTGCGTCCGTGGATGATGTCGGTGACCTCGATGGCGGTCTCCGGCACCTTGAAGCGGATGGTGGCGGGCTCGCCCGCTGCGACCCGAGCCGAGGCTTCCTGACGTTGGAGAGAAGCACAGCTGCGGTCATACTTGGGCATCTCGCCCCTGGCCAGCATCTTTGCCTTCTGCTCCTCGAGCCGCTCCTGCGAACAGAAACAGTAATATGCCTTGCCCTCGTCGAGCAGCCGTTGCGCCGCATGCGCATAGATCCCCGCTTCCGAGCGCTCGCTCTGGCGGTAGGGGCCGAAGTCGCCGCCAACATCGGGGCCTTCGTCCCATTCGAGGCCCAGCCAGGCCAGGTCGGCCATGATCGACTGCTCGTGCCCGGACGATGATCGGGCCACGTCGGTGTCTTCGATGCGGAGGATGTAGCTGCCGCCGAGATGGCGGGCAAAAAGGTAATTATAGAGCGCGGTGCGCGCCGAGCCCACGTGCAGGGTGCCGGTGGGGCTCGGGGCGAAACGGACGCGCACAGGTCCGGGCACGGGGCCGCCCGCGGGGACGGCGGAATCGTTGACGTCGTTCATGAACTATGAGCCGGAAGCCCGCAGATTCTCCACGGGCAACTTCGAGGACATACCCGCCTACTCGGTGACGTCGGAGAAGTGGACCACGGTGACGGTATCCTGCAGCGTCACCGGCCGGTTATAGATCTGGCCGAGCAGGTGCACGACCTCATCGACGCGGCGAAATTCCGGGTTCTCACGCTCGATGTCGCGCGGCGAGAGATCGTCGATCGGTTTGACCTCGACGCTGTCGATGATGGCGGTGAACAGTTTCTGCCTGGGTCCGTACTTGCGCCCGATGGTGATCCAGACGAGCTTGCCCTTCTGGTACTTGTGGCTCTTGTCACCGAGCCTCACGGTGGCAGTCTTGCGACGGTGCCGCAGCTGGTCGTCGTAAATGTGCGAATAAAAATTTATGGCATACATTTTTCAGTCTCCCTTTTCCATTATGCTCCCTCGGCATTCTACCAAACATGTCGCCACGGCCGCGATGCCCTCGCCGCGGCCGGTAAAGCCCATCTTCTCGGTAGTCGTGGCGCGCACGGCGATATCTTCCCGCGGGATTCCCATCGCCGCCGCCAGCGCGTCGCGCATGCGGTCCCGGTACGGAGCGATGCGCGGCTCTTCGAGGATCAGCACCGCGTCGACGTTGCCGGCCTCACAGCCTCGCTCCCTGACCATCGCCATCACCTGGCTGACAAGTTCCAGGCTGGATATATCTTTAAACCGCTCATCGCTATCCGGAAAATAATGCCCCATGTCTTCCAGACCGGCAGCGCCAAGCAGCGCGTCGGCGATAGCGTGGGAAAGGACATCGGCGTCGGAATGGCCTTCAAGTCCCTGCGGATGCTCGAGCTCGACGCCGCCCAGGATAAGCCGGCGGCCGTCCGTGAATCTATGGGCATCCATGCCGATACCGGTGCGGTATTTCAAATCGCTTATTCCCTTATCTCATGCGAGATTGCCAATTAGGTAATGTGTCCCTTTATTTCGAAACTTGCCAATTAAGTAATGTGTCCCTTTATTTCCCAATGTGTCCCTTTATTTCCCGCCGCCTGAGTATCTCCTCCGCAACGACGATGTCCTCAGGCGTGGTGATCTTGATGTTTTCCGGACTGCCAGGCGTGATCTTCATCCAGCCGCCGATCCGTTCCACCAGAGACGAATCGTCGGTGGCCTCAGCCAGGACAGATGGCCTGACGCGATAGGCTTTCTCTAATTTGATTCGTTTGAATATCTGTGGTGTCTGCGCCGCCCACAGGCGCGAGCGGTCCGGAGTGCGCGTGATCAACCGGGTGCCGATGCCTACTTCCTTGACGGTGTCAGTGAGCGGCAGGCCGAAAACAACGCCGTCGCAGTCGCCGATAGCCAGATCGCGCAGACCCGATGAAAGCAGCCCTGTTGGAAACAGGGGGCGGGCGCCATCATGTATCAGCACCGTGTCAATATCGCTGCTCAACTGCTTCAGCCCGTTGAGGACCGAAGCAGCGCGGTTTTCGCCTCCGGGAACGATGCTGCCGACTTTTCCCAGGCCGAAAGGCTCGACGACTTCAGCGCGGCAGCGCCGCGTGTCCGCAGGGTCGATGACGATGACTATCTCTTCGACTTCGGGCGCATTCTGGAATATCGCCGTCGACCATGCCAGAACCGGCCGCCCCGACAGCATCATCAGCTGCTTTGATTCACCGGTTCCCATGCGGCTGCCGACGCCGCCGGCAGCGATGACCGCGCCTAGGCGCATGGTTTCCGGTTCCCGTCCAGCGCGGGATCGCGCAAGCTTCTTCTCCGCAGATATCCGCCCATATTTCCTTCCCGGTACACAAACGAGCCGCCGGCGCTCGCGCCGGCGGCTGTGATTTCAATCCTGCTCCTATGCCATCAAGGCATACCCTTGTCCGATAAACCGGCTGCCTTTATCAGGGAGCGTCGTCGAGTTTTCTTCCTGCCGGCGCCGGGCCCAGCTCCTTGAGCACGGTATCGAGGAATTTATCCGCCTCGACCTCATCCAGACCGCGCGCATACATCAGCTCGCTTGCCAGGATCTTCTTGGCCCGGTTGAACATCTGCTTCTCACCGGTGGACAGTCCTTTCTCCGCTTCCCGAATGGAAAGGTTCCGCACAACTTCGGCCAACTCGAAAATATCGCCCGTCTTGATCTTCTCACGGTTGTGCTTGAAACGACGGTTCCAGTTCTTCGGCATCTTGGTCTCGTCCTGCCGAAGGACCGCGATAACTTCATCAACGTCATTCTTGGCAATAACTTTTCTCAACCCCGCCTTGTCGGCACTATCCACGGGCACCATGACGGTCATGTCGTTGTGCAAAATCTGAATGGTCAGGTACTCACGCTTCTGTCCCAGGACATCGCGCTTTTCCTTCTTGATGACCGTACCGGCACCGTGGTGGGGGTAGACAACCTTGTCGCCTACGTTATACACCAATGTGGTTCAACCTCCTTCCGTTAAAACTCTTAGTTGTTAACAAAAAGTCAAACCTCAGCGAAGGCATCCCAGGTCTATCTTCCTTACCTGAAACTGTATTTCTCCGCTAGTGACAACTCCCTGAGCTGTACCAGCCCCTCTCCAATCTCTCTCGCGCGGACTCTGCCCACTCCTTCGACTGCGACCAGATCGTCCTCTCCCGCGAACATGACAGCCTTAAGGCTGCCAAACTTGTTGATTATGTTACTTATGATCGAACTTGGCAACCTCGGGATGTTGCTCAGCACCCGGTAGCCTCGCGGCGTGATCCTTACTTCGGCGGCCTTGGCTTTCTTACGAAAACCGAGGATCCTGGCGATGGCGTCGGCGTCGAACAGATCGTCCGCCGCCAGCGCGTCCAGCCTCTCTTCGATCTTTTCGACTGCCGGGCCCCTGCCGGGCCGGTAGTCCATGATCAGTGACGCCCGGTCACGGGCGACGCCGATCATCAGCTCTTCCAGCTGCATGGCGATGAGGCGCCCCTCTGTCCCCAGTTCAATGAGGTACCTCTCGATCTCGCGGGCGACCCGCGAAACCATCTCCGACCGCTGCAGCACGCTGACAACATCATGAAGCGTGGCGGCATCCTCAAACTCCAGGCCCGTGAGATTGTCTGCCACCTGGTCGAGCCGGGCGCGGTACTTCTCAAGGGTCTGCAGAGCCTGATCCGACTTTGCCAGTAAAACCCTGATGTCGGTGAGCACATGTTTGAGCTCATCGACGTAGATGCTCACCAGATCGCGATCCATCGAGATCGAGACTGCGATGGCGTCAGTCTGCTTGGCGACCCGTTCGGCCGTCCTGTGCCTAGTGCCGGTTTCCGAAGTCTCGATCGATGCATCCGGCATCAGCTGCACGTTAGCCCGATGGATGCGGCCGGCGTTCCGGTTCAGGATCACGGCGCCATCCATCTTGGCAAGCTCATAGAGCATGTTCGGGCTGAAGTCCGTCTCCAGGCGGATGCCGCCGGAAAACAGGAATGAGATCGCGCCTTCTTCCCCGATGACGATCAGGGCGCCGGTCTTGGCCCGGATGATGCTGTCGATCGCTTCACGCAAAGGACGGCCGGGCGCCACCAAGTAGAGCGCCTCGATCAGCCTCGCATCCATTCTCAGGTCGCCTCTGGAATCAACCATGCATCTCCTCGGTCAGATTTCGCGCCCGCGCCCTGCCTGCCGCGTTGACACCAACGTTCCTGTCCGTTGTCACTCGAAAGCTTTTGACAGCGCCATCGAGAGGTTCCCCGCCTCCACGATTCCGGCCCCGTCGTACGCCTTTCCCAGCGACGCCGCGTTCTTGGCCGGCATCACCAGCGTTTCGATGCCCATCTTCAAAGCTTCGTCGATGCGCCTCTCAGCGCCGATGCAAAATCTCAAATCTCCCGTCAGGCTCAGCTCGCCAAAGCATGCCGCTTTTGCCCTGAGCGGCCGGTCGCGGTGCGCCGAGGCGATTGCCAGGGCTACGGCCAGATCCGCTGCCGGTTCGTCGACCCGGACCCCGCCGGCGACATTCACGAAGATGTCGCAGCCGCTTAGATTGAGTCCGGCGCGCCGCCCCAGCACCGCCACGATCATCGACAGCCGTCCCCGGTCGATGCCGTTGCCGACCAGCCGCGGGTATTGCATGCCGGTTCCGGCGACCAGCGCCTGCACTTCCACCAGCAGGGCGCGGCTGCCTTCCAGCGCCGCCAGGATCGAAGATCCGCAGCTGCGCGCGCCTTCTTCCAGGAACAGGGCCGAGGGGTCATCGACCGCCTCCAGGCCCGATTCTTTCATCTCAAAAACGCCGATCTCGTTGGTCGAACCAAAACGGTTCTTGACCGAACGCAAAACTCTGTAAGTCAGGTTGCGGTCCCCTTCGAACTGCAAGACCGTGTCAACCATGTGCTCCAGGACCCGCGGACCCGCCAGCGCGCCCTCCTTGGTGACATGCCCGACCAGGAAAACCGAGATGCCGTCTTCCTTGGCCAGCCGCATCAACCTGCCGGCGGCTTCCCGCACCTGGCTCACCGATCCCGGCACCGATCCGATCTCGTCGCTGTATAGCGTCTGCACCGAATCGACCACCACCAGCTCGGGCCGGGCCTTCTTCAGCGCGGCGATGACCGAGTCCAGATTCGTCTCGGCCAGGATCTCCACCGGTCCCACGTCATGCAAAAGCCGGTCCGCGCGCAACTTCACCTGCGCGGCGGACTCTTCGCCAGATACCAGCAGAACGCGATGATCGCGGCAGAGGTTGGAAAGCACCTGCAGCAGCAGCGTACTTTTACCTATTCCCGGCTCACCGCCGACCAAAACGATGGAGCCCGGGACTATGCCTCCGCCAAGCACCCGGTCGAGCTCGGAGATGCGCGTCTGAATACGCTCGACTGCCTGCGACTCGATCTCATCGATCCGCCGCGGCGTAACATCCCTGACACTGCCCGGGCTTGCCGCCCGTCCGTCTATGCGTTCTTCCGTGAAGCTGTTCCAGGCGCCGCAGCCCGGGCAACGCCCGAGCCACTTGTGCGCCTCGTGGCCACACTCACCGCAGGTGAAAAGGCTATGAACCTTCGCCATCTGGGCGTGACGGCTTCGCGCCCTCGGACCTGTCGCCGTTCTTCGCGCCGACCAGATCCTTCTTGGGCTTGTGCTCCTTTGCCAGCAGCTTCATGAAAGTATTGTCGTCCTTGCGGTCGACAAGTATCGTCGATCCGTCAGGAATCGCTCCCGCCAGCACTTCGTCGGCCAGCAGGTCTTCGACGTATTGCTGGATTGCACGCCTCAGCGGCCTGGCGCCCATGCCGGGATCGTAGCCGCGGTCAACCAGCAGCTCCTTGGCCGGCTCGGTGAGCTCGACTTCGACGTGCCGCTCGGCCAGCTGCTCGCTGACGCGGGCGATCATCAGTTCGACGATGTCCTTGATGTCGGCGCGGTCCAGCTTGTGGAAGACGATGACCTCGTCGACCCGGTTGAGGAACTCGGGCCGGAACACACGCTTGAGCTCGCCGGTGATATTGGTCTTCATCTCTTCGTAGGACATGCCCGCTTCTTCCGAACTCGCGAAGCCGAGCGGGCTTTCCTTGGCGATAGTCTTGGCGCCGATATTGGACGTCATGATGACGATGGTATTGCGGAAATCGACCTTGCGGCCCTGTGCGTCGGTCAGATGTCCGTCCTCGAGAATCTGCAGGAGGATATTGAAGACATCCGGATGCGCCTTCTCGATCTCGTCCAGAAGGATAACCGAATAGGGCTTGCGCCGCACGGCCTCCGAGAGCTGTCCGCCCTCTTCGTAGCCGACGTAGCCCGGCGGCGAACCGACCAGCCTGGACACCGCGTGCTTTTCCATGTATTCAGACATGTCAACCTGCAGCAGCGCGTCTTCGTCGCCGAAGAGGAACTCGGCCAGCGTCCGCGCCAGCTCGGTCTTGCCCACGCCCGAAGGACCCAGGAAGATGAACGAACCGCTGGGACGGCGGGGATCCTTGATGCCCGCGCGCGAGCGGCGGATGGCCTTGGACACGGCCTTGATGGCCTGGTCCTGGCCGACTACCCGCTTATGCAGCTCTTCCTCCATGCGCAGCAGCTTCTGGGACTCGCCCTCGGTCAGCTTGAAGACGGGGATGCCGGTCCACATGGAAACGATGTCGGCGATCTCTTCCTCGCCGATGGAAACGACCTCGCGGCCTTCGTCGTTCTTCCATTCCTCGGCCAGCTCACGTTTGCGGTTGGAGAGCTTGCGCTCCTTGTCACGCAGATTGGCGGCTTTCTCGAATTCCTGCGCCTCGATGGCGGCTTCCTTCTCCTTGCGCACCGTTTCGATCTCGGATTCGAGCTCGCGGTACTGCGGCGGCGCAGTCATCGTCTTGATGCGCATGCGTGACGCGGCCTCGTCGATGACGTCGATGGCCTTGTCCGGCAGGAAACGGTCGGATATGTATCTGGCCGACAGGCGCGCTGCGGCATGCAGGGCCTCGTCGGTTATCTTGATGCGGTGATGCGCCTCATAGCGGTCACGGAGCCCACGCAGTATCAGCTCGGTGTCCTCTTCGCTGGGCTCGTTGACCATGATCTGCTGGAAGCGGCGCTCGAGGGCGGCGTCCTTCTCCACGTATTTGCGATATTCCTCGATGGTGGTGGCGCCAACCGTCTGCAGCTCGCCTCGCGCCAGAGCCGGCTTGAGGATGCTGGCGGCGTCGATGGCGCCTTCAGCGGCGCCCGCACCAACAAGATTATGCAATTCATCAACAAACAGGATTATCTCGCCGTGCTCGTTGATCTCTTTCATGACCTTCTTGAGCCGTTCCTCGAACTCGCCGCGATACTTGGAGCCGGCCACCAGGGCGGCCAGGTCCAGCGTGTATATCTGCTTGTCCTTGAGCAGTTCCGGAACATCATTAGATGCAATGCGTTGGGCCAGACCCTCGACCACGGCAGTCTTGCCGACGCCGGGCTCGCCGATCAGCACCGGATTGTTCTTGGTGCGGCGGGACAGGATCTGCATGACGCGCTCGATCTCCTTTTCGCGGCCCACGACCGGATCAAGTTTGCCTTCGTCGGCGAGCTTGGTGAGGTTGCGGCCGAACTGATCCAGCAGCTTGACCCGCTTCTTGCCCTCGCCCTGGGGAACGGGCGTGCGGCGCGCGGAGCCGGTCAGTTTGCGCATGATCTCGTTGCGGATTTTTTCGGAGTCGGCGTCGAACTCAAGCAGGATGCGGGCGGCGACGCCCTCGTTTTCCTTGATGAGCCCGAGCAGGATATGCTCGGTGCCGATGTAATTGTGTCCGAGTGAGAGCGCTTCGCGCAGCGCCAGCTCAAGAACCTTCTTCGCACGAGGCGTGAACGGGATCTGGCCGGCAGCGACTTCGTCGCCCATCCCGACTATCTGGGCCACCTGCATGCGGACCTCATCGAGGTTCACGTCAAGGGTGACCAGGACTTGTGCGGCAATGCCCTCTTCCTCACGGAGGAGCCCGAGCAGGAGATGCTCGGTGCCGATGTAATTGTGTTTGAGAGCCCTGGCTTCTTCCTGCGCCAGAACCACTACCTGGCGTGCTCTCTCTGTAAATCGTTCAAACATGGTTCTCACCTTTCCGGGTAAATCCACCCCTCGGTGAATGCCCCTCATTGCCCAATTGTTCCCGGGCCGGCCAAGCCCGAAACGCAGTAATTTCTGGACTTCGCCACCCGCCGGCTCTAATCCTTTGCACGCCCAATCGGCCGTGACAGTCCCGGGCTTAAATTCAGCCCGGCAACCGGCGGTAAAACCGCCCGCTTACGCGGGATTCCTGGAATATCCGTAATTAGCGCCTAAAAGGTTGTCAGGGAAAACTTGCCAGTTCTTGCCTGTTAATGCAGCGCCGGCACCTGTGGCCGGCTAGGAATAACGTGCGTGGTTTGCAGTTTCAGGGGGTTGGCGGCCTGTTTGCCGCCTGTATCGCTAGCTTCCAGACGAATGGCTCCCCTCGCTTGGCTGAGACCCATTATAGCACAGAGCGCTTTTCGCTTAAACCGGGGATTTGCCGTGGGGAACGGCTTTTGGGGGGAAATCAGAGAGGCTGCTGCCAGGATTGAGTGTGGGGGGTTCCTTCCAGGAGATCCCGATCGCCTCCTGCGGGAACAGTGATGATTCCTGAAGCTTTAAGCGCAGGGAATAAACCCGGCGCGGCGCAGATTTATTCCCTGGTCCGCTGCAGCGATTCGGAGGCGACCGGACGGATCATGCTCATGATCTCATCGAAGTCATTGACGGAGGCATCGAGCCAGCGGCTGACATCGTCGCCGGGAAGCACGAAAGGCATGCGGTCGTGCACCTCGCCGACGATCTCGTTTGGTTCCATGGTGATGATGCTGCAGCTATAGCGCCGGTCGTCGCGGTCGGCGGGATTTATCCAGACGGAATAGATGCCGCCCAGCGCCATCAGGCCGCTGTCCCTGAGCACGAACTCGTAGGCTTCGCGGGGTTTTACAGGCTTGCCGCCGACCTTGCGGGTCTCGAAGAAGCTGCGCACAGGCAGGATACAGCGGTGGCGCCGCAGCAACGGCTCGTTGTGACGCCTGGAGAGCGATTCCTTGCGGACGTTGAAGCAGGTGTAACTCGACTCGAAGTAGCGGTTCCAGGGCTGGATCAGCTGCCAGTACATCGAGCCCAGCCGGATGACGCCTTCGCGATCGGTGTAAACGACGTTGACGTCATTGAAGGGGGCGATGATTCTTTCTTCGCGCGTGGGAGGGCCGGCGTCGCCGGGATCGGTGTTGACGTCAATGCCGTAGCGTGACTTAAAGCCACGGATGATCTCTATGTCGCCTGGTTCCGTGAAACGTCCGCACATGGGCCCCAGCCCCCAGCTTCGATATCGTCGGTGCTACTTCTCCGGCCGCAGCAGAGGGAAAAGAATGACGTCGCGGATGCTCGGCGAGTCGGTGAGGATCATGCAGAGTCGGTCGATGCCCAGGCCCGAGCCGCCCGATGGCGGCATGCCGTACTCGAGAGCCGTCAGGAAATCGTCGTCGACGAAGCCAGCTTCCTCGTCGCCGGCCTCGCGCTGGGCCGCCTGCTCCTCGAAACGCCGGCGCTGGTCCAGCGGATCGGTGAGCTCGCTGAAGCAGTTGGAAATCTCCATGCCGCCGATAAAGCCCTCGAAGCGCTCGACCAGGGATGGGTCTTCGTCTTTGGGCCGGGCCAGCGGCGAGAGCTCCAGTGGGTAATCAACAATAAACGTCGGCTGTATCAACCTGGGCTCGACGAAGTTGGTGAGCAGCTCGTCAACCAGCTTGCCCCAGCCGGCGGCCGGGTCGACTTCAACACCAAGTTCCTGCACTTTTGCTAATAACGCTTCGCGCTCGGGATATTCCACGAAGTCAACGCCGCTATGCTCGCGGATGAGATCGCGCAGGGTCGCGCGGCGCCACGGCGGCGTCAGGTCGATCTCTTCTTCCTTCCAGGGAACCTTGAGCGTGCCCAGGACCTCCCCGGCGATATGGGCGACCAGCTGTTCGATCATCTCCATGACATCGTTGTAGTCGGCGTAGGCCTGCTGCGATTCCATCATCGTGAATTCGGGATTGTGCTTTGTGGAGATGCCTTCGTTGCGGAAGATGCGGCCGATCTCGTAGACCTTGTCAAATCCGCCGACCAGCAGCCGCTTCAGATGCAGCTCCAGGGCGATGCGCATGTAGAGCTCGATGTCGAGCGCGTTGTGGTGGGTCTCGAAAGAGCGCGCCGTGGCACCGCCGGGAATCGTCTGCAGGATCGGCGTCTCGACCTCGAGGAAACCGCGGGCATCCATAAAGCGCCTGAGGCTGGAGAGCACCTTGCCTCGGATATAAAAGGCCCGGTGCACCTCGTCGTTGACGATCAGGTCGAGGTAGCGCTGGCGGTAACGGATCTCGACGTCGGTGAGCCCGTGCCACTTCTCCGGCAGCGGGTGCAGCGCCTTGGCCAGCAGGATGAAAGATCTTACTTCGATGGAAAGCTCGCCGCGGCGGGTGCGGAATACCGGGCCGGAGACGCCGATAACGTCGCCTATATCAAGACGGCGGAATTCCTCATAGGTCGCTTCGCCGAGGATATCCACGTTTCCGTAGAGCTGTATGCGCGCGCTTGTTTCCTTGAGCACCAGGAAGGTGGCCTTGCCGTGTCCGCGCTTGATGAGGATGCGGCCGGCGATGCGGTGCTCTTCGTCGCTGGAGTCGCCGCTCTCGAAACCGGCGTAGCGCTCGAGCAGCGGCGCCACGGGTTCGGGACCGGGGAAGCGGTTGCGATAAGGGGATTCGCCCGATTCCAGGAGGCTGTCGAGCTTCTGGCGGCGCTCTTCGGCCTCGGACATAGGCCTCTCGCCCATGCTATCCCTTCTTGATGGAAACGATCTTGTACTTGGCGGCGCCGCGGGGCGTGGCGACCTTGACGATATCGCCGGCCTTGTGGCCCATGATCGCCTTGCCCACGGGGGATTCGTTAGAGAGTTTCATATTGGCTGGATCGGCCTCGGCCGAACCGACCACCGTGTAATGATACGATTCGCCGGCCTTTTCATCCTTGAGATGGACCTTGCAGCCGATGCCGACGGCGTCGGTCTTGATCTCGGCGCCTGAGAGGACCCGGGCGTTGCGGAGCTTGAGCTCGAGCGTGCCGATGCGCATCTCGAGTTTGGCCTGCTCGTTCTTGGCTTCGTTGTATTCGCTGTTCTCGCTGATGTCGCCGAACTCGCGGGCTTCCTTGATGCGTTCCGAAACCTCTTCGCGCTTGATCGTCGACAGGTATTCGATCTCTTCGGAGAGACGCTGATAGCCCTCAGCTGTAAGTATGACTTCCTTGTCTGGCAATTGCCCCTCTACCTGCCTTTCATATAAAAAGTGACGGTAAATTATAGGTATTGCCGCAACCGGTTGCAAGGTAACCCAAAAAAGATGCGGAAATTATCGGCAGGGGTTGCCGCGGCCTTAGCCGCGATGCGCTTCCGGCCCGGCTGCAGGCAGGCTTTGACCTAGTCCGATAGCGGCAGCGTCAGGGTGAAACGGGAGCCCTTCCCCGGAGTTGAGGCGACGGTAATGTCGCCGCCAAGGGCCCGGGCAAGCTCGCGGGAGATGGCCAGGCCGAGCCCCAGGCCCGCGCCTTTGACGCCGTTGCCGGCCCGGTAGAATCGGTCGAAGACGTGTGGCAGATCGGCGAACTCGATGCCCACACCGGTGTCAGATACCTCGATCGCTATCCGCTCCGGTTCCCCGGAAGCGGCCGGCAGGCGCCGCGAGGAGATCGTCACCTTGCCCCCGGCGGTGGTGTGCGAGAGCGAGTTCAGGGTCAGGTTCGAGAGGATCTGCCGCAGGCGGTCCGGGTCTGTCGCCAGGGTGAGGCCGGGGGTTTCCACGGTTCCCTGGGAATCGAGCTCGACACCGCGCTCGCCGGCGTCGCGCGAGAGTCCATCGACCACCGCCCCGAAAACATCGGCGATCGAGACCGTGGTCCGCTTGAGCTCGAACTGGCGGGCATCGAATTTGGCCACGCTGATCAGGTCCTCGATCAGGCGGCTGAGCCTCCTGGTCTCCGACACGATGACTCCCAGAGATTTGGCGACCGCCGCGGGGTCTTCGGCAACGCCCTCACTGAGCGCCTGGGCATGACCGGAGATCGCGGTAAGCGGAGTCTTCAGCTCGTGGCTGACATTCATGACGAACTGCCGCTGCTGCTCCTGGGCCTGCCTCACCTCAGCGGTCATGTTACGGAACGCATCCGCCAGGCGCCCGATCTCGTCATTGGATCGCACCGCGAGCTCGGTGGAATAATCGCCCTCGGCAACGGCGGTCGCCGCCTGCGTGATCTCGTGCAGCGGCCGCGACAGCCGCCGGGCCAGCAGGAAGGCCAGCAGCAGCGAGACCGCCAGGGAAGCGATCCCGGCGATCACGATCTCCAGCGCCAGCGGCCGCCATGACTGGAATGTCCGCAGCGGCTTGGCGAGCACGACGGCGCCGGCAAAGTCGCCGCCGGCATTGAAGCCATGGGCGACCACGACCAGGTTGTGTTCCAGGCCGGTGATGTCGGTCTCCTGGACCTGGGTGCCGCCGTTCTTGAGCAGGTCCCAGTCAAGCGACGGCGTGATCGGGGAGCTGGGCGCCGCCTGGTCGGTTCCCGGAGCGGACTGCGGCAGGCGGCCCAGCGACTGGTCGCTGCCGTAAGGAATGATGAGAGCGCGGGTCTGGTACATCCGCTCTAGATCGGTGATGTAGCGGCGCTGTGGCAACCCTTCGGACTCGATCTGACTGGCGAGCGCCTCGGACTGGAAGCGAAGGTCGGATATCGTCCTCTGGCGCAGGTAACGCTGCACCAGGGCTCCGGCGAGGACTCCTGAAATAAGCAGCGAGATGACGATCGAGAGAGCGAAATATGCGGCAAGCCGCCCCCTCAGGCTTTTAGTGAAACCCTTCATGTTCAGGCCGTGAGCTTGTAACCGACGCTGCGCACGGTCTCGATCCTGACGGCATCCCCCAGCTTCTTGCGGACCTGGTTGATGTGCACGTCGATCGTGCGGGTGTCGCCATAGAAATCATAGCCCCACACCTGCTCCAGGAGCTGCCGGCGGGAAAGGGCCAGGCCCTGGTTGATCATGAGAAAATGGAGCAGCTCGAATTCCTTGGCGGTAAGCTTGACCTCCTCGCCTCCGACCTGCACCTCGCGACGGCCGGGATGAAGAGTGACTTCGCCGACGGTGATGACGGCATCCTCGCCGCGGCTGGCCGCCTCCGAGCGCCGCAGCACAGACTTGACCCGGGCCACCAGCTCGCGCGGGTCAAAAGGCTTGGTGATATAGTCATCCGCCCCGAGCTCGAGTCCGACCACCTTGTCGGTGGCGGCGTCGCGGGCGGTGAGCATGATAATGGGCACATCCGAATCGTGCCGCAGGCGGCGGCAGACTTCAAAGCCGTCTATATCGGGAAGCATCAGGTCCAGGAGGATCACGCGGGGGGAGTTCTCTTTCGCCAGCTTCAGCCCGAAGCTGCCGGTGCCGGCTACATCGACCGAGAAACCTTCTTTTTTCAGGTACATGGAAACAAACGAGGCGATACTCTCCTCGTCTTCGATCACAAGTATGGATGATTTGTTCACGGTCATCGGTTCAAGCAGCGTAAAGAACTGCTCGTGGAAACTTCTCGTCACCTTCTCCAAAACCTTCTCTGATTATACCTGTAGCGCTCATTGAACCCGAAGGGGCGGCCCGTCAGGGCCGCCCCTTCCATCCTCCACAGATGTCTGGTGCTCCCGATTCCAGCGATTATGCCGATGGCGTTTCGCCTGCCGGCGGCCCGCCTTCGGGTGGCGCCGCCGGGGCGCCCTGAGGTTTCTCCGGCGGGTTATACATCAGGCCGATTACCGACCCGTCAGGACCGGTGACGACGCCGAGCCTCATGCCCTGGGTCACGGCAGGAATCTTTACCTGCTTGTCACCCTGAGCCGTCTGCAGCGTGACGGTGTCGCCATTGACGGCCTTGACTGTGCCTACCGCCCTGTTGTCCTTGGGCGCGTGCGGATTGACGATCACTGCCCTGGCAACCGGATCGGAGCCATCGTCCGGCTTCTTGCCCAGGACGATCGCGACCTTCTCGCCCTGGGCCACGTCGCCCAGCGCGGCGTCCTTGCCATCCTTGCGATATTTGGTCTGGTCGTCGACCTTGACCGACTTCTCACCATTTTTGAGAGTGTTCAGGGTTACGGTATTGTCCTCGACTTTCACCACTTCCCCAACCATCATGTGCCGGGCCAGCCTGGCGCGGCCCGGACCGCCGGGACCATGGCCCTGCGTCTGGGTCTGACCCTGTGCCGGCTGGTCCTGCGCGAAAGCAAAACCGGCTCCCGAGATCAGCGCCAGCATGGCCGCCATCACCGCCGCCATTGCCGGAACCACGATAAGCCAATGCCTTTTCTTCATGTCAATTTCCTCCTGGTCGCTTATCTGACATGTTCATTATTGGCCGGCGAAGTTATCGTTTGATTAAGGGAATGTAACGTGTTTGTAAATAATAAGGGGCGGGCTGCTGAAGCGGCCCGCCCCGATATTCCTTCTATATCACCGGCTTTTAACCGGCTGTCGCCGTTTAGGGCGAGTAGATGCTCGAGGTGCTTGTTCCCGTAGTGGAAGTGCTCGATCCGTTAGTGCTGGTCCCGCCGAGGTCGTCCAGCCCGCTGGCCGAACCGCCCAGGCTGCTGCCCAGACCGCCGCTCAGCAGGTCATTCAGGTTGAGGATGTTGCCCGAAGGCTTGGTTATGGTCACGGACTGGTTGAGGTTCGACATCTTCAGGTTGACTGAGAAGGTGATCGACTTCAGGGCTGAAGCTGCCGCACCGGCGCCGCCATTGGTGCTGGAATCATCCGTGCTGGTGCCGCCCAAGGAGCCGGCCAGGTTGGCGATGGCTGAAGGGTCGAGCTCCAGATTGAGGTTGACCTGAACGAAGTTATTGTTGTTGTCGATCCACATCTCCACGGCCTTGGTCTTGAACATGGTGCCCAGCTGGCTCTTGCCCGCCTCGACGGCGCCTGCCGATTCGGCCTGGCCGCAGTCGCGCATGGCGTTGGCGGTCTGTGTTAAAAGACCGTCGAGGTTGATGTCGGCCTTGAAGTGACGGGCGTCGGCGCCATTGACGTTCTCGGTACCGGCATCCTGGATGTTGGAGAGGATGTTGTTGGCGCCGAAGCGGCTCTTGTCCTTGAAGGCATTTTCCAGACAGGCCGTGTCGACCGTGCTGGTGCCTGTCGAAGTTCCCGTGCCGCTGAGGCCGCTGCTAAGGCCGCCGCCTAACCCGCCAAGGCCGCCCAGGCCGCTGGTCGCGGAGGACGCGTCGGTTTGATACCAGGTGCCTCCCAGGTTCAGATAGAGCTTCTGATCAAGGGTGACGAATTTGACATCATTGAGCATGCTGCCAATCAGGTTGAGGCCCATGGTCGTGGACGCGTCCGTGCTTCCCTCAGAGCTGGCGATGCTTGACAGGATCTTGTCCAGCCCGGTGACGGATATGTTCCCCTGAGCCTTGGGATTTTTGGCATCGTTGTTATCGAAATCGGCGCCGCCGGAGATGCCGAGCGTCAGCGGCAACAGGCCCTGAAACTCAGCCCCCATCGCCGAAGCGTCTCCCTGGACATCCAGCTTGACGTCATAATCAACATGGCCGCTCTTGGTGTTGGCGTTGTTAGCGATCGCGCTGTCGATCACGTCCGACGGCTGCGCGCTGCTGCCGCCGCAGCCCGTAGCGGCAACAGCTGAAAACGCCATCACCGCCAGCAATATAAACCCGAGGACCAAAGCATTGATTTTCTTCATGATCTCACCTCTCCGTAGATGAATTTGGACAATCGTATATTTTCATGCCACCCGCTGTCTATGCCGGGCGAAACGCCATTAGCCCGTGCGCCTTCCGGACGCCCGGACGGATAATGGTAAAAAAACCACCTTGCAGTGGAGCTAAAGATTTGGATACTGTACCCTAACCTCTACGGCAGCCCGGAAACCCCGGACCGGCCCTGTTCAAAGCCAGGACTAAGTCACCAGTGAATATTCTCCAGGTAGTACGCCAGTATTTACCCAGCACAGGGGGAATGGAAACGTACGTTTCCAGCCTCTGCCGGCAGCTGGCCCAACGCGGCCATGACACCGACGTAGCCACCCTTGACTACCTTTTCAAGTCGCACGAACCGCTGCCGCACTACGAGCGGGCCGGCGGCACCGACATCATCCGCCTGCCCTCCGCCGGCACGGCGCGCCTTTTCTTTGCGCCCCGCCTGATGGAGATGGCCCCGAGGTACGACATCGTACACGTGCACGGAGTAGATTTCTTCATCGATATGCTCGGCACCTGCAAAAAAGCCCACGGCCGGCCGCTGGTTCTATCCACCCATGGCGGATTTTTTCATACGACCTGGATACCCGGGGTCAAACAGGCATATTTCCAGACCGTGACCCGTTTTTCGCTCCGCGGCGTCGATCGCGTCATCGCTTCGAGCCCGAAGGACGAGCAGCTGTTTGCTTCCGTCAGCAAGCGGGTGACGCTGGTAGAGAACGGCATCGACTTCCCGGCGTTCGCCGCCGTGGAAAAACCCGCCGGCCTTGCGGATGAAAAGCTCGTTTTCATCGGCCGCATATCCAAGAACAAGCGCGTGGACCTGCTGCTGGCGATGATGGCCCAGCTGCGGCGCACGCATCCGCTTGCGACGCTGACCGTGATCGGTCCCGACTGGGAAGGACTGCAGGCGGATCTCGAGCGCCAGGCCCTGGCTCTCGGCATCGGCGGCGCCGTCGATTTCGCGGGTGTCCTGCCTCAGGATAAGATGCTTGAAGAGCTGGCGGGCGCCCGGCTGTTCGTATCCGCCTCGCAATACGAGGCATTCGGCCTCTCAACGGTGGAAGCGATGGCTACGGGCACGGTGCCGGTCGTCAGCGCTATCCCGGCCTTCGTGGACCTGGTGGAAGACGGCGTCACCGGTTTTCTGACTGATTTTTGCAACCCCGAGGCCGCGGCTGCCGTGGTTGCCGCGGCGCTTGAGATTCCCGAGGATAAAATGGCGGGAATTAGCGCTGCGGCGGGCGAGTCAGCCTCACGCCACGACTGGAGCCTTGTCGCTAAAGACATCATCGCTATCTATGAAGAGGTGCTTGCGGGGTATGAGCGTCAGAGAAAAACATGAGCGCCAGGGAATATATGAGCGCAAAAGGACGACATGAGCGCTAGCGATTTGAAAAATCGCGACGGCCGCCTCAAGGTCCTCGGCGTACAGGTTGACCGCGTCGACTCAAAGCAGGCATTGGCAACGATCGAAACCATGCTCGATACGCCAGCGTGCAAGCAGGTCGTCACCCTGAACCCCGAATATGTCATGCGGGCCACCGAGGATCCGGAGTTGATGCGGATTCTCAACGGCGCCGAGTTGAGTGTCCCCGATGGCATGGGCATCGTCTGGGCTTCGCGCATTCTTGGTGAGCCTCTCAAGGGAAGGATCACCGGCACGGGGCTTCTTCCCGAGATCGCGCGCATCTGCGCCAGCCGCGGCCAGAGCCTGTTTCTGCTGGGAGGTCAACCGGGCGTCGCCGGACTGGCGGCCGCAAGGCTGAGCGAACAGATCCCCGGGCTCGCCATCGCCGGCGTCAGCTCCAACGACCCGGGAAACGTCACAGACCCACAAACCGTCGAACTTATCAACGGTTCCGGCGCCGATGTTCTGGCGGTCGCCTACGGCTGCCCCAAGCAGGATTTCTGGATCGACCGCAACCGCGGCAAACTGACGGGAGTGCGCGTAGCGATCGGCGTCGGCGGCGCCCTGGATTTTATCTCCGGCCAGGTGCCTCGCGCGCCCAGGTGGATCCGCCGGGCCGGGATGGAATGGCTGTTCAGACTGGGTCTTGAGCCTAGCCGCCTCGGGCGGATGATCGCCCTGCCGCGCTTCGGCTGGCGAGTGCTGAGAGCCCGGGCAAGAAGCGTCCGTAAGAATTTACGTTAAATCTGCGTTACTCAGTCTCGCTCAACCGTATGAACAGCTTGCACAGAGCTGCCCCGGCAAGCATCGACAGCGACAGGAAGACCCCCACCCGGTAGACCGAAAGCGCCGGATCGAACATGCCGCCGAAGAGCGGCTGCATGACCTGCCTCAATGCCTTCTCCCCATTATCCGTCATGGTATTGCCGGCAGCCGCCCAGCTATTGGCCCTGCCGCTCGCCAGGCTCAGCAGCAGGAAGGGAACCCAGCTGGCGATCGAGAGGCTGACCGCCATGCCCACGACCTTGCCGAGACGGCGGCTGAAGATCATGAAGGGGACGGCCAGGGCCGCGAAGACGACAAGCAGGAGCCCCAGCAGGATGCCGGCGGTCTGGTGCGTGCCGCCGTTGAGGATGCGCAGCGGCGCCGCGTAAAGGCCGAACATCGTCTTGAGCCCCTGGGCGGGTCCGGTCTGGGTCTCGGGCACGGCGTTCACCTGCGCTGACAAAGCATCCGGATTGTCATAAACGGTGCGGGCAAAATCCGGGCTCTGGAGGAAAGCATAGAGCTGCGGCGCGAATATTTTGGCATCCCCCTGAAACTCCTGCGCCAGCACAACTTTGTTAGCGGACGCCAAGGTCTGCTGGGCGTTGCCGGGTCCGGTTGCGATGAACAGAGCCAGCGCCGCCAGCAATAGTGACAGCACGATGGTGCAGGGGATGCCGAAAATCCACTTGAGGTCAATGCGCCAATGCTTCGGCGGCGCGATCGGTGCGGCGGTTTTTTCCGGCGGGCTGTGCGGTTCGAGCGGCAGCTGGATGACTTCATGCTCCGGCTGCTGCGCCGCGCCCGAATGCCGCGGATGATGGGGCGGGTGGTGTGAAGGCTGATGAGGCGCGCCCGCGGAGCGTTCCGGAGGAAAACGATAGATGCTGGCGCCGTTACCCATGACCTGCCCGCTTTGGAAAAATTGCCTAATTCATGAGTCGGTATGGAACGGTAAGAAAAGAAGGGGAAAGCCGAAGCCAGCGTGTCTGCTCTATTGAGCGGAGGCCGGCCTCATCGCATCGAACCGCCTGCACGCATCGACTAGCCGGTTGGCTATATCGACGCCCGAAGAAGAGCCTTCAGCTTTCGCGCCCCGGGGCGTCATTCCCCAAAAAGACCTCGTAAGCCTTGATGGCGACAATGGCTAACTGGCTCGGGTCCTCGGGAATTTTTCCCTCGGGGAAGCTGTCAGCGTGCCCGCGGATGAACTCCCTTTGGGAAGCCCCGGCGCCGCGGCCAGAAGTTCCCTGGGTATACGGGCGATCGTCTGTGTTTCTTCGGGCCTGATGTGGATGAACTGCGACGAGCTGCAACAGGCGTCGCAACCGGCGCAATATACATCGGTCCCGTCCTCGAACAGGAGCGCCTGCCGGGTATTGCGAAGCCAGGAAGAGAAGTCGCCAGCGGGGAGATATTGATGCTCGTTCACTATAAAACCAAATCGTGGAGTTCATAAGGCGGCCTGCCTATGGTCTGCCACCTGCTATTCTGCCAATCGCGAACGCCAGGAACGAAGCCGCCCCGACGATGACCAGAATCGTAGTCATCCATCCTCCTCTCGGTATTTGGGATGACAATTGCTGACAATTATAACATCATCCAAAACCGGACCGGTGGAAAGACTTGGAGCGGATGACGGGATTCGAACCCGCGATCTTCGGCTTGGGAAGCCGACGCGTTACCAACTACGCCACATCCGCCCGGAGCTCAACGAAAAAGTAATGTGTCCCCGAAATTGGCAATTTAGTAATGTGTCCCTAAAACTAGAAGGCGCCTTCCTCCTCGAAATATTCGCTGAACCAGTCGACTGTGCGCTTGAGTCCGTCTTCCACGGGGATGGACGGCTCCCAGCCGGTCAGCTTCTTGGCCAGGCCGATGTTCGGGCGCCGGCGCTTGGGGTCGTCGGTGGGCAGCGCCTGGTAGACGACCTCGCTCTTGCTGCCGGTCATCTCGATGATCATCTCCGCCAGCTGCTTGATCGTATACTCCGAAGGGTTGCCCAGGTTCACAGGCCCGTGATAGCTGCTCATCATCACCCGGAAGATGCCCTCGACCAGGTCGGAGATATAACAGAAGCTCCGCGTCTGACTGCCGTCGCCGAAGACAGTCAGGTGCTTGTCCTCCAGCGCCTGGCGGATGAAGGTCGGCACCGCCCTGCCGTCATAGGGGCGCATCCGGGGGCCGTAAGTGTTAAACAGCCTGACGATACGGGTGTCGAGCCCCTGCTGGCGGTGATAGGCCATGGTCGTGGTCTCGGCGTATCTCTTGGCCTCGTCATAGACGCTGCGCGGCCCGATGGGGTTGACGTTGCCCCAGTAATCCTCGGTCTGCGGGTGCACCTCGGGGTCGCCATAGACCTCGGAGGTGGAAGTCAGCAGAAAACGCGCCCGCTTGTTTTTTGCCAGGCCGATGGCGTTACGGGTGCCGACGGCGCCCACCTTGAGGGTGTGCAGCGGGATCTGCAGGTAATCGATGGGGCTGGCGGGGCTGGCGAGGTGGTAGACGAAATCCACTTCCCCGGGAATCTCGATGAACTGGGTGATATCCACGTTCATGTAGATGAAATCCTCGGAATCTATGTGCTCGAGATTCCGTAGCGTGCCGGTATTGAGATTGTCCAGTCCGATGACGCGATGCCCGTTCTTGAGCAGATAATCGCTTAAATGGGACCCGATAAAACCGGCGGCGCCGGTCACTACCGAGACTTTCTGTCTCTCCTTGGCCAATGAGTCCTCCTGGTCGGTTCGAAATTTCGGTTATTGGCCCCCGCCCGGGCCGTTACAAGGCTCCCGCTTTTTCTATAGAATACTCTATATTAATTAATAGGTTGCTAACAGTGTAGGGGGGTTTCACCCTGAGCAGAATCCAACTCGTTGGCCTGGTGGTCTCGGCCGTCCTGGCCCTCCTGATATTCCAACTGATCCGCCGGAAGAAACTCAAGGAGCAGTATTCGCTGCTGTGGTTCGTGATCGTGGCGGTGATGTTCCTGCTTTCAGTCTGGGGACAGCCCCTGACATGGCTCAGCGAGGCGACCGGCATACAGCTTCCCTCCAATACGCTTTTCGTCCTGGCCATCCTCTTCCTGTTCGGAATGGCCCTCCACTTCTCGCTGCTGGTCTCGCGCCTGACCGACCAGAGCAAGATGCTGGCCCAGAAACTGGCGCTGCTCGAGCTCGACCTGCGCCGGCAGCAGGAGCCCTCCGGCGAAGATGACAGCGCCGGCGGACCGGTGGCCGTCATCGTGGAAGACCCCGAGGACCCGGCCGCGATCGACGGTCCCGACGCACGTGACTGAATCGACCGGCAGCCAGGGGTCGAAGGCCCCGCCCGATAGTTCCGGCGGCGGGCAACGGATCAAGTCGATCCTCAGTTCGCGCCTGCTGCGGGCCGGAGTCAGCCTGGGATTGCTGGCGCTGCTCCTGGTCCGCACCGACCTGTCACAGCTGGGCGAGACGCTGCGCGGAGTCTCCTTCAGCATGCTTGCCGTCGCCTTCCTGATATTCCTGGTCTGCAACCTCGTCAATGTCTACAAATGGCAGTTGATCATCCGGAAGCAGGGCCTGCAGGTCTCGAGCATCTATCTGACCAAGCTCTATTACATGGGCCTCTTCTTCAACAACTTCCTGCCGACCAATATCGGCGGCGACGTCGTCAAGGTCTGGAAGCTCTCCAAGGTCACGGGCAAAGGGCACGACGCCGTCAGCTCCGTTGTCATCGATCGCGCCGGATCCACGCTCGGGATCCTTCTGCTCGCCCTTGTTCCCACGATGTTCCGCCTGAGTCAGCTGGGCACGAACGTGGCGATACCGATTTTTGCGATGTTCTTCATCGCCGTGCTGCTCATCGCCTTTCTCTCCAGCGAGAGGGCGGTACGGGCTTTGGGGCGCTTCAGGCTGTTCCGCGCCGACCCGTTCGGCCTGCGGAACCACCTTAAGTCATTTTATTACTCGCTCTACCAGTTCCGGGACCACAAGCTGACTCTCGCCCTTTTCATGCTATGGTCGCTCGTTTATCAGGCGCTTCATATCCTCACGGTTTATTTTGTCGCCCTGGCGCTCGACATTGAGATTCCCGCTTATTATTATTTTCTTTTTGTTCCAGTCGTCATGGCGGTGACCATGATGCCGATCTCGTTAAACGGCGTGGGAACACGCGAAGTGACGTGGGTCCTGCTTTTCCGGCAGGTTATCGAAGACCCGGAGCTGGCAAGGACCCTGGCCATATCCCTGTCGCTGCTGAGCTTTGTCGTGATAAGCATGATCAGTCTCGCGGGAGGCGTCTTCTACCTGCTCGACCGTTCGACGCCACCGCTCACGGAGGAAGAGGCGTCGGCGATCGAGGAAGAGGAGCGCGGCGCTTTTTCCCTGGATGAATCCGGAAGCGGCGCCACTCGCGCCATGGCGGAGGAAACAAATGGCTGAAGATCCGCGCATCCTGATAATCATACCGGCGCATAACGAAGCCGACAGCCTCGCCCGCGTTATCGGCGAGATCCGCGCCGCCGTCACGGCCGACATCGTCGTCGTGGATGACGGCTCGACAGACAATACCGCCGCGATAGCGCTGCGGGAGAATGTGGAGCTGCTGAGCATGCCTTTTAACCTCGGCATCGGCAGCACCATGCAGACCGGATTCAAATTCGCCCACCGCGGCGGTTACGACATCGCCGTGCAGGTCGACGGCGACGGCCAGCACGATCCGTCCGAGCTGCAGCTGATCCTCAAGCCGGTCATCAACGGCGAATGCGACCTGGCCATGGGTTCACGGTATCTCGAGCGCGGCAGCTACAGCGGCTCCGCCGGCCGGCGCGCCGGCACCGCCATCTTTTCCCGGATCCTGTCGCTGATGACCCGTGAGAGGCTGACCGACGCCACCTCTGGCTTCCGCGCCATCAATCGCAGGCTGATCGAGCTCTTCGCCCACGATTATCCGCGGGATTACCCCGAAGTCGAGGTGCTGCTGATAATCCACCTGGCGCGTTTCCGTATCCGCGAAGTGCCCGTCGCCATGCGCCGCCGGGGCGGCGGCCGTTCATCGATCAACAGTTTCCGTTCCGTGTATTACATGGTCAAGGTGCTGCTGGCGCTGCTCGTGGCTGCCTCCAGGCGCCATGCGCCCGAGCTCAACGAGGAATCATGACCGTGAACGACTATTACAAATATTACTTCTCGTCAACGGAGATCGAGGGAAGCTCGGAGCGCATCGAGGCCAAGAACGAGCTTGTCTATTCCCTGCTCGAGCCCTACCTGAAGGCAGCGGCTCCGGTTCTGGAACTGGGTGTGGGCAAGGGCTGGTTTGCCCGGGCCTGCATCGGGCACGGGCATCCCTATCACGGCATCGAGGCCAATGGCGAGCAGTGCCGGGAGCTCGAAGCCCAGGGAATCGATGTCACCTGCGCCCGGGTGCCTCCGGTGCCCGCGGGCGGCGAGTCCGGAGAAGGCGAGTATGGAGACGGCGGCTATGGGCTGATTTACAGCGCCCATCTGATCGAGCACCTGGCCGGCGGCGAGATGGTGCACGAGCTGCTCGCGGATTGCCCGCGGCTGCTGGCGCCAGGAGGCGTGCTGGCGCTGCTTTTCCCCGACGCCATGGCCATGGGCAACCATTTCTGGAATTGCGATTACACGCACACCTGGCCCACCACCGAGCGGCGCGTGGCCCAGGCGCTGGCCGACGCCGGCTTCCAGGTCAGGGAAGGACACAAGCTCTGCGGACACTACACCGGCGCCATGCGGATCGCCGCCAGGGCCGGGTCGCGGCCGCTGGTTTTGCGAACCGCGCAGATGCTGGCCCGGAACCCCGAGCGCCGCGACCTCTTTTATCGCGGCTGGATGTACCTGCAGCAGGACGTGCTGCTGATCGCCACGCCACGGACCGGTTAACCTCATCGATTGCCGCCCGTGAGCACCGCCACTGAGAGCAATTCAATTTCACAGGACGCCGGCGAACCCCGCGTCGCTGTCATCATCCCCAACTTCAACGGCGAGGAATATCTGACTACCTGCCTGACTTCGATCCTTGACCAGAGCTACGGCAACTATTCCATTTCCGTGGTGGACAACGCCTCGTCCGACCATTCGGTGGAGCTCGTCAAGCACGACTTCCCCGAAGTCGCAATAGTTGAGAACAGCCGCAATACCGGTTATGCCGGCGGCTGCAACTCCGGTTTGATCCGTGAGCTGAAAAGTGATGCAAAGTATTTCGTGCTGGTAAACAGCGACGTGCGCGCCGACCGCGAGTGGCTGGCCGAGCTGGTGAAGGCAGCCGAAAGCGACCCGAAGATCGGCATCTGCCAGTCGCTCATCTATCTGGCTGACGACCGCGGCCTGATCAACAGCGCCGGCAACGAGTCACATTACCTGGGCTTTGGTTTTTGCGGCCATTATCGCGAACCGGACCGGGGTCAGTTCACGGGAATAAGCGACGTCCCTTTCGCAAGCGGCTCCTCGATGATGGTGCGGCGCGAACTCATCGACGCCATCGGATTGCTCGATGACGACCTCTTCATGTATCAGGAAGACCTTGACTACAGCTGGCGGGCGCGCCTTGCCGGATGGCGCGTGGTGCTGGCGCCGCAGTCGCACCTCTATCACAGTTATTCTTTCAGCCGCAATTCACGCAAGTTCTACTTTCTGGAGCGCAACCGCATCATCGTCTCTCTCAAGAATTACAGCGGCCGCAGCCTGCTGGTGCTGACGCCGGCCTTTTTGGGCGCGGAGCTGGGGATGCTCGCCTATTCGATCACCGGCGGCTGGTTGCGGCAGAAACTGAAAGCCTATCTCTACCTGTTGCGCAACCTCGACCGGATACTTGCCAAACGGCGTCAGGTCCAGGCAACACGCCGGCTGCCCGATGCCGCCATCACCGCCTACTGGACCGGCCGCATGGGATTCGCCGACCTCGCCGACTCGCCGCTCACCAGGGTCGCCAACCCTGTTTCCGCGCTCTACTGGGCGATCGCCAGGAGGCTGCTATAGAGGCTTCCGCAGACAACGGCGGAATCGGCGTCGGCCGCGAAGATGGGGGCAGCGGAGCGGGCCGCGACGAAGGCCGCAGCGGTGCAGGCCGCATCGCCTGCATCCTTGTCAACTACAGGTCCCCATGGGAGATGCTTGAGCGCTGCCTGGAGTCATTGGATGCGGGCGTCGGCAGTGACATGGCAGGCGGTAGTGACATCGCTGGCAGAAGTGACAAGGCCAACGGTAGTGGCTGTCGCATCATCCTGGTGGACAACGGTTCGAATGACGGCGTCACCGCCCGCGTCCGTGACGAGTTTCCCCGGGTCGAGGTCATCGAGCTCGGCCGCAACGACGGCTTCGCAGCCGCGGTGAACAGGGGCCTCGAGAAGATCGCCGAGCCTTACGTCTTGATGCTCAACACTGACGCCGTGCTCACGCCGGGCGCTCTCGAGACGATGGCCGCTGCCCTGGACTCGGCTGATGATGATTGCGCCGGCGTGGCTCCCAAGATGATGTCTAGTGCGCATGAGGGCATCATCGACGCCGTCGGCACCGTCATGCCAAGAAACGGCGCCGGGTTCAACCGTGGCATAGGCCAGTGCGATCTGGGGCAGTACGATGGCAGCGATGAAGTCGCCGGGGTCTGCTTCGGCGCGGCGCTGCTGCGGCGCCGCCTTTTCGAGCCGGAGGCCGTCGGCCGCCTTTACGAGGGTTACTTCCTTTATTTCGAGGATTCTGACTGGTGCATGCGTGCCGCCAGCCAGGGATACCGTTTCCTCACCGTTCCCGATTCAGTGGTGCTGCACCTGCACTCAGGCGTCGCCCGCAACGAGTCGCTTGATTTCAAATACCAGCTCATCGAGTTGAACACGCTCAAGCTGGTCGTGCGAACCTTCGAGAGCCGCGTGCAGCTCATCGAGGCCGTGGCCGCCCGCTGCGCCCGCCTGCTGGCCCGCACCTTCATCCGCAGGCGCTTCATAAGAGCAAATATTTACACTCTGTCAACCTTCGCGCGACAGCTACCCGGATTGCTTCGGGAGCGGCGGCAGTTGCGGCAGCGAAGGATCGTTTCCGATGACAGGGTCTTCGAACTTGGTGCAGGGGAAGCTGCGTATTTCGACACGGTGGAATACCGGCCTGACCGTTGCCTTGATTCCCTGATTGCCACGTATCTGCGGCTGCTCAAAGAGAGAGGCGACCCGGAGACAGGCAGGCGCCTGGCGCTGCTCTACCGTCTGCAGCTGCAGGAGGCCCGCGGGCTTAAACCCGGGCTTCCCCGCGACGGCAAGAATCTATTCGAGGGAGAGCCGGCCTGCGTCAAGGAGCTTCTGGACCTCGCCGCCGCAAACGGGTAGCAAGCGGGCCTAATCCTTTTTGCCGCCGCCGGCTGCCACTTCCCATAGCAGCCAGCCGAAGCTTCCCGCTCCGATGACAAAGAGGGCCTCGAAGAACACAGCGCTCGAGAGCGGCTCCGGGCGGAAAGGAACGATCTTGGCCAGCAGCCCGGCGATGCCCGTGTTGTGATAGAGCACGAAGTACAGCTCACCCCTGTTCGGCTCTCCGTTTTCGAACAGCGTGCCCTTGATATAGGTGATGCCCTTGTAATCGTTGGTCGCCGTTCCCATGACCCAGATGCTCTTGTCCTCGGGGTTGTCGCTGGTAAGCCTGATGGCGTAGACCGCGCCGCTGGTCACCGGCAGCGGATCGAACTCGAAGCGGTGCCCGCCCATGTAATCAAACGAGCCGATATCAAGGGTGACTTCCCGCAGGACGTCTCCCAGCACCGGCGAACCCTCGGGGTCGGTGCCCTTGTACTCACGGATCTCAAAGCGCATGCTCCCCTGGCTCTTGGGGTCCATCTTGTCGAGGATCAGCTCGATGCGCGAGATGCTGTCGGCCTCAGCCGTGAAAGTCTGGACGTACTCGTGGTTGGCGTTCAGGGTAGCGGCGGCGTCACCGGCCGCCGGCTGGATCTCGTCGAGATAGGGGAAGCTCGCGGTGAACAGCCACAGCGCCGCGATCATCATCACCGCGAGAGCGGCGATGGTATGGGGCCAGTAACGGTAGCCGCGCATCAGATATTCCCCGAAGTGTTTTTGTAGCCGCGCATCAGGTGACCCTCGGCAGGAATTCCACCAGCAGCGACCAGGTGAAGAGCAGGCCGGCGACGCTGACGACCACTGCCGTCGCCCGCGGCCGCCATGCGGGCGGCATCCAGCCCACAAGGCCCGTGAGCAGCAGCGCCCAGAACGGGAAGACAGCCGGGAACAGATAACGCCCCTGGGACCCTCCCACCGTGATCTCAAAGTAGCTCACCGCGACCAGGAAGACCATGAATGTGCCGGCCATGAGCGCCGCGACCCAGGTCTTCATTATCTGCCAGGCGGGCTTCCACCAGCCGATCGCCGTGGCGGCGGCAAAACCGGCAAGCGCCAGCTGCAGGATCCTCCGGAACCAGTAAAGTTCGGCGATCGGCAACGGAATGCTCAGCCAGGAAAAATTCCCGAGGAAACTGGAGATCAGCTCAGCCCTGAAACTCGTCCTAAGCCAGAGGGTCCAGAGGTTGGCCGCGTGATATCGTTCTGTCTTCTCATACGGCTGCGCGGCGCCGAGCTCGATGTAATTCCTGACGTAGAACCAGCCGCAGATGAGCAGCGAGATCCCCGCCGCCGCCGCCATTACCTTGAGCAGGTGCAGGCGGCGCCCCTTTTGCGTGTAAAGCATGACAGCGAAAACCGCAGCGCCGATCGGATATGCCATCATAAATGAGCTTTTTGTCAACATCCCCAGACCGACAGTGGCGCCGATGAAGATGCCGCGCCTGTAACTGCAGTCTCCCTTGGCGAAAACGGCCAGATGATAGAGCAGCCAGGTGAATAGCAACGCCAGCAACGAATCCTGCACGACGGACGAAGATATAAAACCGAGCTGGGGGTGGAAGATGAGCAGCAGCGGCACACCGATCTGCATATAGGTCTTGCCCGGGAAGATCTCGCGGGCCAGCCGGTAAGCGGCCCAGACCAGCAGCACCGAGAAGATGGAAGTAAACAGCATGACCGAGTAGAGCTGCGTCTCCATCGAGCCGCCGCTGGCTGCCCAGTAGGCCGGCAGCATCAGTGTGTAATAGAGCGGCGGATGGCCGCTGGCGTTGTTGACCTGGGGGGTGACCAGGTCCATGTGCGTTTCGTAGAGGCCGAAAACCCCGTAGAGATTGGTGCGCTCGAGCGACTGGAGCACATCCGGGTAGTGATCGAGCCTGCCGCTGACAGGCACCGTATGCTCGCGGCTCAGGAATTCGATGTAGCCGAAATGCAGATACGAGTCGGGCGATCTCCAGGGCGGCGTCGCCGCAACCCAGAGTACGGATTTGGCGGCCGCAAGGATCAGCAGCGCTACCAGGATCCTGTTGCCTGAAAGCCAGCGGCGCAGCCTCATCCGAACCAGCTGTCAGTCTGCCGCGGGCGCGGCCTCATTGGAACCAGACTCAGGCGCAGCTGCAAACGGTTCAAGGATTGCCATGTCCTGGCCGTCGGTCACACCTTCCCTGCCACACCAGAAGCCTTTACCGATCGGCCGGACCAGCCTCATCCTTCCCCTCTCGAGCATCCGTTCAAAGGCCTCGGCATTGTAGCCGACGGCGCCTTCGGGATGCTCCTGGTCGTTGATGAAGCAGCCATTGCCGTAATCATGCTCAAACGTCAAAAAGGTTTCGGGATCTTTCTGTTTTTGCAGGCGGACCAGGTCCATCGTCTCCTCGTCGAGGATGAAGAACGAGGCCATCACCTTGCCGCCGCCCCTGAGGACCCGGCCGAACTCGTGCAGATAATGGACGATGTCATCCTCGAACATATGTGTGAAGACGGAATGCAGGATGATCCGGTCGATGGAGCCGTCTTCCACCGGCAGCCTGATCTCGGTCGTCTTCAGACTGCCCGCCGAATTGTGGATCTGGCTCTGGATGTCCAGATAGTGGAATTTGAAATTGGGGTGCCTGCGGGAGATATTATCCTGGCACCACTCGATGCTGGGCCTGATGATATCGATGCCCGTATAGCTGCCGGCGGCATCGAGAAAGTCGGCCAGCTGAATGGCGTCACGGCCGACGCCGCAGCCGATCTCCAGCACGTCGCTGCCCGGTTCGATGGGGCAGTATTGGCGAAGCTGCTCCTGGTGGCCCAATGAGATATCATCCCAGGTGTCAACACCGCCTCCAGTGAGGTTGATCAGCTCCCTGGGGATCAGATACCCCTTGTAGTTGAACATGTCCGCGCCAGTGTCGCCGGCATTGCCGCCTCTCGCGGAACTTTCAGCGCCGCCGGCATATTTCTGCTTCCTCAGCTTATCCATCAGCCACATGGCAACCGTCCTTTGAAGTTTCCTCTTCGAGGATTTTGTTCCCGGCGATAAACTCGGTCACGTGTTTGAGGTTGCTGCTCCAGTCGCCGCGGCCGTCGGAAACAAAGAGTCTGGCGTTGGCGTCGATCTCGTCCTGATCTTCGAGCTTGTCGAGCGCCCTCCGGATGCAGTCCGCAATTTCCTCGACACCAGGTGCCGAGGTGACGAAATTACCGTTGACCCTGGAGAGATCCTTGTTGAACATGTTGTTGCTGACGACCACCATACCGGATGCGGCCATTTCCAGGGGAATGTAGCTTGGATGAGGCGAACTCATCAGCGATATGCCGACATCGCTCGACCTCGCCAGCGCCGCCCATTCCTCCAGCGACATCTTCCCGCGCGACACAACCTCGTATCCGTCCACGGAGAAATCGGCGTGCTTTTCCCCCACCGAGATGATGCGGCCGATTTTTTCCCGGTAGGTGGGATTGACCCTGAAGAAATGCTGAAGGCTCATGCAGGCGACGTCAAAGAGATTCCGGGGAACGCTCGGGCGGCCGTAGATAAGAAGCGTCGCCTTGCCGGTCGCGGCATAATCACGCGATTCCCCGGGGCGGTACAGTTCAGTGTTGATGGCGGGCTCGAAAAACACCGCCTCACTGCCGTGCAGATGGCCACGATCCCGGAAAAAATCATAGAGGATCGAGGTGTTGATGATCTTTGAATAATTGAGTTTGTAGGTCTCCAGCGCCAGCAGATACTGATGGGACCACGGATAAAAACTCGGCTCAAAATCCTGAACCAGGTAGAAAACCTTGTGCGTCAATTCCAGCCGCTTGAGGGCGTAAGCGGTCCACCAGGCGGTGGCGATGAAGATCTCGTCATCCTCCACCTCGCAATAACCGCCGCCCGGACGCGCCCACGATTCGATCCCGGTCAGCTCCGCCGGCGAGATGAAATCGAGGCTCTGGAGAGCCTCGGGGTTATAGGGGGTATTGTTGCAGACGATCCGGGCGCGGAAATCATGCGCCCTGGCAGCTTCCCAGAATACTTTCAGCGCCGTCCAGGAGCCGGCGAAGAGGTGCTGGCGCTCGACCGAGGGTATGACCAGGGTCAACCGGCGGCGGCCTGCAGCATTTTCCACCCGTCTGATGGGAAGAGCGGCGGCCTCCGGTGGCAGAGAGCAACCGATCGGCGCCGGCTCGTCGCCGGCCTGGCCCTGCGCGATTCTCTGGGCGGCGCGGCGCAGCGTTTTTTTGGCGCCGTTGGCCCGGTAATAATCGAAGACCCTGCCCGCGAGTTTTATCTGATTGTCCGGCATCATCGAATCCTAGCTGTATTCACCGCTGGTCGTTTCCAGGGTGAGAGCCTTATTGTAATAGGGATCGCCTGCCTCCAGGAAGGGGGCGTAGTAACGCCTGGAACATTCCACGTCTTTTTCGTGGACCCATTCCTGCCTGGTCTGCGACTCAAAATGATAAAGCTTTACGAACGGCAGGTAAACGTTGCGCAGTCCGGCCAGGTGCAGCCGCAGCCCCAGCTCGACGTCGCTGCCGCAGACGATAAACTCCTCATTGAAGCGGCCGACCGACTCAAATTTCTTTCTCTCGACCATCATACAGGCGGCGGTCACGGCCAGGTAATCCCTCGACCAGGTGTCCTTGCCGAAGGACGTGAAAGTGTTTTCGGTTCCGCCGGTGAAGATGTGATCAGCGAAGCCGCCGATGCCGACGATAACGCCCGCATGCTGGATCGTTCCCTCCTCGAAAAGAAGCTTGGGACCGACGGCGCCGATGTCTTTCCTCTGGGCGTAACCCAGCATGTCCTCGATCCACGACGGCGTGATCACTTCAGTGTCATTGTTTAAAAATAGCAGGAACTCGCCCTCGGCCTGCTCCGCCGCCCAGTTGTTGATTGCGGAGAAGTTGAAGTCGACATCGTGCCGCAAGACCCTGATCCTGGGATCACCTTCCTTCTCCAGGGAATCGAGATATTCGAAGGTCTCGCTGTTCTCGCAATTATTGGCGACGAGAACGATCTCGTAATTATCATACGTGGTCAAACGCCGGATGCTATGCAGGCAGTTCCTCAGCAGACCCACCTTGTCCCGGAACGGCAGGATGATCGAGACCCGGGGTTCCCCCTGCGCCGCGAACCTGACGTGATACTCGGTCGGGTTCTCGCCGGCGTAAGCCCGGGCCGGCCAGCCCCTCCCGGCCAGGTAATCGTTAAGCGCCCTGACGCCGGCGTCGGTGCAGTAATCCTTGGCGAGGATGTTGCCCGCCGTCGAGGCCGGGGTGCTGCGCCAGTGGTACAGTATCGCCGGGATGTGGAAGATGTTTTCAGACACCGCGGTTATCCTCAGAAAGAGATCGAAATCCTGCGAGCCCTCGTAGCCTTCCCGGAACCAGCCAACCTGATCGCCTGTCTTCTTCCTGATCACGCAGAGATGATTGATGTAGTTGACCGACATCAGGAGCTCGGGCGACCAGTCCGGCTTGAACAGCGGTTCGGACCTTCTGCCCTTGACGTCGATCTTGTCCTGATCGCTGTAGATCAGGTCCGCCTCGGGATGCTCGTTCAACAGCTTTACGGTCTCGAACAGCGCCACCGGCGCCAGCTCGTCGTCGTGATCGAGAATGGCGACGTATTCCCCGGTTGCCATCGAGATCGCCTCGTTGGACGCCAGCGAGATGTGCCGGTTTAGGGTCCCGAAGGCCGTCTTGACGCGGGCGTCGCCGAGGTTTTGCCATTTCTGCAGGCATTCGATGGTGGCTCCATCCGTGGAAGCGTCGTCATAAAGGCAGAGCTCCCAGTTTTCGTAATACTGGTCAAGCACGGACTGGATGCAGGCGTCCAGGAACTTCGGGTCGGTGTTGTAAACGGGCACGATGACCGAGATCAGGGGCCGGAGCTCCATGTGGCCGGTCAGCGACCTGATTTTCTCACGGTCCCAGTCCTCATGCCGCCGGATCCATTTCCGGAATGCGGCTTCTTTCTCGCCGCCGAACAGAAGCCGCTGCCATCCCCGCCGCAACAGACTGCTGAACCCCTCGTTCCGGATGATATAGAGAATGCGATTTATCATGCGATTATTGGTGGAATTCCCCGGGCGGTTCGGCGACCGCACCGGTCGCAGTCGCGGCGGGGCCGCCTATCGCCTCCAGCCGGTATCGAGCTTGACAACCCCGTACTGGTTGGCTTCCGCGGACTTTATCCTGAAGACGTATTTCTGCTCCTGGAAGGAATACGGTATAACCAGGTTCCAGTCGAAAAGCGCCACTGTAAGATTGAAGGTTCCGGTGAAAAAGGGCGCTTTTCTGATGATGAAATCCACGTATCCTTCGCCCTGTATCTCCGGTATGTCAAAGCTTGAAGTCCTGGTATTGGGGCCGGAAATATGGATGTTGTCCTGGGTGTGGATCGCCACCCCGAAAACCGGCTTCTCAATCGTCTGCCTGGAGAAATAATGGATCCGGGCTATTATATCCTCTCCGGTGCCGAATACGCTTCTTTCCTGCCCTTTTTCATCCAGGAATTCCACGTTGGTGATGGCGACGTCCCTCTTGCGGTCGATGCCGTCGACGGCGCCGTCTTTCTTGGCTTCTGCGATCCTTTTTTCCTCGTCGCTCATGTTCTGGAGGATGTACTCGTTGCCGATCTCCTCGGGATCCCCCATCTTGACGATCTTCCCGTTCCGCAGCAGCATGGCCCGGTCGCAATACCTCTGGACCACGGAGATGTCGTGGGTGACCAGGATTACCGTCTTGCCTTCCTCCCGGTAGTTATTGAATTCCTCCAGGCACTTGCTCTGGAAGTTGCTGTCGCCGACGGCCAAGACCTCGTCCATCAGCAATATCTCCGCGTGGGCATAAATGGCCAGGGCGAAGGCCAGCCGCACCTGCATGCCCGACGAGAAATTCTTGAACTTCATGTCGATAAAATCCGCCAGCTCCGAAAATTCTACTATTCTGTCAAACTTCTCCTCGATCGCCTTTCTGGTCAGACCCAGTATCGAGCCGCCGAGAAATATGTTTTCCCTGGCGGTGAGCTCGGGATTGAAACCAACCCCCAGCTCAAGGAAGGGAGAGATGCGGCCGTCGATCTTGACCCTGCCGCCGGTGGGGACATAAATGCCGGCGATTATCTTCAGCAGCGTACTCTTGCCGCATCCATTGCGGCCGATGATGCCAAAAAATTCTCCCTTCCTGACCTCGAAGCTGACATCATCGAGGGCCTGGAATTCGGTGTAGCTTTTCTGGTCGAAGAGGTGGAGCGCCGCCGCTTTCAAAGTTGCGTGCTTTTCATGGGGAATCCGGAAACGCTTGGACAGGTTGTCGACCCTGATGGCGATGTCCCCTTCCCTGGCCATCAGATCTCTTCGGCGAACTTGGAGGCTTCTTTCTGGAAAATCCAGTAACCGGCGGCAAAGACAACAAACGGCATCGCATAAGGGACCACGTTGAGCGGAAAAGAGAGCGTGTTGAAAACGGTCCCGGTCTCATTGGTGATGAGGACGTAGCGGCTGTCCTGGATGATCTGGGCCAGAGGGTTCAGCATGATGATCTGGCCGAGACTCTCCGGCACCAGGCTCAGGGGGTAAAGAATCGGCGTCGCATAGAAAAGGACCTGGGCGGCAACTTCCCAGATGTGGGCGATGTCGCGGAAACGAACAAACAGCGACGCCAGAATAAGCGAAACCCCCGCGGTGAGGATGAAGAACTCGATCATCAACGCCAGAATCAGCGGCGCCGTCACCGTCAGTGAGATCTTGGAGAAGAACATGAATATAAGCACGACGACGATGTTCAGAAGCAGGGTGATCGACGCTGTCACCGAAGCGGAAATGGTCAGGATGATCCGCGGGAAATAAACCTTCCGGATCAGGTCGCCCTTGCTGACGATCGAGGTCAGCGATGAGAAGGTCGCTTCGATGAAGAAAGTCCATAGGACGATGCCGAGCAGGAGATAGACTGGATAATCGGGGATGCTTCCGCCCAGCTTGAGAAACTTCGAGAATACGACCAGCAGCACACCGAAGAGCATCAGGGGTTTTGCCAGTGACCAGAGATAGCCGAAAAACGAGGCTTTGTATTTGAGTTTGAAATCGGTAAGGGTTAGTTCCCTTACCAATCCGTAATATTGGAGTGAGTTAATTTTTTTCATACAGGGGGCTTTGGCTGAGAATCATTATCGGCGCCTGGCGAACGAGACGATTCTTGCCAGTGCTTCCCTTGCCTGCCAGAATTTGGAGGCCCTCATGGTCAGGATGACCTGCTCCTGCCGCTTGGCGGCATTTTGGGCTTCGAAAACGTCCCGGTGAGCTTCCCGCAGCTGGTTTTCGAGGGTGTGGATAGCATCGGTTTGCTGCCGGATGTGGCCGTGCAGGGAGACAAATTCCGCCGTCATCGCCTCAGCGGCTTCAGCCAGGACGATAAAGGCCTTATCAATCATGTCGATTTTCGCCTTGCGGTCAAAAACATAGGGGAAGGAGTAGTCAAATTCCCCATTTTTGGCAATGAAGTAGATCCTCCGGTAGCAATCCGCCGCCTCATCCTCAATTGAGGCGATGTTCTCGTTATAGGTCCTGAAGAAGCTCCTGAGAACCTCGTCATTTTTCTGGAAGGAAGTGAAGTGGACAAAATAAAAGATCAGGGACTGCAGGATCATCCAGTTGTCGGTGTTGTTTGATTTGCACTGCGAGTAGCCGACCCCCTCACTCCTGAAGAAACTCTCGAGATCGCCGGCACTGGGCAGACCGTTCTCTATGTGCTCCGCCAGCCATTCGTGGTCTGTGCCGGTCAGGCGTTTATAGTAACCGTTCACTACCCGTTCCGCGTACTCGTTCTGGCCATCCGCGAAGGGAGCGGCGACAATCACAAGCCCGCTGGAGACCCTCAGCGCTTCCCGGATGAATCGGTCCCGCCGATCGGGCGGGACATGCTCGAAGACATCGCCCGAGGTGACCACGTCGAACGAGTCGTCCCCGAACTGCATGTTGGTGGCGTCGCCAGCGATGAGATTCTCTTCATCGCCTTTCCTCCGATCGAGCAGGGCCAACTCGTCTTCCGCGTCCAGAAAAAGAGAAAGCTTGCCGTTCCTGCCGCCCAGATCGAGAACCCTGATCCTTTCCAGGCCCCGATCCTTTTTGAACTTCTTTATTCCTTCGGAGATGATGATGTTCCGGGAATAAAGGTCTGAAGGCAGTTCGAGTATGTCGGTTCTGGTTTCCATTGTTTCCGCCAAGCAACATCGGAGAAAAGAGTATTTGTGAAGCGGAAGCAGATTTTATCACAAGAAAAGGCCGCTGGCCTGAAACAAGCTCTTGACGGTTGAACGGGCGGGTTGGCTGCCCTCAGGAGACCGGGGTGATGGCGATCCTGATGTTCTTGTTGGTATCCACGGCCTGCACGGCGGTTCCAGTGTAGTAGTAGCCGAGGATGGTTCGGAAGCTGTCGCCGCGGCCGGCTCGTGCCCGGGCCCCCACAGCGCTGATGCCGACACCGTGGCCGTTTAAGGTCATCCCGTTGCAGTCCGGATCGAGAACGCTCTGCAGCCAGGGCCAGTAATCGATGCCCCATGCCTCCAGGGCCGAACGCGTACGGCCGTCTGAATTGGAATAGTAGGGCGTGATGGCGACGTTGCCCCCGTAGGTCACAGCCTGCCCGCTGGTGGCGTTGACCGCGGAAACCAGATCGGGAAATCGCGTCTCCAGCCCATAGCCTTTGTACTGCTGGTCGTCACCGTTGCCGTTACGGCTGTTCTTGAGAGTGAAGATCTCGGAGGGGCCGTACTTGCCGCCATTGTTCAGGTGCCACAGCGCGTAACCGCGAGCGGCCGTGGACATGGTCTTGAGATATTCGGTGTAATCGCCGGAGCTGGTCTCGGCGATGCCCTTGAGATAATCCTCGAGAGGCACGTCTTCCACTACCCAGGCCTTGTTTGAGGCCGGTGAGTAACGCACCTCGATGGCGCCGCGGAACCTGTTATCGTCAAGATCCTGATTCCAGCTCGGATGATCGTGATATGAAGTCACCTGCATGATGCCGCCGGTCGGTGACGACATCCTGATATAAGAGTCGCCGCTGTGCGAATACCCTGTGCTCGTCTGCACCAGGTAGGACCCGCCGCCGTAAGCCACAGTGGCGGTCTGGCCCGCCGCCAGGGTCGTCAGCAAGGCGCCGTTGCCGTCCTTTACCTCGAAGGAGGCGTCGGAGGTCACGGTCGTGCTGCCGCAGCCGCCTGATGTTCCCGGCACGCTGTCGAGCACGGTGCCGGTCACCTCGTTGAAGGAACCGTTCCACAGAACCCGCTGCGAGGCCAGGATGTTTGCCGGCTGGGGGGAAGGGCACGTGGTCGTCGCCTTCACCTCGACCGGTCCGCCTATGGTTCCCGGAAACGTGGGCGTGGCGCTGGCGCCGGCCTGCAGGGTGCCGCTGCCAAACAGGGTGCCCGCGATCCTGATCTCGTAGTTGACCGGGAAGGCGTTGGGATTGGAAACCAGCGCCCAGTTGGTGGTGCCGGCCGTCTTCTGGTCGTACCAGGTCCAGACATAAGAAGAATTGAGCTGCGAAACCGGGTAGCCCGGGACTTCCTCGAAAGATGGCCCCCAGACGACCCTTTGCGAGGCGATGACATTCGCCGGCGCGCTCTTGCCGGAATCGGTCCACGCCTGCACCTCGACCGGGCCTCCCATGGTACCGGGGAAGGTCGGCGTCACCCGGTTTCCGGCCGGCACAGTGCCGCTGCTCGTCAGGTGACCGGCGACCGTGATCTCATAATAGATTTCAGAGTCGTTGGGGTTGGCCACCAGCACCCAGTTGCGGGTGCCGGCCGACTGCATGTCGTACCAGGTCCAGAGATAGCGGTCGGAGAGTTCAGCTGCGGGAATGCCCGGCACCTCGTTGAAGGCCGAGCCGCCATTTGAGAGCACCCGCTGTGATGCCATGATCTTGGCGGGAACGGCGCCGTCGACGCCGTCACTCCAGGCCTGCACCTCGACCGGACCGCCCATGATGCCCATGAATATCGGCGTCACGCTCGAGCCGGGGTTGATCGTACCCCGTTGATATTCGTTGCCGGCGATCCTGATCTTGTAGAAGACCGTCGAGGCATTGGGGTTGGCGACCAGGATCCAGTTCTTGTAGCCGGCGCTGGCCGAGTCGTACCAGGTCCAGTAGTAATGGTCGGTCAAACGCTCCGAATCGAAGCCGGGAAGTTCCTCGAATGAATTCTGTCCCCAGATGGTGCGCTGGCTGGTTATGGCCTTCGCGCCGGTGAGCGACGGCGCGATGACCATGCCTCCCATGACCCCGTTATAAAGAGGCGTCATCGATCGGCCGGGCTGCACCTGAGCCGAGCCGCAGAAACCGGGACACTGGCCGTCAGTCGGTGCGAATGGCGAAAGGTTCATGTACCGGCCGGCTATATAGAGGTCGAAGAACAGCGAGTTGCTCGACGAAGCCGGATTCGCCATCAGCACCCAGTTGCGGCTGTTGACGCCGTCGTACCAGGTCCATATGTAGTCATGCGGCGTATAGTTCGTCGCGGCGATCGTGAACGTCCAGTCGGCGGTCTTGGTAGAGCCCAACGAGTCGGCGACGTAGGTGTGTACGGTGTGGGTGCCGGGCGCCAGCGGCGCCGGCGGCCTGTAGCTCACGAGGGTGGAGGTCCTTGTCGCGCCACCGGTGATATCGACGCCGTCGAGCGACATCGTTATCGTGCTGGGCAGAACGGCGGAGCCGAGGACGTCCGCGCTGATCAGCGGTTTGTTGTCCGCAATCTCGTTCGCGTTTGACGGCATCATATTGGCGAAATCGGGAGGGTAATGGAACTGGGCCGAGGCCTCGGCCCGGAACTGGGGAATGCGGGCGTAAAGGTAATTGCCGGGGCACTCGGTGTAGTTGCCGGCAAGATCCCGGTGGCCCACGATGTTGGGGGCATAGATTCCGGTCGGATTGCAGCCGCCGTTGCAGCCCGCATAATATTCAAAATAACCCGACCCGTTCGGGTCGATGTTATTGAGGTTGGCTTTCCAGATGATCAGGCTGACCATGGCGTTATAGATGGCGCCGTTGATGTCGGTCTGGCTGTAATTGCCCAGCACCGAGATCCCGATCGTGCCTTCGTTCCAGCCGAGCGCGTGGGCGCCGATGACGCCGTTGCCTCCGGAGCGGCCCTGGTAGATCCTTCCCTGCTGATCGATCAGGAAGTTGTAACCGATGTCGCCCCAGCCCAGGCTGACGGCGTGGTAATAATATATAGTGCGGATCGTGGCCGCCGGGTCGGGGTCGCCGTTCATGGTAACGGTGTGGTGGATGACGATCTTCTTCGGCTGGGAGTACTCGGGAGGCCAGGTCATGTAAGCTTCGTTGGCTCCCCACTGGGCCCTCGAGATGATGGCGGGATCGGCGCTCGCCTGCGGCGGACTCAGGGCCGCGCCGACATTGCGCTCGATCCTGGAAGCGGACAGCAGCGACTCGTGATAGCCCTTGCCGTCAATATAACTGGCGGTCATCCTTGTGACTGCCGGCGATTGCCCGGCGGCGTTGCTTTTGAGGTCGAGCTTGTACTGGAAATATCTGGCGGCATCTGTGAACACCAGATCGCCGATGGTCTCGCCGGCCGACTTGGTCTGATCGAAGTTGTCCGGCAGCTCGTCCCCGTTTTTCTCCACAGGTTGCCAGTCGCCCCACTGCTCGCCATCCTGGCTGAAGCGGACCTCGGCGTTGACGTCGGTGCCGGGGGGCATGTCAGCCTTCCAGTGAAGGCCAACGGCGTTAAAGGCATAGTCGGCCCTGGCAGGCTGGGAAACGTAGCCGCCTTGTGACTTTGAAGGATCGAGGGCCAGCACCAGGTCGCCGCCCTTGGTCGAAGGCGCCACGCTGGTTCCGTCCTGGTCGCCGGACTGGAAATCCGCCCCCGAGCTCACCACGTCACCTCCGCTGGTTTCCGGTGGAGGTGTCCGGCCGCTGAAGCCGGGGAGGAAAAGGACGGCAGCGGCGGCGAGCAGTGCGGTCGCGGCTGTGCCGGTGAGGATTTTTGTCTGGCCACGCTTGAACATCAATACCCTCTTAAAGCTTGCCCCATCCCTACCCTAACAAATGATTCCCGGGCCTGCCGGCCCGATTGCCGGCGCTGCCGGTCATTCCATGGTATTCAGGGGAAGCGGTCCGTAATTTAATATCATCCCATTGTAAGCAGTGCGTAAAAATGTGAAGAAAAAGCACAGGGCATTAACCCTTTTCAGCGGGCTACTTCTAAAAGAGTTATTCTCCACTTGCCCATTTCCTTCAAAAAAGCCACCTAACCCGTTAGGATTTGCTACATGAGAATCGGTATCGAAGGCCTCCCTCTCCTGTTTCACCGGACAGGAACCTCCACTTATACGCATGAGCTGGTACAGAACCTGCGGCGGCTGAATCTGGGAGACCAGGTGCTGCTCTTCGCGCGCAACCAGCGCATGGCGGGGGATTCCTATCACAACATCTCTTACGCCGAGCGGATCGCCAATTACCTCTATAAAGAGTATCGGTTGCCCGTGGAGCTCGCCGAACAGAACGTGGATGTCTACCATTCGCCGCGAGACATGGGCCTTCCCGAGCCGGGGCGGCTTCCATGTCCGAGCGTGATGACGCTGCATGACATCATCCTGGTGCGGCTGGCGTCCGACTATTACAGCCCCGCGCGGGCGCGTCTTTACGAGCGGCGCCTGCGGGAAAAGGTAGAGGGGGCCGACCACGTCGTCACCATCTCGGAATTCTCGCGCAATGACATCCTTGACTGGAGCGGCATCGATCCGGGCAAGATCAGCGTCATCACCGACGGCGTCAATGAGAAGTTCCAGCCGGTGACCGACGAGCAGGAACTGGCCCAGGTGACCAACCGCTACCAGCTGCCGCCCCGCTTCGCGCTCTGCGTCGGCTCCACCGAGCCCCGCAAGAACATCCGCACCGCGATCAAGGCGTTCGGGCAGTTGCGCCGGGTTCGCGCCGACGTGCACCTGGTGATAACCGGAGTCGATTATTGCCGGGTCGCTCCTGAGGAAGCATTCGCCGGCCTCGACCTTGAAGGGGTCCATTTCACCGGCTATGTCCACGATTTCGACATGCCGGCGATATACAGCCTGGCGCAAGTCCTGGTCTTCCCTTCCCTTTATGAAGGGTTCGGCCTGCCGCCGCTTGAGGCGATGGCCTGCGGCACACCGGTGGTCACCTCAAACTCCACCGCCATTCCCGAGATCGTCGGCGACGCCGCCGTGCTGATAGATCCCCGCAACGCCGCCGAGTTGGCCGGGGCCGTCGAGATGGTGCTCTCTTCACAGGATATGCGCATGGAGCTGATCGAAAAGGGTAAGAAACAGTCCGCCATCTATTCCTGGCGGACGATGGCCGCCGAGACCAGAAAGATCTATGAAAAGGTAATTTCCGGAAGGTGACCCGTGCCCAGCAACGCCGATATAGCCAGCATCCTGGATACGCTAGCTGAGATGATGGAGCTGGATGAGGTCAACAAGTTCAAGGTCATCTCCGTGGAAAAAGCGGCCAAGCGCATCGCCGGGGTCAACTACTCGATAGAAGAGCGCGCCAGGGCCGGCACTCTGACGGAGGTCCCTGACGTCGGCAAGAGCATCGCCGCCAAGATCGAAGAGATCGTCGCCACCGGCAAGCTGGGCGAACTCGAAGAATATTTCCAGAAGTACCCTCCGACGCTTGTAGAGATCGAACGGATCCAGGGAGTCGGCCCCAGAACCGCCCGCAAGGTCTGGGAAGAACTGGGCGTCACCACCATCGCCGAACTCGAGACCGCCGCTCGCGACGGCAGCATCGCCGGCCTGCCGGGCATGGGCCAGAAATCCGCGGATAACATCATCAAGGCCATCGGCCGCCTGCGCGCCCGGGGCCACCGCCTGCTGCTGGGCGAGGTGTTGCCCATAGCCGAAGAATCGGTGACGGCGCTGATGAAGATTCCCGAGGCCAAAAACGTGACTTATGCCGGCAGCGTCCGTCGCATGAGAGAGACGGTCAAGGACCTGGACATCATCGCCACCGCATCGGTCCCGGAGGCGCTGACGGGAGTCTTCTGCAAACTGCCGATGGTCGCCGAGGTGATCGGCAGCGGCCCCACCAAGTGCTCGGTGCGAACCCATACCGGATTGCAGATCGATCTGCGTGTCGTGCCCGACGGCCTCTACGGCAACCTCCTGCAGCACTTCACCGGCTCCAGGGAGCACAACGTCGCCCTGCGAGAGCTGGCTATCTCCAAAGGCCTCAAAGTCAGTGAGTACGGGGTTGAGGAGGCCGGCACCGGCGAGGTGCATGAGTGCGATTCCGAGGAAGAGGTCTACGCCCTGCTGGGCCTCGATTACATCCCGCCAGAGCTTCGCGAGGAGAAGGGCGAGATCGAGGCGGCGGCTGCGGGCCGGCTGCCCCGCCTGATCGAGGAGAGCGATCTCAGAGGCGACCTGCACGTGCATTCCGACTGGAGCGACGGCCATGCCACCATCGAGGAGATGGCGCTCGCGGCCAGGGAGCGCGGCTATAAGTACCTGGCCATGTCCGACCACACCCAGTCCCTGGGGATGGTCGAGGGGCTGTCGCCCGAACGCCTCGACGGACAGCTGCAAGAGATCGCCCGGGTCAACCGTAAGCTCAAGGGTTTCCGCGTCTTCGCCAGCGCCGAGGTCGACGTCCGGTCCGACGGCGCTCTCGATTTTCCGGATGAATATCTCGTCCGGCTGGATTTCGTCACGGTCTCCATACATTCCGGCTTCAACCAGAGCCGGAGGCAGATCATGAAGCGCCTGAGCGCCGCCATGGAGAACCCGCATGTGCGCTCGATAGGCCATCCCACCGGCAGGCTTATCAACCGGCGCGAACCTTATGAAGTTGACATCGGGAAACTTATTGACATGGCGGCCAGGACCGGCACGGCCCTGGAGATAAACTCACATTTCCAACGGCTCGACCTCAACGACCGCCATGCCCGGATGGCACAGGAGGCCGGCGTGATGCTGGTCATCAACAGCGACGCGCACCGGCCGGCTCATCTCGACATGCTCCGCTACGGCATCGCCACCGCCCGCCGCGGATGGATCGAGGCGGACACGGTACTGAACACCATGACCACAGCAAAACTCGATAAATTCCTCAAGCGTCCGAAGACGGGAAAACCTGTAAAGTGAAGAACGGGAAATGAAGAACGGGATAATTTGAAGCTGCGAGCTCACCTGCTGCCAGCCATGCTGGCGGTATTCATCTGTCTGTCTTTGTTCGCGCTTTCCGGCTGCGCCGGCGAAAGGCCCCAAAACTCCGACTGGGCCACGCCCACGGCAACCGGCGCCGCCGTCACCGGCGGTAGCAACAGTGAAATCCAGGCGGCGCTTGATACCTATGCAAAAGCGCTAACTGACAAGGACCGCGCCGGCTTCGCCGGTGTGCTCGATAACGAAAATCCCGACTTTGTCGCCGCCGAGCTGCAGCGTTTCGACAATCTGGCGGCGGTCCCTTTCAGTCAGTTTCGCCTGCAGCTGGTGAGCCAGAGCGAGACCGCTCCGGGCAAGGTCGCGGCTAAAATCGATTCGTCTTATACACTGCGCGACAGCTTCGGCGAGCTTCCCGATCCCCGGCGTGAGGCCTACTTCCTGGTCAGGCGCACTGATGGCTGGAAGCTCTCGGGCGACGCCAGTCAGCAGGCGCTGGGCAAGAATCGCGCCGCCCGTTTTGAAGACTTCGGCAAGATCGAGGTGATCGCCGGCCTGCGCTCCCTTGTTCTCTACCATGCCTCACAGGAAGGCGTTGCCAGGCAGGTCCAGGAAATGACCGATGCCGCCATGCCGCGACTGGAGTCGATCTTCCCCGACGCGGGTTTCCCCAAGGTGCCGGTCAAGGTCTACGACAACAAAAGTGAGATCGATCAGACCTTCCCCGGGAAATGGCAGGAATGGACCGGCGGCGCCTCGCTCATGCTCGGGGACAAAGCCGAACAGGGCGGAGAGATAATCATCGACGCCGAGGTCTTCTCCCGCACGGACCAGACCTCTCCCGGCTATAACCGGAAGATGATCGCCCATGAGCTGACGCACATCGCCCTTTTCCCGATAAGCGGCAACCGCACGCCCCCCTTCCTGGTCGAGGGCCTGGCCGATTACGTCGGCGGCATCGAGGACATATCGATGCTGAAAGACCGGCTGCGCGGCGGCGGCGCTATCAGCCCCACACTTAGTGATATCTATCAACCTGGCAGCTTCTCGGCGCTGCTTAGCACTGACGCGGCCACCCTGGCATATGAGGAAGCCGACTCGGCGGTCGCGCTGCTGGAGACAAAATACGGTAACGACAAGGTGATGGCGTTGCTGCGCGAGTTCCAGCGGCGGCAGAGCGACAACCAGAGCCAGGATGCGCTGGTCAACGACGTGTTCACCTCCGTACTGGGGATCGGCTGGAATGATTTCGAGGGCGAGTGGCGTGGCTACGTCCTGGGCGGTTGATGTGAGGCGGGCGCCCCTGATAATCCTGACCCTGCTGCTGATGGCGATCGTGATAGCGGGCGGCTGGTTTGGCCTGGGATGGGTCGAGGCCAGGCGCGCCGACATGCTGCTCAGGGAAGCCAACGGCCACATCGAGACCGCCGACAATATCATGGCGCAGATGAAGCTCGACAGACTCGGGCGTGAGAACTTCACATCTCTGGAAAATATCAACGAGGCCGCCGCGGCGCTGCCGGACATGAAGCTGCTCCTGGGACAAGCCGCGGGCCCGGTCAATGACGCCGAGGACGAGATGTCCGCCGCGGCCGGGCTGCCCCTGATCGACGACAATTATCGCGCCTACCTCGAGAAGAAACGGGATACAGCGGCGGTGCGGCGGCAACAGCTCGACACGCTGGCGGCGACTGTGGATCGGCTCGACCAGCTCTACGGGGTCGGACCGGCGATCTTCAACTCGGTCCAGGAGATGGACCGGCTGCTGGGACAGCTCGAGGATTCCATGGGAAAGGTGCAGTCGAGCCCGCAGGAGGCGGCTGCTTCGCTCAGGCAGACAGCCGCCTCATTTTTACAGGTGCAAAAACAGCTCGATCAGTCATATTCGCAAGAGGGCTTCCCGCTCCTGACCGGACTTTCGAAGACCGCCGCCGACGATGCCGACCTGGCCACCCTCGGCGCCCGCCTGGCGGATGCGGCCGGCGCTGGCGACCAGGCCGCGGCGCAACAGGCCGCGGTGCAGATCGAATCGAGGCTGATGACCATCTCTACCAGCGGCGACCCGATCGACCCGTGGTGGCAGGAACAGATCGAGCCTCTGCAGCGGCAGTATTCAGACCTTCAGTCACAGCTGGCGACCCTCGACGCCGAGGCTGCCTCCCTTTACGAAGCCATGAGCTGAGCGAATACCGCCGCCGGCTCTCATGTGGCCAGTGACTGAGCGATCAGCTCTAAGGCCTGGCTGAATCCTTCCGCGCGCCTCAATCCGTCGCGAAGCTTCGCGTCCGGGCGGAAAGGCTTCAAATACCAGCCATAGAACTTCCTCATCTGGCGAACCGCCCGCTCCCTGCCGGTCTCGGCCGCCATGTCATTGTAGAAGCGCTCCAGTTCGGCCAGTACGATCCCGATCGGACGGCGATGGGGAGCAACGCCGCCGAGCAGGTCGCTGAATATCCACGGGTTCCCTTGCGAGGCGCGGCCGATCATCACCGCGGCGCATCCCTCAGCCAGCAGCTCCTCGGCGGCCGGGGGGCCATCGATGTCGCCGCTGGCTATCACCGGCACAGATGCCGCCTGGGCCATCGCCCGGCTAAGTGAATGGTCGGCTTTGCCTTTATAACCCTGCCCGGCCAGCCGTGGATGGATGCAAAGAGCGGACACCCCCGTCGCCTCGAGCTTTCCGGCCAGCGACAGGGCGGTCGCAGCCGGACCCGCCCCCGAGCGAAGCTTTACCGTCACCGGTGCCTGAACGGCACCCACGACGGCGGCAGCGATGCTTACCGCCAGCGCTTCATCGCCCATAAGGGCCACACCCGCCCCCGTCTTTACCACCTTGCGCACCGGACAGCCCATGTTGATATCGATGATGTCGGCGCCGGATGATTCAGCCATGCGCGCCGCCTCAGCCATGGCATCCGGACTGGCGCCGAACAGCTGCACGGCGACCGGGTGCTCGGCTTCCGTCAGCTCCAGCATCGCCTGCGTCCTCTGGTTCCGGTAGCAGGCGCCATGGCTGGAAACCATCTCCGTGGTCAGCAGCCCGGCCCCGAAGCGCCGGGCCTGCAACCGGAACGCGCGCCCGCTGATGCCTGCCATGGGCGCCTGCACCAGCCGGTTCGGCAAGCGGAGGCCGCCAAGGTTAAAGGGTTCGTTGATATGTGACGTAGTATGCGTCATGTTAGAATACAGGCACATGGCCGACGTGGTTCTCGAAACTCATAATCTCACCAAAGAGTTTATCAAGCGCAAGGGTATCTCTTCGCCCAGCAATCCTTTCGAAAAGATCGTCTTTTCCGCAGTCAAGGGTATCGATCTGACCGTCAGGCGCGGGGAGATCTTCGGCCTCCTCGGTCCCAACGGCGCCGGAAAGACCACTCTTACCAAGATGCTCTGCACGCTGGTGCTGCCCAGCGCCGGCAAAGCCACAATCTGCGGCTTCGACCTGGCCAAACAGCAGGGAAAGGTCAAGGGCAAGATCGCGCTTATCTCGAGCGAGGAGCGCAGCTTCTACTGGCGCTTGACCGGAAGGCAGAACCTTGAATTTTTCGCCGCGCTCCACGGCCTCTCCAAGAAAGTCGCAACCGAACGCATCGAGGAAGTGCTCGAGATCGTCGAGATGAAGGATGCCGCGCACCGGCGCTTCCAGGAATATTCTACAGGGATGAAACAGCGAATGGGACTGGCGCGGGGTCTGCTCGCCGATCCGGAGATCTTTTTCATGGACGAACCGACCAAAGGCCTCGATCCCATCGCCACCTGGCAGCTTCACGAATTCATCCGCAGCAGCCTGGCCGCCTCAGGAAAGACGGTGGTCGTCGCGACCCACCATCTGGCTGAAGCGGAGCAGATCTGCGATCGCGTCGGCATCATGTTCGGCGGCGAGATGCTCGCCAACGGACCGGTAAAAGAGCTGACCGGTGACGCGACCCTCTCCGACTTCTTCCGCGATCTCGTCGAACAGACCATGGTGGAAGGAACAGAGACCTGATGTTGACATTCAGAAAACCGCTGGCGTTCCTGAAAAAAGACTTCCTCATGGAGGTCAGCTACCGCTTTTCCTTCATGCTTCAGTTTGCCAGCATCTTCTTCTCGGTAGTCATGTTCTACTTTGTGGCCAAGCTGCTGGGCGAAGCGCCTTCGGTGCAAAACAGCCTCAGCGAATATGGCGGCAACTACTTCTCCTTCGTACTGATTGGAATCGCCTTCTCCAATTTCCTGTCTGTCGGCCTGGGGAGCTTTTCCACCAACATCCGTTCGGAGCAGATGATCGGCACCCTCGAGGCGATGCTGGTGACGCCGACCAGACTTTCCAACATAGTCCTGTCTTCATCGCAATGGAGCTTTGCTTTCACCTCGCTGCGGGTCGGCGTCTATCTGCTCATCGGCGGGCTCTTCTTCGGCGTCAGCTTCTCCGGCGCCGCGATTCTGCCGGCGGTACTGGCTCTTTTGCTCACCGTAGTCGCCTTTTCCAGCCTCGGCATCATCTCGGCGAGCTTCATCATGATCTTCAAGCGCGGCGATCCGATCGCCTTCGCGCTCTCCACCTCATCCACTCTGCTGGGCGGCGTCTATTATCCCATCAGCATCCTTCCCGGATGGCTTCAGAGCCTCTCATATTTCTTCCCCATCACCTACTCGCTGAGGGCTATCCGCCTGTCGTTGCTTCAAGGCGCCGGCTTCAGCGAAGTCGGCGGCGATCTCATCGCCCTGGTGATATTCTCCCTGATCACACTTCCGATCAGCCTGGTCTGCTTCCGCTATGCCGTTTCGAGGGCCAAACGGGACGGCAGCCTGGCATATTACTAGGCGCCTGCCGATTTCCATATATCACCCGTGCCATTTACAATTGGTGTAAGTAAGTTGTACTGATGGCCGGCCCCGCGGTTCCAGTCCGGCCGGCGGATTAACTACTTGAGGTGGGCGCGCAAGCTTCCGAAACCCCGTTCATGGAACTCAAACCATCCCTTAAAACAACCCCGGGCTTAAGCCAGCAGTTGGTCCTTTCCCCAAGGCTCTACCAGAGCCTCAGGATTCTGCGTCTGGGCGCGAACGAGCTGCAAGGCCTCATCCAGAAGGAACTCAACGAGAACCCCACCCTGGAGATCCCCGAGCCATCGGATTTCGATACGGAGCCCGGGCAGTCCACAGAGCGGGAACTCTGGGAGGATTTTCAGCGATCCAATGCCGCGCCAGACTCGGGATCCGGCGCGGGCTCGGGATCCGGCGCGGGCAACCCGGTAACCACGCCCGGCGAGCTGACCGCGAGCCCGGAAACACTTGATGAATACCTGACCCTTCAACTCCATCTGGCCAGCCTCAGCGAGGAACAGAACCGCATCGGGCTAGCCATCATCGGCAGCCTCGACGAGGATGGATATCTGCGCGAGTCAGTCGAGGAACTGGCCGGCACGATCAAACGTCCTGAGGCCGAGATAGAATCGGTGCTGAAGGTGATGCATCACTTCGATCCTCCCGGCATCGCCGCTCGCAACCTCGAAGAGTGCCTGGCCATCCAGCTCGAGCAGATGAACGCCGGAGAGACGGCGATACGCATCGCCCGCGATTACCTGCCGCAGGTGGCAAGCGGCGCCTTCGGCGAGATCGCAAAATCCCTCGGCGTCACAGCCGCAAGGGTGAGGAAGGCCGTAGAGCTGATCCGGGAACTTAACCCCTCGCCGGGCTCGTTGTTCGATACCAGCCCGCCGGCGGCGACGATCATACCCGACGTCTATGCCCGGCCCAGCCGCGGGCGTGTGCGCATACTCGCTAACCGGGAGATCATGCCTTCACTGCGGCTAAGCCGCATGTATCAGCAGATGGCGGCAGCCGGCAAGGCAAAGACGATAAACGTTGGCGGGACCTTCGCCCCGGGCGCCAGCGCCCAGCCCGAGGTCGACCCGGAGACCGCCCGATACATCGGTGAAAAGCTCAAGAAGGCCTCCCAGCTCATCCGCGATGTCGACCACCGGCGCGCCACCGTGGCAAAAGTCGCGCGCGCCATCGCCGACGCCCAACCCGAATTTTTCAAGAAGGGGCCCGGATACCTGCGCCCCCTCGGACTTGAAAGTATCGCCAGGACGCTAGAAGTACATCCGTCGACGGTCAGCCGGGCCATACTCGGCAAATATATGAGCACTCCATTCGGCGTCTTCGAGTTCCGCTACTTCTTCTCTGCCGGGTACGCAACCACAGGCGGCGAAGGGCTCTCGGCAACAGCCGTGAAAAAACGGCTCGCGGGACGGGTCGCGGGCGAAGACGCCCGCCACCCGTTATCAGATCAGAAGCTGACTGAACTGCTGAAAAGTGATGGCGTCAGCATATCGCGCCGCACGGTGGCCAAGTACCGTGAAGCCCTGGGCATCCCGGCTTCATGGGAGCGCAAGGCGAACCTTTGACAGCCGCCGGGAAAGCAGGCACGAAAGCGTGGTCGCAGATCCGCGATGCGGTGCTGGTTGCGGTGGCGATCGTCGTCATCACCTACTTCCATTACTATCCACCGCATTTTGAATTCATCACCCAGGACGATTTCCATATCCTGCTGCGGCGCCTTTACTATGTGCCGATCCTGTACGCCGCTTTTCGTTTTGGCATCAAGGGCGGGCTGCTGGCGTCGCTCTCGGTCAGCGCGCTGTTCATTCCCCATGCCATCATGTCGATGGGCGGCCTGTTTGTCTCCGGCTCGCTCGACAATCTTTTCGAGGTCATTCTTTACAACGTCCTGGCCCTGATCACCGGCGCCGTCGTCGAAGCCAAGCGCAGGCAAGCACAGCGCTACCAGGAGGTCCTGAAGCTCAACAGCGAGATCGAGGAGCGCGAGACCGCCATCCGCCACATGAAGGCTTATACCGAGAGTGTTCTAAGCAGCGTCAGCAGCGGCGTTATCGCCTGCGACCGGCGGGGAATCATCGTTACCGTCAACCCCGCCGCCAGACAGCTGTTGGCCAGGCACGAGGATGACCTGGTGGCCTTCCCCATGGCCAGGATCTTCAAGGATCACCCAGGCCTGGTACGCGCCGCGGAACAGATCCTTTCCGGCGGGCAGGAACGGGCGACCCTGGAGACTGAGCTGGCCTCTGATGGGCGCCTCCTGCCGGTCGCAGTTCGTATCGCCCCCCATCGCAGCCGCGGCCAGACCGTGGGCATCGTCATCACCATGGAAGACCTCAGCGAGGTCCAGGACCTAACGGAACAGCTGCTCCGCGCCGACAAGCTTTCCGGCCTGGGGGAACTGGTGGCGGGAGTCGCCCACGAGGTGCGAAATCCGCTGGGCGTCATCAAGGCAAGCGTTCAGATGCTGGAGCAGGAAATGGATTCAGGATGCGGGGATGCCGAGCTTACCCATGTCATGGTCCAGGAGATCGACCGCCTCGATTCTGTGGTAAACGCGCTGCTTGACTTCGGCCGCCCCTCTGAGTCACAGTTTGGCACTGTGGATACGGCCCGCGTCATGGGCGAGGTGGTTCTGCTCACAAAGCAGTTCGCCCGCCAACAGGGTGTCGAGGTCAAAAACGATCTGCCGGCGGGTTTGCCGCAGATCTGGGCTGATGAGGACCGGTTGAAACAAATCTTTGTGAACCTGATATCAAACGCGATACAGGCGATGCCTGACGGCGGCAGCCTGACCATGGACGGGATAGCCCGCGACGGCTACCTGAGGATATCCTTCGCCGACAGCGGCATCGGCATGTCGCCCGAAGAGAAGGAAAGGATCTTCGACCCGTTCCATACGACGCGGGCTGAAGGAAGCGGCCTGGGGCTGTCGATTGTTCACCGCATCATCGATGCTCATCAGGGTTTCATCAGCGTCGATAGCGAGCCGGGCAAAGGCAGCACCTTCGTCGTCGGACTTCCGCTAACCCGTACGGCCGCGGAAACAGGAGACGGCGCCTATGCCTAACAGCATCCTCATCGTGGATGACGAGAAGAACATGCGTTTTGTTGTGGGCAGGGCCCTCTCGGGCGCCGGCCACGAAGTGCGCGAGGCCTCGTCCGGAGAAGAGGCGCTTGACGCCTTTGACGATTCGGTACCGGACCTGGTCATCCTCGATCAGCGCATGCCGGGCATGGGCGGACTCGAAGCCCTGGCGGAGATCAAGAAGCAGCATCCCGGCCTGCCGGTCATCATGCTTACGGCCCACGGCAACGTCGAGAGCGCGGTTCAGGCCATGAAAGCCGGCGCCACCGAATATCTCACCAAACCGTTTGACGTCGAGGAGCTCAAACTCACCGTGGCCAAGGCGCTCAAGGTCGGCAAGCTCGAACGCGAGGTCGATTATCTGCGCGGCGAACTCGATCGTGATTACGACACTTCCGGCATCATCGGCGAGAGCCCGCAGATGAAGCAGATCCTTGAGACAGTCGCGCGGGTAGCCGCCTCCGAAGCTTCGGTCATGATCTACGGCGAGAGCGGCACCGGCAAGGAGCTGATCGCCCGGGCGCTTCACGAGCAGAGCTCGCGGCAAGGCAAGCCCTTCATCCAGCTGAGCTGCGCCGCCCTGCCCGAAACTCTTTTGGAAAGTGAACTCTTCGGATACGAGAAGGGCGCCTTCACGGGCGCAGGCGATTCAAAGCCAGGCCGCTTCGAGCTGGCCGACACGGGCACGCTCTTCCTCGACGAGATCGGCGACATCTCCCTGACGGTGCAGGTGAAGCTGCTACGGGTGCTGGAACAGATGAGCTTCGAGAGGCTCGGCAGCTCCAAGACCATCAATGTCGACGTGCGGCTGATCGGCGCCACAAACCGCGACCTTCCCTCGATGATCAAGCAGGGACAGTTCCGCGAGGACCTTTACTACCGGCTGAACGTCATTCCCGTAAACATGCCGCCGCTCCGCGAGCGCCGCGGCGACATCAGTCTTCTGGCCAAGCATTTTCTGACGCGATTCGCGCCGGACAAGGAGCTTGCCGACAGCTCGCTGCGGCTGCTTGAAGCCTATCACTGGCCCGGGAACGTCCGCGAACTGCAAAACACGATCGAGCGGGCGACGATCCTCAGCCAGGGCAAGGCTATCTGCCCCGAGGACCTGCCGGCGGAGGTGCGCATGGGCGCGCCTCTTTCCAGCGATGCGATCCGGCTGCCGGCCGAGGGAGTTGCACTGGAGAAAGTCGAGCGTGAACTGATAGCTCAGGCGCTGACGAGAACCGACGGCAACCGCACCAGAGCCGCCGCACTGCTTGGCGTCAGCCGCCACACCCTTTTGTACCGGATTGAAAAATACGGGCTGGAAAAGTGAGCGCCTTCATTGATACCCGCCGGGGTAATCCGCTTGATACTCCTGCATATAATCGATTTCTTGCCGGCTTGACGCTGACAAATGAGGTCTGTATTCTGAGGAATATCCCTATGAACCGTTTTAGTTTCATTTCAAGGAGCCAAAGCTGATCTCATGAAACGCCTCGGGCTCCTCTATCTGGCAGCGCAAAACCTCCGCCGTAAACCATTCCGGAGCTTTGTAACCATTGCCATCGTCGGTCTGGCGGCGGGCGCTCTGTTCTCCGCGACGCTGCTGATCGGCAGCGTCGACCGCAGTCTCGAAGTGGGAATGCAACGCCTGGGCGCCGACCTGCTGGTCGTGCCCGAAGGCTCCCAGGAATCGGGACAGGCGGCGCTGATCACCGGCGCCCCCGCGAGCTTTTACATGGACCACTCCGTGCTCGACCAGGTGCGCAACATCAACGGCGTCGCCCAGGCGTCACCGCAGCTGTTCATCGAATCCATGCTCTCTTCGCAGTGTTGTACCGGCCACGTCCAGATCGTGGGTTACGATCCGGGCAGCGATTTTGTCATCGGCCCCTGGCTGGCGCAGAATCTCAACCGGACACTCGACAGAAACGAGGTCGTCATCGGCTCGCTGATCCTGGCCAACAAGGGTGAGCAGGTGCATTTTTACGGCCATGATTTCGATGTCGCCGGGGTGCTCGACGGCACCGGCATGGGCGCCGACGAGAGTGTCTTCATGAACATCGACACGGCCTATCTGATGGCGGAAGAGTCGGCACAGGTGGCGGAATCGCCCCTCGACGTCAAACGTGGCACCATCTCCTCGGTGCTGGTTAAGATCGCGCCGGGGTCCAACATCGACCAGGTTACGCAACGGATCAAGTCCAACGTCCCCGGGACCATGGTCATCACCGCCAACGAGCTCAGCCGGTCGGTCACAGACCGTCTTTCCGGCTTCACCAGGGGATTTATCGCCATCGACGCCATCGTCTGGGTGATGTCGCTGCTCACCATCGCTGCAATCTTTTCCATGATCGTCAACGAGCGCCAGCGCGAGATCGGCCTGCTGCGGGCAATGGGCTCGAGCCGGCGTTTCGTCTTCCGCCTGATGCTGACCGAGGCGGTTTTCCTGACCGCTGCCGGCGGCATAGCCGGCATCTTCGTGGGCGGCGCCGCCCTTTTCATCTTCAAGGCGGTCATTACTTCCAGTCTGGGAATTCCTTACCTGTGGCCGCCGCTGTGGTACTTCGCCATGCTGATGGGCGGCACACTCCTGTTATCGATAATAAGCGGCGCCCTGGCCTCGCTCTATCCGGCCCTTAGCTCCAGCCGTCTGGAACCATATGCGGCCATCAGGCAGGGTGAATAAATGACCGACGACGCCATGATAGTCCTCAAGGATCTCAGCAAGGCTTACAAGGTCGGGCCGAGCACTGTGCGGGCGGTCGACAGTATTGACCTGGAGATTCCTCGTGGTCAACTGGTATCGATCGTCGGGCATTCCGGCTCAGGCAAGACCACGCTCCTGAGCCTGATGGGCGGCTTGACCAAGCCGAGTTCAGGCAGAGTCATCATCGACGGCACCAACATCTGGAACCTCTCCGATAAGGAGATGTCGCTTCTCAGGAACGAGAAGATCGGTTTTTCCTTCCAGTTTGCAAGCCTTCTGCCGACCCTGACTTCGCTTGATAACGTCAGGCTGCCTTCCACCTTCGGCAGCAGGAACGGCACCGGCGACAACGGCCGCTCCGCCGACCTGCTCAAGCTCGTGGGCCTCGAGGACAGGATGTATTCGTATCCGGGTCAGCTCTCCGGCGGCGAGCAACGCCGGGTGGCGCTGGCGCGCACACTGATGAACCAACCCAAACTCATTCTCGCTGACGAACCCACCGGCGACCTCGACGAAGACACCGAGGCCGACATCCTCGAGATCTTCAAGCGGATAAACTCGGAAGGCATCACCATCGTCATCGTTACCCATTCCCGGGCGGTAGCATCGCAGGCACAGCGGGCACTGCGCATGAACCGCGGGCACCTCGCTGAAGATTCGGACTGACGGCGAATCGATGCGCATTCGCGCCATATACGACAACCAACCGGCGCGCATCCGCGCCATGTCGATCATCCTCATGCTCCTGCTGGTTTCGGCCGTGGCGCTTTCGGCCACGGGCTGCGGCAAGAGCGGCATCAGCCGCGATCAGTACAACCAGGTCCAGAAGGGCATGACACTCGATCAGGTCGAGGGAATCCTCGGCCAGCCCGACCGCACTCATCACACCGGTTCGCCCCAGAACCCAAGCATCATCTGGTATTACAACAAGTCCGAAGCCGATGGCCTGGTCAGGCTCGCCTTCACGCCTGACGCCAAGCTGGATTCGATATCGCCGTACGACGTCAGCGTCAATCCGGACGAATAGCACTCCCCCCCCCTGTGGCATTTGCCACAGCAGTAGTAGCAGAACCCGCGCAATACCCGGCCCCAGGCTCCGTTCACCTTTCCGCATTGCCCGAACCTTGGTTCCCATGATCAAATTATTAATCGGATAATTACGTCTATTTGCAGGCTTATTGGCTGCGAGATAGCTGCTCCTGCATGACTGCGCCCATAAGTTGGCATGGTCTTTGCTCCTATTTGGGGCAGCAGCGACTTTAGCCCTTCACAATCGGTCTGGGTTTAAAGAGATTTCGCACCCGATAAGGCTCCGGCCGGTCACCGGAGCTGGCGGACAGAACAAAAATTTTCGGACGAGGCTCACTGGGGGCCTCGTCCGAAGCCATTTCGACCACAGAACTTTGCAAGCAACTGACAGGAAAAAATTCATGCTCATCGCCGGAGCCGCGGTCGCGGCCCTGGCCTTGTGCTTCTGGCTGGCCGTCCCCACCGCATCCATTTCCCCCTCAGACTCGCAGACCGGCATCGCTCTGGGCCAGCCGATCACTATCGACTCCTCGGCGCTGGCATCCATCGGCAAGGTAGCGGTCTACGCCGACGGCGAACCCCTTGCGCTCGAATACAATACGGGAACCGGTAACCTGGTCCGCGATCTGGACCTAAAGGCCGGACAGCAGATCAGAATCGAAGCGAAGATAAGCTCGATCATCGGCATCACCCGAGAGTTTACTTCCAGCTTCACCATGGTCCCTCCCATCGAAGTAGAAGCGATGACTGTCAACGGGGCCCGCTACGCGCCCGGCAACAGCATCCCACCCCAGGCAAGTCTTGTCTTCACTTTCAGCAAGCCGCTGACTCAGGCAGCTGTCTCGGTGGATGGAAGCGACAAGGTCGACCTCGAGCTGGATCCGGAACATCCGGAGCAGGCGACTTTTCCGCCGACCGTTTCCCTCAAACAGGGCGCCACGCATCTGCTGGCTATCTCAGCCACGGCGTCCGACACCTCGGTCCTCGACTCCAAAGTGATCCGCGCCAGCGTCGTGAAGCCCCTGTCGCTCTACGGCAAGGTCGCCGACAGCGGCGGACCGGTAACGATCGAGCTGGACTCGAACACGGCTTTCGCTGACACCGCGGCGGTCAAAGCCGCGCTGGAGACGACTCTGCCCGACGCCGGCATTTCGGTGGAAAAGGAAAAAATCGTCATCACCTGTCCCGGGCTCGACCGCGGTGGTAGCTACACCATAAAACTGAATCGTGCCAATGGAGCCAATGGCAGCTTCCTCGAGGCGCCGCTGACCATGACGCTGAGCTTTAAGGCCGACGCCAATGCCGTCCCGTCGACAGGCGGACAGGCATACCGCGGCTACGTCTACACCAGCGGCGGCTCGGCGGGCGCTTCCGACGCCGGCAGTGGCGCCGCCGGCTCTGGTCCACCCCCGGGATGGCCTTCCTGCTGCCCATGGCCGCCACAATGAGCGCCCGGTCGGCTTTAGCCCTGACACTCGCGGTCGCCTTGCTTGCCGCGGCAACACCCTCACCGCTGCTGGCGACGTCGGGAAACGCAGTGCAGGACGTTTATGGAAGCAGCACCGGACAGAGTACCGGGGGATCCGCCGCCATCGCCGTCTATGACCTCAACGGCGGTCCGGGAACCGGAGGAATTAATCCCACGCCCGTTACGGCTGCCATTCAGCCGACCCCGGCAAGCGAGACGGTCGCTCCCGTTATAACCAACCTCATTCCGTCTGACGGCTCGATCACCGGCACCACCGTGAACTTCAGCGCCGACTATAGCGATGCTGAACCGTCCAGCGGTATCAAGCTCTCGACGGCGATGCTTCACATCGATAACCACCACCAAAGCGCGGCCGTTCCCACGGCGTCGGGCATAACCTGCGTCAAGAGCGGACTAACCGGCGGGACTCATACGATCGAAGCTTTTGTCTGCGACAACAACCTCAACTGCAGCAAGGCTACCTGGCATATCACGGTCGATGCGGCCGCGCCGGTCATCTCCAGTCCCCAACCTTCGGGAACCCTGAATTCGAATGCCGCCAGTGTCAGCGCCGCTTTCAGCGATGGCGCCGGAGCCGGTGTCGATCCCGCTTCGGCCGCCGTAACCATCGACGGCTCGGCAGTATCCGGCTGCTCGATTTCCGCCAGCGGCCTCAGCTGCCCGGTCACGGGTCTTGCCGAGGGCAGCCACGCCGTCACGGTGGATGTCTCCGACCTTGTCGGTAACCACTCTGCCAGCAGCTGGAGTTTTTCTGTGGATACCGCCGCCATCGGCGTCAGCGGCCAGTTGCCCGCGGCTGGGAGCTGGCTCACGGAGCGCGCGCCCACGATCGGCGTTGATTTCACGCCGGCAGGTTCCGGCATCATCGATACGGCTTCCATAGCAGTGCTGGTGGATGGCGTCGATGTCAGCAGTGACGCCGACCTGAGCGGAGGCGGCATCAGTTATGTCCCTCTGGGATCGCAACTGTCAGACGGATGGCATGATGTCAGCGTCACCGTGAACGACGACGCCGGGCACAGCGGCCACAGCGAATGGAGCTTTGCCGTCGACGCGACGCCGCCCGTCATTGAAAATACATTGCCGCGGGAGGCCGCCTCGGCCAGGCCATTCATAACCGCAAGTTTTGCCGACAGCGGTAGCGGCATCGATCCGGCCTCGGCCAGCTTCATCCTCGACGGGATGGACCAGACCGCCGCCGCCGTAATCTCCGGAAACAGCCTTTCATATAACCCCGGGGAGAACCTGGCCTATGGTTCGCATAACGTCCAGCTGTCAGTTCGGGACCGCGCCGGCAACCTGCAGGCTACGGCCTGGAGCTTCAGCGTCCCCCAGCCCCCCGCCGTCCCGGCGCCGGCTGCACGCGCCGGGACGGCTGCCTCCAATGGTTACTGGCAGCCATCGGGCGCCTTCTCGCCTGGCGGCATCGGCAACTGGACCATCTCGGGCTTCCAGGCCTTCCCCAATTCCTATTATCTGCCCTGGTACGATTCCAGCCCGGCGTCAGGCGGCGTGAAAGACGAGATCCTCATCCGCAATCTGGGCGCCGGCGAAGCAGTCGTCACCGTTACCGTGGGCGCCGCTGGCAAATGGCAGGGTAAGGTTCCCGAGGGCGGCGCCGCGGTCTGCGAGATGCCCGGCACCACCGGGGGGCCCGTCAGAATCGTCTGCCCCACGGGGCAGCAGCTGGAAGTGACCGGCCGCCTTACCGGAGCCGGCGCCGTCAGCGAAACAAGGGCGGTTCCGGAAGACGCCCTGGAATCGAGCCTGCTGCTTCCCTGGTATGAAACTCAACCCGGCGGCCAGGCAACGTCAGCCCTGGTGATCGCCGATGCCGGCGACAAAGACGCATCGGTGGATGTCTATGTCGGCGACCCTGATATCCCGGAGTCTCTTAAGGGACACTTCTCCATAGCGGCCGGAGCCGCGGCTCGAACGCAGCTGCCCGATACCGCCGGCGGCCCGGTGCGAATAGTCTGCAACAACGATCAGCCGCTGGTTGCGGGGCTGGAAGTCAGCTACCAGGGGTCGGCCGCCGAGATCACAGCTTCCGGCAGCTCCCGCCTGAGCGACAGGTACAAGGTTGTGCCGGCGGCGGGCGATGGGAGCGGAAAGCCCGTGCTTGACGGAAGAGGAAAGACCATGCTTTTTATCGGTAATGGAAACGGCGAAGACCGGAGGGTCGAGATAACCATCGCCGGCAAACGTCTGGTCGATCCGGCCAACAACGGCAATGACTTTTTTATCATCCCGGCCCAGGGCGCCCAGGCCATCGATACCGGCGTCTCGAGTGGCGATGCCGTTGAGGTCGTCTGCAGCGACTGCAATCTCGGCGAGGGAATCGCCGTCAGCGGTTTTAACCTGAGCGCGGGATCGGTCTCATTCGCAGCTGTTACGGTTCCCGAAGCCTCCTGAGCGGCTGCGGCATTTGACACACTTATAGTGTCAAAACTCGTCTTTTTCGGGATTAATTCCCCTTCCCCGGTCCGCTTTTTCGCAGGTAAATAATCCAGATGCTCGTTGCGACAGCTTAACTTCCCGCAAAACAAGGCTTTTCCGGGATCGCCCAAAATTCCCGCCGACTTGGCATGGATATTGCTTTACTTTCTTGCAAAACCCCAGATAACCGATTGAAAGGAGGATCGATGAAAAAATCTACCAGAATGGGCGTCGGAGCCGGAGTCATCACTCTGGGCGGCATCATCGCCATAACCCCTCGCTTCTTATTCCCAGTGTGCGAGTACAATGGCATTTTCGTGCAACTTGCCAATAACAGAACCGATTTCATGCACTGCCACTATACGACCGTGGCATCTTACCTGCTCGCAGGCATGATCGGCCTGATCGGCACCACCATTTTGTTCGCAAAGGAGCGCGAGACCACTCGCCTTCTGTCCGTCGTGCTGGCGGGCGCCGCAGTTGCCGTCATCCTCACACCGGTAGTATTCCCCATCTGCCAGAACCCTGATGAACCGTGCAACCACGGAACCAAGCCGATGCTGATCGTGATGGGCATCATCACCTTCTTCATGGCCGGCTGGCTGAGGACCACCTCTCGCAAGACGCGTGCCGTTTATTGCAGCCGGTCCGTCCGGGATTCGGCACAGCCACAACAGCAGTAACATCTTAGCCGTATAACGTCTCAATCCTGACGCGCCTTAATCCGAGCGCGTCTTTAGTCCAAACGCGTATCAATAACGGAACGATTCAACCATACGAACGGAAAATTACCGGAGGAATGAAAACATGCGCAATACCAGAATGCTGAAGTACTTTTTAATCGGGGGCGCCCTGCTGATATTCCTGTCTCTGGCTGCCACCGCATCGGCGATCGCGGACACAACCGCGCCGGTGGTAACAAACGTCGTACCGGTCAATGGCAGCACTATCTACACCAACGGCGGCTCCACGATCTATTACCAGCCGGGGAACACCACTCCGATGGTGATCAAGGCCGACTACAGCGACGAAGCTGGCGGCAGCGGTGTGGACGCAACCAGCATCATGGTCCACCTGGACGGAATGAACATGCTGAGCGACTGCCCGGTGCAGACGGCCTCACACGTCGAATGCAACGCGACCGCCGCCGACTTGTTCCCGGGAACACACGACCTCGACATCTACGTCTACGATCTTGCCGGTAACGGCACGATCAATCATACGACCCTGACTGTCAGCGTCGATAACCAGGCTCCGACCTACTCCAATCTGACGCCTGCCGCCGGCAGCACCATCTATACATCCCAGTTGAACAGCACCGGCATCAATGATATGAGCGCCCTTCGTTTTGACTATGATATTGCCGACGCGGCGCCGTCGAGCGGCTATTCCCCCATGAGCCATGTCAACGACACCAGCCCCCCAAGCGTTCCCGGCGGCATGATCTCGAACAGCTCCTGCGTGAAAACGCCAACAACCAATCCGACTCACTATTCATGTCAGGCGAACAGGGCAAGCCTGCTGCATCTGGGCACTAACACCTTCTCGGCCCTGCTCAAGGACAAGGTCGGTAACAGCAACTATTCAGATCCCTCGAGCGTGAGCACGTACACCGTGGTTGACGATGTCGCACCGGCAATCAGTGGCATCACTGCCAACCCGGCCACAATAGCCGCATCTTACGCTGACCCTCTGCCAACCGGCGCGCTGTCCACGAATCTGGCCAGCGGCATCAATTCAGGCACGGCCATGGTGCATGTCGACGGCGCCATGATCATGACGGGCTGCATCGCGACTTCAACAGGCATAAGCTGCCCGACTCCCGCGGGCCTGGCTTCGGGCTCACATGTCATTGAGGTCATGGTTACGGATAACACCGGCAACAACGCCCGCGCAACCCTCAGCTTCACGACCGGCAGGCCGGCGCTGAGCCTTGGCGCACCGGCTCCTCGCTGGGGATCCTACGCCGACTACACCGCCGGCATACTCACTGTGGACTGGACCCTGAGAAACACGGGCTCGACCAACGCCAGAAGCACGACCCTGACCTGTGCCGGCAACAGCAACGGCGTCATCATGAACGGCCCGGCAACAGCGATTCTCGGCGATATCGCGGCAGGCGGTTCCGCTAGCGGCACCCTCAGATATGAGGGAATTGTCAACGGCGGTTACGTGGTCGTCGGCAGCTGGCACACGACCAATACGAGCACAGCCCTGGATGACCTCGGTAACCTGTATACCTACCCGGTGTGATTGGCCGATCGGCGGTCAGCCACTCCAATCGATCGGAGAGTCCGAATGATACCGAAAAATGAAGCGGGTCTGAAACAGTACGAGAAACCACGCCTGCTACGGCATGACAACCTGAAGAAGCTAACATTCGAGTGCCCGGCCTGGCAGTGCAGCGTGAGCGTGCCACCGCCCCCTGCACCCTGAGGACGAGCTCAGCAGAAAGGCAATGCTTTAGCACTTCAGTATCGAAGTATCAATTGCGAAAGCGGCCCCGGAAGGGGCCGCTTTCGCCTTGGTTGAGCCAAAATTAGCCTTTTTTATTGTTTTCGTGATATCGATTAAGTAACCTCGGGTGATTGCCGATAAAGCTAGCGGCAGGCGGAGGAACCTAGCCAAAGAAAGGTTTTTCCTTCCGTCAGATTATCCTTTAGGGCGAAGACGTAAAGTCTTGACAGGGCGATGAAAACTAAACATTTAACTGATTGCTTCATAATAAAGACAGCAAAGAGTTTTTCATCCAGCGGATTATCCTCGCCCAAGGGCAGGTCATCGATCTGGTTTGTTTCGACGAGAGCGAATCGGTCGAGAGCGTAATCGAGGAAATCATGACTGAATTACAAAGAAAAAAGACAGAGTTACAGACTTGTCCCCTCTGCAAGTCGGATCTTGTCTATCCGGTAGAACGGTACCAGATGAACGACATGGAGTGGAAAGTCCTCATGCTTTGCCCTAACTGCCTGTGCAAGCGTGAGCTGGTAGTCGACCGCGAGACCGTGCGCGAGTTGCTCAAAAACGCCAGGGTGGGCCGCGAGTCGCTGATGAAAGAGCTGGACAACATGCAGAAGAAGAACATGGAGGAAGAGGCGGACAAGTTCATTCTGGCGCTGCACAAGGACCATATCCTGCCGATCGATTTCTAGCTTTCGATCAAGGCCGGGTCCGACAGCCCCAAGCCGGCAGCGGACCGCTTATAACACAGAAACCAAAAGGGGCGCCTTCCGAACCGGAAGGCGCCCCTTTTATTTGTTCTCAAAGCTTTGCCGGATTAAGTCACGTGTCCCTTTAAATCAGGAGTTCGCCGGTCAGGACCGGGAATTCTTCGCGATCTCCTGAAGGAACTGCTCGTTGGTCTTGGTGTCGCGCAGCTTGGAGATCAGCAGCTCGATGGCCGCGCCAGGATCGAGCGCGTGCAGAACGTTGCGCACTTTCCAGACCTGGATCGCCTCGGCGTCATCCATCAGCAGCTCTTCCTTGCGGGTGCCGGAGCGCTCGATATCGATGGCAGGGAAGATACGCTTGTCGGCGAGCTTGCGATCGAGATGCAGCTCCATGTTGCCGGTGCCCTTGAATTCCTCGAAGATGACCTCGTCCATGCGGCTGCCGGTATCTACCAGAGCTGTGGCGAGGATCGTCAGAGAGCCTCCTTCTTCGACGTTACGGGCGGCGCCAAAAAACTTTTTCGGAGGGAACAGGGCAGTCGAGTCCACACCGCCGGAGAGGATACGGCCGCTGGCGGGAGCGGTGAGGTTGTAGGCGCGAGCCAGCCTGGTGATGCTGTCGAGCAGCACCACTACGTCGCGGCCTGATTCCACCAGGCGCTTGACCCGGTCGAGCACCAGCTCGGCCACCTGCACGTGATTGTCGGATGGCTGATCGAAGGTGGAACTGACGACCTCGCCTTTGACCGACCGCTGCATATCGGTGACTTCCTCAGGACGCTCGTCCACGAGCAGCACCAGGAGGTAGACGTCAGGGTTGTTCTCGACGATGCTGTTCGCCATCTGCTTCAGGATCGTTGTCTTGCCGGCTTTAGGCGGCGAGACGATCAGTCCGCGCTGGCCCTTGCCTATGGGAGCCACCAGGTCGATGACCCGTGAGGCGATCTCGGTGGGCGTGGTCTCAAGCCTCAGCCGGTCCGTTGGGAACAGCGGCGTCAGGGCATCGAAGTTTGGCCGGTTGCGTGCAGCCTCGGGCTCCAGCCCGTTGACCGCCTCGATCTTCAGCAGGGCGTTATACTTCTCGCTGTCCTTGGGCTCGCGGACCTGGCCCGTGACTTCGTCGCCACGTCGCAGGCTGAAGCGCCTGATTTGTGACAGAGAAACATATATATCGTTATCGCTCTGGACGTATCCCTTGGTCCGAAGAAAACCGAAACCGTCGGGCAGCAGGTCCAGGGTTCCGGTGCGGACCTTGACGTTCTCGTCGCGTCCGGAGCCGTCCCGCGCGGGGCGCTCTTCCTTGACGGCGGCAGCCGTAGTGGTGGTGGCAGCCTCTTTTGCCTTGGCTGCCGGCTTGGCGGCGGACTTGACCTCCTTGGCCGTGTCCTTCACCGCTTCCTTTGCTTCCTTGGCGGGGCTTTCCTGATCTTTGTTTTCGACTATTTCCATGATGGTGTCACTTTGTTTTTTCCTTCTGTGGATTGTAAGACGGGTATGCTTTCTCGGCTGCCGGTCAGGGCCGCCGGGTTAACCAATATTGCCTGCGGCCTCCCGCGCCTGGGACTGTGCCTTTTCCCAGTCATTCTTAAAACTCTCGATGCCCCGGTCTGTCAAAGGATGCTTTACCATTTTGTGGAAGACGGCCGGAGGTATAGTAGCAATATCGCACCCGAGAAGAGCTGCCTGGGTAACGTGCAGGGGGTGTCGGATACTGGCAGCTATAACTTTAGTGGAAAATTCGTTCACCGAAAAGACCTCTACTATTTCCGACAGGATGGCGTTGGAATCATGGCCGATGTCATCGAGCCTCCCTACGAAGGGACTGACGTATGTAGCCCCGGCGCGTGCCGCCAGAAGCGCCTGGTTGGCGGAGAACACCAGGGTGATATTGGTCTTGATCTCGAGCTTCGACATCATCTTCGCCGCCCTCAGACCCTCGGGCAACATCGGCACCTTGATGACGACGTTCTGGTGAAGACCTGCCAGTCTCTCCGCTTCCTTTACCATACCCTCGGCGTCCTCGGACATAACCTCTGCGCTGACGGGGCCGCCGACGAGATCGCAGATCTCGCAGATGATCTCGTCATAGTTGCCGCTCTCACGCGAGAGGAGCGTGGGATTGGTGGTGGCGCCGGAGAGGATCCCCCAGTGGGCGATCTCCCTGATGTCATCCAGGTTAGCTGTATCGATAAAGAGTTCCAAATCAAATCACCTCTACTTCCAGGTTAGAAGCTTTGCGATATTTATCCACGGTGTCGAGCACTATGCCCATGACCGTCTTGACCGCGTCGTCCATGTTCTGGTTGTCGATCACCGGCACTTTTTCTTTCTGCGCCGCCTGAACCAGGTAGTCCTGCACCCTGCGTATCTTGTCCATGCTGCCGACGTACTTCTCGAGCGACCTGACTCCGCCGGTCTCCTTGTCACGCACGAAGAAGTGGCCCTGATGGCGCTCGATATCGTTGACAACCAGGACCATTTGTATTACTACAGCGTGGTCCCAGAGATCTTCCTTGAGGAAACCCGGCACCAGGTGGGCGCCCTCAACGATCATCGGCGTCCCTTCGTTGATCGCCCGCTTGATGATCGCGTTCACGCCGACGCAGACTTTTTCCACCTGCTCGACGAATCCGGTTATATCGCGGTCGACGCCCTTGGCTTCCGCAGCCTTGACCACCTTGCCGGCGTCGAATGACGAGTAATGGATCGCCGGCATCAGCTCGCTCGAGAAAAACGCCCGCATGACCTGCCGGATCAGATCCGATGAGGTCAGCCTGGTGATGCCCAGCCGGTGCGCGACCTGGGTCGCCAGCGTGCTCTTGCCGACTCCGGTGGCGCCGCCGATCAGAATGATGATCGGCTTCTCCAGCTCTCCCAGCTGCCGCCAGCGGCGGTAGCGCTCGGTAAATTTTTGTCCTTCTTCCTCCCCGAGCGCCTGCTGGGCGATCGCCCGCAGCCTGACCAGAGTGATGCTGGACTCGCCGCTGTCGATCAGGTGCTGCTCGATCTCGCGCGCTATGTGATACGAGCGCTCCGGCGGCAGCCCGGTTGCCATCAGCGACTGGGCCATCAGTCCTTTGGAATACGGAATCCCGTGTTCCTTGTCGACTATCTGCAGGTCGTGATGTTCCCTGTGTTCAGCCATGGTGCCTTTGAAAATCTGCTATCGCCTGCTCCGCCATGCCCGCCAGCAGACCCTCCAGACGCTGACCGCCGTCGATCTCGACCGGCACGTTGTCACAAAAGACCACTTCTTTGCCGCGGTCGCTGGCTTCCTCGGTGACCACATCGATCGCGGCCGCCTTGATCTCCGTCAGGAAGATATCGACGTCGCTATCCTTAAGCGCGGCCAGGTCGGCCCGCAGCTTCTTGCGGTCCGCCAGCTCGGTGGAGACAAAAACCACATCGCATCCGTATGCGCCGCTGATGAACTCGGTGATATGCTCCACGATCGGGCCCTGGGCAGTGGTGAAATAGGCCACCCGCCTGCCCTTGATGTCACCATCGGGCTTGGGCCGCAGCACCGTCGGCACCACCTCGATGCCGGGTTTGAGCTCCTTGATGCCGGCAACGATGCCGGCGATTTTTTCAGGGCTCGCCAGCGGCTCCTCGCACATGGTCAGAACCACCAGGTCCGAGATCAGCATCCGGTAGGTCCCCAGGTAACCAAGCAGATAGTCATACGGCTGATCGGCTCCGGCGACACAAATGGTCCTGTCGACCTCGATGGGGGGAAGGGCGGAACCGCTTCCCTCAAATATAAGCAGGTCGGCCGGCAGGGCTTCGGCTATCTCGGCCCCCTCGACGACGTTGGACACAAAGGGCATTCCCGCCAGTCCCCCGCCGCAACGGCGGCAACCGACGGTAGTCACGCCACTGAGTGCCGCGTCCTCGAAATAATCCGAAGCGGCGTGCTTCCCCTGCCGGCTGTAGGAAAGCAGCTCGGCAACGCCGATGCTTCTCTCGTTGCCGGCGATGACTTCGGGATCGGGCGGGCCTCCGCGGCCCATGGCGATGACGACGACGCCTTCCTTCTTGCCGTTACGATCGAGAGATGACGAGATCTCCCTGGAAACATAGCCGCTGATAGCAGTCTTGCCGATTCGCTTGCCCGTACCAATAATGGAAATAGAGGGCTTCGCGGAAAGTTTATGGAAAGACGGGGGAGATAGAATAAAGTCTGCGCCCTGGTATTCGGCCCCGGAAGCAAGCGCGAAGCTGGCGTACCGGAATCGCTCCCTGTATCCTAGCACCGGCTCGTCGCTCAAGTCAATAACTACCTGGGGATGATGTTCCGCGACCGCCAGATTGAAGGCTTCCAGGGCGTTTTCGTGGAGAAATACGGGGACCCCGTACTCGTTCTGCTCGGCGTCGCCAGCCAGCGAAGTGTCGATCTTCTCAGTTCCCCCGAGGAATACTGCCGCTTTCAGGTCGAAGCGTTGCGAGACCTCGCCCAAGGCCTCCCGGACCACGTTCGGGTAGTGCTCGCCGTCTATCAGGGCGATGGCGCTCTTCAAGAGGCCGGTCCCCGGTACGGATGCGCCGATTTCTCGAAAGCCACGGTGGAGGGGTTGAACTTGATGATCTGATCGGCGTCATGGAACGGGTATTTGCGCCAGATCGTGACCTCATCGTCGCCGATCTCGATGACGTTATAGCAGGGCCTCACTTTTCCCCTGAGCCTCAGGGTGCAGACGGTGCCGGCGTTGACGGCGAAGATGTTCTCCAGCCGCCAGGCGTAGGGCACATGCTTGTGGCCGCTTAACACCAGGTTGACGCCGCAGTCCTGCAGCACCTCCAGCGTATCGCCGGCATCATAGACCATGTTGCGCTCACGGCCGGTGCCGGGGATGGGCAGGAGATGGTGGTGCAGGAGGAAGATGCGCAGGTCCGCCGGCGCTGAGAACTGCTCGGCGATCCACTTGTAGCGGTGGCGCCCGATAGTGCCGTAGTCGAGGTCGGGTTCGGATGAATCCACGCCGACGATGCTGATGCCTTCGCGATGGCAGATCGCCTGGCGCGAACCAAAAAGTTCCTCGAAGTGGACGTAACCGACATTGCGGGCGTCATGATTGCCCGGTACCAGCAGCAGGTTCTCGCACTGGATCTTGTCGAGATAGCTCTTGGCCAGCAGATATTCCTGCTTGAAGCCCTCATTGGTGAGATCGCCGGTGATCACGACCACGTTCGGCTTGAGCTCGTTGAGCTCGATCACGGCCCGGTCCATGAGGTTGGGCACGAAGTATTGCGAGCCGGCATGCATGTCCGAAATGTGGGCGATGATGAACGGCTTTTTCTTTTCCTCGGATTCCTTCTGCCGGTCTTCCGAGAGTTTCATTTCAGGATTCATCGATTTTTTACTCCTGGTTGTTTCATCGGGGAAGCGTACTCACCGTCGGCTATTGTTTAAAAATCCATGAGAAGCAGGGAGTTATCTCCTTTGGTTCCTCTCATGGACCAGTTTCAAACCCTTTAAAGTCAGTAACGGGTCCACACGGTTGAGCGTCGCCGCATGCGGCACCACCAGCTCGGCAAAGCCTCCGGTGGCGATTGTGACCACACCGGCGCCGAGTTCCTGCTGCATGCGCCCGACGATACCGTCCACCAGGCCGGCGAAACCGAGTACGACACCGGAGCGCAGCGAGTCGGCAGTGGTCTTGCCGATGACCCCTTCCGGCTCGCCCAGATCGACACGGGAGAGTCTTGCCGCCCGGCTGGTGAGCGCCTCCAGGGATACTTCGACGCCCGGAGCGATGGCCCCGCCCAGATACTCACCGGCCGCGGAGATGGCGCAAAAGGTCGTCGCGGTGCCGAAATCCACCACTATGCAGGGAGCGCCCGCGGTCTCGATCGCTGCTACGGCGTTGACGATGCGGTCCGCGCCCACTTCATGTGGATTATTGGTCAGCACCGGCATGCCAGTCTTGAGGCCGGGCCCGACTATCAAAGCTTCCGATTTGAGGTAACGCCGCGCCAGAGCCTCGTATTGCCCGACGAGCGCCGGCACCACCGAGGAGACGATGATCTCCCCCACGTCGGCGATTTCATTGTCCCTGAGCGCCAGCAGCGAAGCGTATAACGCCGCCAGCTGGTCGGCTGTCGCATCGGCGCTGGTGGCGATGCGCCAGTGGTCGTCCAGACTGTCGCCGGAGTAAATGCCGGCGACGGTGTGTGTGTTGCCAATATCTATGGCGAGCAGCATTGCAGTCATGCGGAAACGCTCGAGTGAGAAATTGAATGGCCACGAACTGGCCTGCGGAGAATGCTACCTAAAAGTCAGTCGTCGACAGGCAGGCCCGCGAGTTCGGCTAATCCGTTAGTGCAATAATCCAGATCCAGCCAGCGGCAGTCAGCGCAGACTTCATCCAGCTGGAACGGGTCTATTTTATCACGGATTGTTTCCAGAAGGGATAACCAGCTGCCGGTATGGCCTATTTCAAGGCCAAGTTTCGCCTCAACCCTGCGGTCGAGGCTATCTACTCGTTGATCTGGGCGTCCACAGATGCCATTGTTCATGTGAGGACATGACGAACAGATATCATCCGCGCCCGAAACCAGCTGCACCGGCGTTTCCGGGCTGGTACCCAGCCGGTCAACCAGTCGAGCCATGTTCGCTACGAAAAGCGGTGAATATCCCTGTCCCCGAAATCCGTGGATGCACAGGAGGTGATGCGCCCGGAGCCTGATGCCCCCCATTGATGGACCTCTGTCTTCCTTTACCCCGCCTTGGCGTTCTCCGCCTCAGCTTGCCGCGCGGCTCTGTTGCCGGCTGGCCATTTCCAGATGTGTGGTAGCTGCACGATCAGACTTGTGCACAAGAACGTCCCTATGAACACCTTAACAATATCACCTGGGAGGAAGGGATAAAAGCCCTTTACCATGCCCGTGGCCAGATTCATGCCGGTCACCCGGGCAAGCCAGTAGACACCAGGGATATAGACTATCAGGGCGCCGACGGAGAGGCTTATCGTCAAATAGAGGGATTCAACCGATGGGGACCGGGAAAACCTTGGCAGATGCTCGATCAGGGCGCCCGCAACGAAGGCCGCCAGGACATAACCGATGAGATAACCGCCCGTAGGCCCGCTAAAAACCGAAGGCCCGGCCATGTGCTGGGCAAATACCGGCACGCCGGCGAAACCGAGCAGCAGGTACACGATCTGGCTCAGCGAACCAAGCCACTTTCCCAGGATGACTCCCGCGAGGATGGCGAACAGGTTGGCAAGCGCGATCGGCACTGGGCTGAACGGCAAGGGAAACGATATCCAGGCGCCGACGGTGGTGAGGGCGGCGAAGAAAGCGACGTAGATCAGTTCACGCAAGGCCAGCTTTTGCATCTTTGATTCCCGATGTTGAAGATTTCAGAGGCTGCTGAGGAGCTGCACCTGTAATCTATATCACCGGGGCATTTATTGTCAACCAATGAAACATGCAACGTTTACAATACGTGCGGCCAGCGATGGAAAAGAGGGGCGGGCGGACGCGGAGGAGCGGGTACGTGGCGGCTAGAGGATATTCCCGGCGCCGGAGAGGGTGGCTTCGCCGCTGAACAGGGCGTGCATCTTTCCTCCGGACCCGCGCACCATCAGCCTGCCCTCGGCATCGACGCCCATGGCGATCCCCTTGACCAAACCTGCCGGTGTCGAAATCTCGACCTGGCGGCCCTGCAGCAGATCGAATTTTTCGAACTCCTGGCGCACAGAGGCGAGGCCGCCAGGCTTGCACACCCGCGCGTAGGCGGCATCGAGCTCGCCAAGCAGGGCAACCACGAGATCGCGCCGTGAGAAGCTCCTCCCCACCTCGTCGATAAGTGACGTGGCTTTGCCGGAGAGCGGCGTACCCTTGAAAGTGTTGTTGACATTTATGCCGATGCTGTCTATCGACCACTTGACCCGGTCGAGGTCGGCCGCCATCTCCACCAGGATGCCACAGATCTTTCTTCCATTGAGATAGACATCGTTGGGCCATTTCAGACGGAGGTCGAGGCCGGAGCCGGCAACCTTGATCACCGCGTTTCTTACCGCGATGCCGGTGGCGAGGCTGAGCAGCGGCACCTGCGTGGGCGACAGATCGGGAAAGATGACAACCGACATGGCGATGGCCTGCCCGAAGGGGGTCTTCCATTCACGGCCAAGACGCCCGCGCCCCGATGACTGGCTCTCGGCGATGACCACGGTTCCCTCGGAAGCGCCTTCATCGATGAGCCGGCGTGCTTCGTCGGCGGTGGAGCCGGTCTCATCGAGGTGGACGATGCGGCTGCCCATCACCTTCGTCTTCAGGAGCGGCCTTATTTCCCCCTGAAACAGCCGGTCGGGACGGCCCGCAAGCCGGTAGCCGTGCCGCGGCGAGGCATCGATTGTATAGCCTCGCTCGCGCAGTTTGACGATGTGCTTCCAGACGGCCGAGCGGGTGATGTGCAGCTTGTTGCTGATCGCCTGTCCCGAGGAGTAACGTTCCTCGTTGAGCTCTGCCAGAACCTTTGCCTCGACGTTCACCTCGCACCCCTTGTCGTTAATCCGCCATCTCCAGTGAAAAATCAATGCCTTCAGCCGAACGCGTGAGCGCGCCCACCGAGATGACATCGGCGCCAGCCAGCGCGTATTGCCGCACATTGCCCAGGCCGATGCCGCCGGATGCCTCGATAACCACCCTGCCGGCGGCCAGCTCGACGCACTGTCGGACCGTCTCCGGAGCCATATTGTCAAGCAGGACCGTGGCGGCGCCGGAGGCGATCGCCTCTTCCAGCCCGGCCGCGGTCTCCACTTCCACTTCAATGGCGGCCTCAGCGCCCAGCTCCTGCCTGAGTGCGCTGATTGCGGCAGCCACGCCTCCGGCGGCGGCGATATGATTGTCCTTGATCAGCACGGCGTCGTAAAGCCCTTGGCGGTGGGTCTGACCGCCGCCATGGGTGACAGCCAGCTTCTCGAGCATCCTCAGCCCGGGGCTGGTCTTGCGCGTGGCGGCGATCGCCGACCCGGTCCCCTGGACACTTCCAACGTAAGCGGCTGTCAGTGTCGCTACTCCCGACAGACGGGAAAGAAAATTAAGCACGGTCCGCTCGGCGGCCAGGATCGAGATCAGGCGGCCGTCGAGCCGGCCGATCTCAGCGTCCGCCGGAACCCGCTGGCCGTCGCGCACCAGCGGCAGCCATTTGAGGTCGGGATCGATCTGCAGGCAGACCTCTGCAGCGGCTTCCATCCCCGAGATGACACAGGTCTGGCGCGTGATGACGCGCGCGGCTCCCTGATGGTCGGCGCCGAATATCGCGCGGGAAGTGATATCGCCGGTGGCATCGAGGTCTTCTTCCAGCGACAGGGTCACGATGTGCCTCAGGACGGGATCGGCTGGAATCATTTCACCGCCCGCTCCTCGCTCTTCAAACGGAAGTTGATGTGGTGCTTCCAGTGCTCGTCGTCGGCCTCGGGGAAGTCCTCGCGCAGATGGGCGCCGCGGCTCTCCTGCCTGAGAAGCGCCGCCTTGACTATGTGGATGGCCACCGTGAGCAGATTGTAAAGTTCGTATTCATCCGCGTCGGCGCCGGGCGACTTGAGTGAATTGTGCAGGTCGCGGAGATCGTCGAGCGCCTGAACCAGCCCCTCCTCATTGCGCACGGTGCCGACGTTCGCCGTCATCGTCTTCTGCAGCCGCTTGAGCCCCTCGGCTACATCCTCGGCGCGGTTGCCTTCGCGGGCGGGACCGGGCAGATCGATGTGAAGCCGGCGGACTTCTTCCTCCATGGAAGAGATGTACTTGTCCAGGTCGCGGACGATGCGGTCGCTGAAGACCAGGCCTTCCAGCAACGAATTGCTGGCCAGCCGGTTGGCGCCGTGGACGCCGGTGCAGGCGACCTCGCCGCTGGCGTAAAGCCCGGGCAGGGTGGTCCGGCCCCAGATGTCAGTGACGACGCCGCCCATCATGTAGTGGCAGATGGGGGCCACCGGGATGCGGTCGTGGCAGAGATCGTAGCCCTTCTCCTGCAGGCGTTCGTAGACAGTGGGGAATCTTTCCTTGAGCATGGCGCAGTCGAGATGGGTCGCGTCGAGATAGATGAACTCCTGGCCGGACTCCTGCATCTGGCGCACCATTTCCTTGACCACGACATCGCGAGGACCGAGCTCGGCCTGCGGATGCACGCCCACCATGAAGCGCTCCCCCATGTGGTTGAGCAGATAGGCGCCCTCGCCGCGCAGCGCTTCGGTGATCAGGAAGATCGGCGACTCACCGGAATAAAGCCCGGTGGGATGGAACTGGACGAACTCCATGTCGCCTATAGTGGCGCCGGCGCGGTAGGCCATGGCCATGCCGTCGCCGGTGGCGACCCTGGGATTGGTGGTCAGGGAATATACCTGGCCGGAGCCGCCCGTCGCCAGGATCGTCGCGGTGGCGAAATTGAGCGTGAAGGCGCCGGTCTTGAGATTGAGCGAGACCGCCCCGATGCAATGGCCGCCATTGGTGAGCAGGTCGACGATGAACTCGTGCTCGAGCACCTGCACGCGGCTGCCCGACTCCATCGCCTGCGCCAGTGAGCTCGCCACGACAGAGCCGGTGGCGTCGCCGCCGGCGTGGGCGATGCGGGGCATGGAGTGCGCTCCCTCGGCCCCCAGCACGAGGTCGCCACCGGCACGGTCGAACTTGGGACAGATCTCCGTGAGCTCGCGCACGCGCGCCGGGCCCTCGTTGACCAGGATGCGGACTGCTTCCTCCTTGCAGAGGCCGGCGCCGGCGCGAATGGTGTCCTCGAAATGCAGCTGGGGCGAGTCCTGGTCGCTCAAGGCCGCGGCAATGCCGCCCTGGGCCAGAAAGGTCGTGGTGTCGCGCAGAACGCTTTTGCTGATCAGCGCCACCTTCCACTTGCGGGCGGCGCCGACGGCCGCTGTCAGCCCGGCAATGCCGCTGCCGATGACGATGACGTCATAGAATCGCTTGGCGGGCTCGGAATCGGTGGCGGCCAGAAGGTACGGCCGCGTCATGATGCTGGGGGTTGGCGATGAGCTTCCATGAGGAGATTATATCCCCGTTGCCAAACCTAAGTATAGGAATCCGGGGCGTCGGCGCGTTTGCCTTTAGGTATAGGAGACCATGGCTTCGACGGCGGCCAGCGCCTTGAGGCGTATGTCCTCGTCGAGGCGGATCTCGTACCGCTCCTGGCGCAAGGTCTCGATGGCCTTGGACAGCGTGGTCATCTTCATGTTGGGACAGATCGCCTTCTTTGTGGGCGAGATGAATTCCTTGTCGGGATTTTCCTTTTTGAGGCGATGATTGAGCCCCATCTCGGTGGCGATGATGAATGTCCTGGCTTCGGACTGCCTGGCGAAACGGATCATGCCGGAAGTGCTCTCCAGGGCGTCGGCCAGGTCCTGGACCTCGGGAAGGCACTCGGGATGGGCGACGACCAGCGCCTCGGGATGCTCGGCCTTGGCCTTGAGGATGGTCCCGGCGGTGATGTATTCATGGGTCGGGCAAAAACCGTCCCATTTGATAAGCTCGCGGCCGGTCTTCTTCTCGACATAAAGGGCAAGGTTGCGGTCGGGCACGAAGATGATCTCGCGGTCAGCGGGAATATTCGAGACCACGGTGGCGGCGTTGGCGCTGGTGCAGCAGATGTCGGTCTCCGCCTTGACCGCGGCGGAGGTGTTGACGTAGGCGACGACGAGAGCCTCGGGATGCTCGGCCTTCATCTTGCGCAGGTCGTCGGCGGTGATCATGTCCGCCATCGGACAGCCGGCCTTGAGTTCGGCCAGCAATACTTTTTTCTGCGGCGAGAGGATATGGGCCGTTTCCGCCATGAAATTCACCCCGCAAAAGAGGATGATCTCAGCGTCGGTTTTGGCTGCGGTCCGGGAGAGCTCGAGGGAGTCCCCGGTGAAGTCGGCCGCGTCCTGCACCTCGGGCCGCTGGTAGTTGTGCGCGATGACGAGCGCGTTCTTCTCGCGCGCGAGCTCGCGGAGCTCTTCCTGCATGGGTCGATAATCTACGATGGCTCATTCCTCCAGTCCAGTTGCGGCCGGGCGCTGTCTATTTCTACTCCATGATCGTCGCCGCAGCTCCTGAGCGCCTCGCCGACAGTCGTGCCATCGGGAAGCTGCACGCCGGCCGCGATCTCGGCCAGGGGTTCCAGTACGAAAGCCCTCTCGAGCATGTGCGGATGCGGCAGCAGCAATACGCCTTCCGCTATTTCTAATTGCTCGTATAGAAGAATGTCAAGGTCGATGGCCCGCGGGCCCATGTGCTCGCGCCCCTCGCGGCCGCCGAGTTCCTCTTCGATGCGGCGGCAGAGGGCCAGCAGATCCTGCGGCTGCAGCCCGGTCTCCAGGGCGGACGCCATGTTGAGAAACGACGGCTGCTCGATGCCGCCGACGGGTTCGGTGATGTAGACGGAAGAGACCCGCGTCACTTTTACGCCGGGGTCGGCGTCGAGCTTGGTCAAGGCAGCTGCCAGGCTGGCCCGGCAGTTACCGATATTGCAGCCGAGCGAGAGGAATGCCTCGGCCATCAGGCCCCCGCCCATCTGGAAATCAGGTCCGGCGCCATCAGGCCCGGGTCCTCTTGAGCATGACGGCGACCTGTGACACGGGATGTGGGATCGGCGGCGAGGTCTTGGCGATGCGCACCTTGACCCGGTCGACCGCGGGAAAATTCTCGAGGATGTCATCGGCGACGACCGCGGCCAGTTTCTCTATCAGATTATATGACCGGGCCGTGGCCACCTCGACGACGCGGTCACAGACGGCCGCGTAATCGACCGTGTCGGCGATGTCGTCGGTCTCAGGAGCCGCGGTCCGCTTCTGCGACAGCCCGATGTCGAAAAGGAAGGGCTGCCCCTGCTTCTTTTCCTCAGGCAGCAAGCCGTGATAGGCAAAGACCTCGAGGCCCTTAATGGTGATCCTGAGTGGATGTTCCCTGTTAGCCATGTGTCTCCCCGCTTATTGCCGCCGCCACCCTGAGCGCCTGCACGTTCTCGGCGACATCGTGCACCCGGAAGATGCCGGCGCCGTTGATGAAGGCCGTGACGTTAACGGCCAGTGTTCCCGGAAGCCGGCCCTGTGTATCCTCTTCGCCGGTCAGCATCCCGATGAACCGTTTGCGTGAAGCCCCGATCATCAGCGGCAGGCCCAGCTGACAAAGCTCGTCCAGGCGCCGGACTATCTCGAGATTGTGATCGAGGGTCTTGCCGAAGCCGATGCCAGGATCGAGGATGAGGTTCTGACGCTCGATCCCCTGCGCCGTCGCGTATGCGATCCTCTCCTGGAAAAAAAGTTTGATTTCATTGACCACATCTACGTAATGTGGTTCATTCTGCATCGTCCGCGGCTCGCCCAGCATGTGCATCAGGCAGACCGGGCAGGCGGCTTCGGCTGCCACCGCACCCATCTCTGCGTCGCCCCGCAGGGCGGTGACGTCGTTGATGATTCTGGCGCCGGCGGCCAGCGCCGCGTGCGCTACCCCGGCCTTGCTGGTGTCTACCGATACCGGCACGTCGACCTCGGGAACGATGGCTTCGATCACGGGCATGACGCGCGCAAGCTCGTCCTCGAGAGCCACCGGCTCGGAGCCGGGCCTGGTCGACTCGCCGCCGACGTCGATGATGGCGGCTCCTTCCGCGGCCATCTGCCGGGCGCGCTCGACGGCGGCGTAAAACTGCCCGTAACGCCCCTGATCGTGGAAAGAGTCCGGCGTGACGTTGAGGATGCCCATGACCGACCAGGCGCCCCGGCCCAGGAACGATGGCGAGCGATTTTGCGTGTCGGGCCGGGATTCCTTCAACTGGCTACTCCGGTTTCGGCTACTGGTTGCGGCCGTTGATCATCGCCAGCACCTCGGCGCGCGTCGCCGCGTTGGTGCGGAAGATGCCGCGGACCGCCGAGGTGACGGTCTGGGCGGTGGAGCGGATGCCGCGCATGGACATGCAGAGGTGCTCGGCCTGCACCAGCACCAGCACGCCGAGAGGATCCAGCGCCTCGACCATGGCGTCGGCGACGGTCGAGGTCATCCTTTCCTGCAGCTGCGGGCGCCTCGCCACCACCTGGACTACCGTCGCCAGCTTGGACAGGCCGGTGATCAGCCCGCCCTCGCTGGGAATATACGCTACGTGGGCTTTGCCGAAGAACGGTAGCAGGTGATGCTCGCACATGGAGAAGAAGGAGATGTCCTTCAGCAGCACCATTTCCTGGTGGCGATCTGCGGGCATGGTGGTGATGACCGAGACGGGATCGACTTCGAGGCCGGAGAAGACATCCTCATACATCGAGGCGACGCGCGCCGGCGTATCGAGCAGCCCCTCGCGCTGGGCGTCTTCGCCCACTCCCTCGAGGATAAGCCTGACTCCCTGGTTGATCTTCTCCAGATCCATGCGCCGTTCAGGCGTCGATGTCAGGAATGGATTCCATTCCGGGTCAGCTGTTGGGCCCGCCCGCTGCTTCGTTGGAATCTACTGCTTTTGAATATGAGGGGGCCTCCAGTTGGCCCTCGCCCTTGGGCTTGGGGACCGGGCTTCCCGCAGCTTCCTTCTTCTTGACTTCTTCGGTACCCTTCTTCATCTTGTCCGCGGACTCGGCCGCGCGCTTGGCGTCCTTTTCCCTGAAGACCTCTTCCGGGGAAGTGCCTTCGAGCAGAGCCTCGAACTCTTCCTTCTCGAGCGTCTCGCGCTCGACCAGGATGTTGGTGATCAGGTCGAGCTGCTCCTTGTGCTCGAGCAGGATGTTCTGCGCCGTGTGATGGGCGCCCTCGATGATCTTCTTGATCTCCTCGTCGATCTCCTGGGCGATCTCGTCACTGTAATCAGGTTCCTGCGAGAACTCACGTCCGAGGAACGGCTGCGCATGATTGTGGCCGAAAGTCCTGGGGCCGAGCTTGTCGCTCATGCCATACCGCATGATCATCTGCTTGGCAACACCGGTGGCCTGTTGCAGGTCGTTGGCGGCGCCGGATGTGACCTCGTTGAACTGGATCTCTTCCGCGGCGCGCCCGCCGAGCATGCTCGCCAGGCGGTCCAGCAGCTCTGACTTGGAGACCAGGAAGCGGTCTTCACTCGGGAGCGAGATGGTGTAGCCCAGGGCCTGCCCGCGGCTGATGACCGAGACCTTGTGGATCGGGTCGGCGTTCGGCAGCAGTTGGCCGACGATGGCGTGGCCCACCTCGTGATAGGCGGTGATGAGTTTTTCCTTGCCGCTTAAGATGCGGCTCTTCTTCTCCGGTCCGGCGACAACGCGCATGATGCCCTCTTCGAGCTCAACCATGCCGATCTCTTTCTTGCCGTGACGCGCAGCCAGCAGGGCAGCCTCGTTCACCAGGTTCGCCAGATCGGCGCCCGTGAAACCAGGGGTCTGTGCCGCGAGCACATCCGCACTGATGTCCTTCGCCAAAGGCTTGCCGCGCGTGTGAACCTTGATGATTGCCTCGCGGCCGATACGGTCCGGGCGGTCGACCACTATCTGGCGGTCGAAACGGCCTGGCCGCAGCAGCGCCGGGTCGAGAATGTCGGGCCGGTTGGTGGCCGCGATCATGATGACGTTGTCCTTCATCTCGAAGCCGTCCATCTCGACCAGCAACTGGTTGAGGGTCTGCTCGCGCTCGTCGTGACCGCCGCCGAGGCCGGCGCCGCGATGGCGGCCGACGGCGTCGATCTCATCGATGAAGATGATGCAGGGAGCGTTCTGCTTGGCCTGCTCGAACAGGTCGCGAACTCGCGAGGCCCCCACGCCGACGAACATCTCGACGAAGTCGGAACCGCTGATGGAGAAGAAGGGAACGCCCGCTTCTCCCGCGACGCCGCGCGCCAGCAGAGTCTTGCCGGTTCCCGGAGGTCCGTAAAGTAACACGCCTTTGGGAATCTTGGCGCCGAGGTTCTGGAACTTCTTGGGGTTCTCAAGGAATTCCTTGATCTCCTGCAGTTCCTCGACGGCCTCATCGACGCCGGCGACGTCCTTGAATGTGACCTTGGGCTGGTCAACGCTCATGCGTTTGGCCCGGCTCTTGCCGAAGGACATCACCTTATTGCCTCCGCCCTGCATCTGATTCATGAGGAAGAGCCAGAAGATGACAATGATCAGGATCGGCAGGGCTGATATCAGCAGCGACGACCACATGGACGAGCCAGTGCCCTTCGAGGTGAACTCCACGTTGTTGTCGAGCAGCAGTTGTGTCAGGGGATAATCCGTGGTGTAGCCGACGCTGGCCTTGGTGTCGTCGGTGAGGACGACGTCCATCATCTGGTCCTTGGGATCGATGGTGACGGATTTGACCCCGTCGCTCTTGACCGCCTGGACAAACTCCTGGAATTTCAGATCTTTTGAGCCGGAATCCCGGTTATTGATCAACTGCATGATGAAGAATGCCAGCAGCACGATTATCAGTATTGGGAAGGCGGCGCTTCTTAGAAATTTCGCCACAAAAATCGTTCCTTTCTAAAACAGGATTTGATTCATTATCGCATATTTAGACACTTACACCTATGCCGCCACGGCAAGGTTTCAGGCCCCTTTATTCAAAACCTTCCTCGGGCAGGACAGCGATAAACCTTAGATTCCGGTATTTCTCCTGATAATCGAGTCCGTAGCCGACAACAAACTCGTCAGCAACCTCGAACCCCGTGTATTTGCAGGTGAAATCCACTTTTCGGCGCGAGGGCTTCGTGAGCAGGGAACAGACCTCGACGCTGGCGGGATTACGGGCGTTGAGATTTTTGCGCAGATAGCTGAGCGTCAGGCCGGAGTCGATGATGTCCTCGACAATGACCACGTGGCGGCCCTCGATGTTTGCGTCCAGATCCTTGAGGATACGCACGACTCCGGAAGAGTCGGTGCTTGACCCGTAACTGGAAACAGCCATGAAATCCAGCTCGCAGGGAACGGTTATCTGGCGGGCGAGATCGGCCATGAAAAAGACAGCGCCCTTGAGAACGCAGACGAGTAACGGGTCTTTGCCCACGTAGTCTTCGGAGATCCTGGCCGCAAGCTCGGTGACGCGGGAACGGATCTCTTTCTCACCAATAAGAATCTCATCAAACTCGGTTATCACTCGTTCCTCCTGGAGACTCTGAGCCCGACCAGGCGCTCGCTGGCAGCGGTTACCTTGAATGCTTCGGCGATTCTGAGACCGGCGACCCAGACGATGGCGCCGCCGCTGATCACGATGGGGACCCCCGTGCGCTCACGGCGAGGCACTTTTTCATCGGTGAAGAGGTCCTGGATACTCTTATTGCCCTGAAAGCCCAGAGGGGCAAACCTGTCACCCGGCTGCCAGGATCTGACGTGCAGAGGCGGATCGAGCCTGCCGCCGTCTACGACAACCCGCAGGGGATCGTCGGAACCGAGGCTCCAGGACGGCGACTCGATGGCTTCCACCAGGAAATCACCGAAGACGGCTTGCCCGGGAACAGTAAGCGTTGCCGGCTGCGGCGCCGCATTTTCCCCTGCCGGCTTCGCAACCAGCAGTAGTTTATCGTATTGACGCTCCACCTGCAGACCGTCGGCGAGCGACAGGCTGCTGCTGCCGCTTGAGACCGAGCAGAGTTCCACGATTGAGTCCAGCAGGCGGCGCGAGATCCGTACCTGGCGGCCCGCTCCCTCAAGCCAGCGGCGGATCACGAGCCTGGCGGTCGCGCGCGGCATCAGCGAGACCTCGGACGCCAGCAGGCGATCCTGGCCGTCAAAAGTCTCGCAGGCGTTGCGCCAGGCGTTTTCGGTGAGGGACGCCAGCACCTCGTCCTCATCCTCGAGCAGCGCCAGGGTATCGGCGATGCGCTCGCGGTAATCGGCGCTGATCTCGGCGAGGCGGGGCAGCACCTGCTGCCGGATGCGGTTGCGGGTGTAATCCAGCGACTGGTTGGAGGCGTCTTCCCGCCAGTCGAATCCGCGAGCGCGGCAATGGCCGCGCACTTCCTCGGCGGTAAGAAAAAGTAGCGGCCGGATCACCCTTCCCCGGCGCGGCGGCATCACCACCAGCGAACGCCTGCCTGAATAAGTCACCAGGCGGTAGAGGAAGGTCTCGATACGGTCATCTTTATTGTGGGCGACCGCGATGCGGCTGTAACCCTGCCAGCGGCAGAGGTTCTGCGCCGCCAGGTAGCGAAAGTCCCGCGCCCATGCCTGAAAATTCGAGCGTTTCTCCTGGGGCGCGCGGATGGCGTGTACGGGGATGCCCAGCTGGTCGCCGAGCGAACGGACGAAGGCTTCGTCGAGGTTGCTCTCCTCGCCGCGCAGGCCGTAGTTGACGTGACAGATCCCCAGTGAGAATCCGCGGGGCGCTCCCGGTTCGCCGGCGCCGCCAAGAGCATGCAGCATTCTCAGCATCGCCGTCGAGTCGGCGCCGCCGGATACCAGGCATAGCACCCGGTCGTTATCGCCGAACAGTCCCTTGTCGCGGATGAACGCGTTCAGGCGTTTGAGCATGGCGTCATCGCTGGACTGAGTGTTGGAGGAAGATGAAGATGAGATTGAAGGCTTTTGCACTGTCCCTGGATTCGCCCCCGTGGGAATGGACACCCGGTAATTATAACAGAAGGCGAAGGCGGTGCATTTCGGCGCTGCGACGGCGCGCGGTCTGGCCGCAAGGCGGTGGATTAACCGGAAAAAGGGTAGAATGACCGCGTGGAAAATGAAACCCGCAAAAGCTATTTAAAAAAGACGCCGATCTTTTCCGGGCTCAGTGACGAGGAGCTGGACGACGTCGTGCCGTACGTGGTCCGGCGGCAGTTGAAGCGAAACACGGTCGTCTTTCATGAGAACGATCCGGCAACGGCGTTCTATCTGGTGAAGACGGGGCGGGTGAAGATATACAAGGTCGGGCCGGACAATCGCGAGCAGGTACTGTCGATCCTGGGCGAAGGGCAGATCTTTGGTGATGTCCCCGCCTTCGACGGCGGGCCCTATCCGGCCACGGCCGAGACCATGACCGATTCCGAGATCTATCTGATCCGCAGCCAGGATTTTCAGGAGCTGGTGCGCCGCTATCCCGAGATAGCGGTCAAGATCATCCGTGTGCTGGGACAGCGCCTGCGGCAATCGATGGAACTGGTGCGCGACCTGTCTTTCAAACAGGTGCCTCACCGCCTGGCGGGGCTGCTGGTCAAACTGGCCGGCGAGTATGGCCGGGAGGCTGGCGGTGACAGTGATGGGGTCCTCATCGATCTGCCGCTATCGCGGCAGGAGATGGCCGATATCGTCGGCACCTCGCGCGAAACCGTCACCAGGGAGCTGAAGAAGATGGAACGCGAGGGCCTGCTGAAAGTCGACCGGCGCATGATCACCATCATCGACTCCCAACGGCTGAAGGCCTGGGCGCGGTAGCGGACGAGCCGCTTGTCCTGTCACGGGCCCGTGAAGAAGCAGACCCGTGATGAAGCTCACATCCGCGTTTGACCTACCGCATGTTTGTTCCATTGTCTGACGGTTATCCTAATGGGTAGGAATGAACCGGCGGCGATCTGTTGTGGAAGATAGCGGTGACAGGCGCCGGAGAATATTACCTCTCTACCGAAGGAGCAACCATGTCCGACCAGAATGAAACCCCCAAATGCCAGGAATGCGGCGCGACCAGCGACCAGAAGGTTCTGCTTGCCTGCGTCTCTAACAACGAAGGAAGCTGGGTCTGCGTACACTGCCTGCCGATGCTGATCCACGGCGCCCACTAGAACCTTTCTCCCGATAGGGTTGCGGCTTTCCGGAAACGGGAAGCCGGCGGCCGCAAACTTGCTTCCCAGGAGGTGCCATCGTGAGTCCCACAGTGATCGGCTTCATCAAGACCAGCCTTTTGTCCCTGGCCACCGGCGTCATCCTGGGTGTGCTGATGGCGCTGCATGTGTTGCCTCAGGCCGATGCGCCCCGGTACATCACCAGCGCCCACGCGCACATCAATCTTTTGGGAGCGGTGATGATGCTGATCTTTGGAGTCGGTTATCACATACTGCCGCGCTTCAGCGGCCGGCCGCTGCATAACGAAAGACTTTCGAGTGTGCAGCTGTGGATCAACGTCACGGGCCTGGTGGGAATGTTCGTTGCTCTGCTGGTTGCGGCTTACTCTACCGCAGATGTCTTGCGCTATGCCGTCGCCCCGTTCGGAGCCTTATACGCACTGGGAGGCGTCATCTTCGCCTACAACATGTGGATGACGATCTCCGGCGCCCTGCCGGCGCCGACGCCTATCAAGCCGGCGCCGAAGCCGCCGGTGAAGCCTTAGGGGTTTGCCGGTGAAGCCTGAGGGTTTGCCGGTGAAGCCGTAGGGTTTATTGCTTCTCCAGCAGCGCCCGGAGGTCGGCTACGACATCCTCGGCGTTGACGCCGTGCATGGTGGCACCGAAATTTATCGACTCCATGCGGATGCCGGGGCAGGTGAAACAACCATTCCCAAAATATTTTTCGATCACTTCCGCCCCGCCGGGTAGCCGTTCTACCACATCGCCGATGATGGTCTCGCCATCGATCTCAGTAATCTCGCTGGTCTCGCTCGTCTCGCTCATTTCTCCTCCTTGGCACTTCCTTGGCACTGATTGTCTGCCGTTTGTCTGCTTGCTATGCATACTCAAGTCTACCCCCGCCGGGGCCAGCCAACCATGACGGGCCTCAACAGCGGATGTGATTTGGCTCATATAAAAGGGGCGGGCCGCTTGCGCGGCCCGCCCCTGGTGGCTCCAGTCACATCCCTTGCGGGACGCGGATTAGCTTATTTGTTGGTCAGGTATGGCACGATCAGCAGTGCCACGATGTTGACGACCTTGATCATCGGGTTGATGGCCGGGCCGGCAGTATCCTTGTAGGGGTCGCCTACGGTGTCGCCGGTAACCGCGGCTGCGTGGGCGTCAGAGCCCTTGCCGCCGTATTTTCCATCCTCGATGAGTTTCTTGGCGTTATCCCAGGCGCCGCCACCGCTGGTCATGGAGATGGCAAGGAACAGGCCGGTGACGATGCTTCCCACCAGCACGCCGCCCAGCATCTCATAGCCGAGGCTCTCGGCGCCGAGGGCGCGCGGAACCAGGCCGATGATCAGCGGGGTCGCTATGGGAATGATGGCCGGCAGCATCATCTTGCGAAGGGCTGCCTTGGTGACGATGTCGACGCACTTGCCGTATTCCGGACGCCCCGTCCCTTCCATGATGCCAGGGATCTCGCGGAACTGACGGCGGACTTCTTCCACAACCATGCCGCCGGCGCTACCAACCGCTTCCATGCAGAGCGCGGCGAAGATGAACGGCAGCAGGCCGCCGATGAAGAGGCCGACGATGACCGGCGCGCTCTGGAGGGCGAAAGCCGACTTGAGAGCCTCCGGGTTGACATGCTTGCCGAGTTCGTCGGTATAGGACGCGAACAGCACCAGGGCGGCCAGACCGGCGGAGCCGATGGCGTAACCCTTGGTGACGGCCTTGGTGGTGTTGCCCACCGCGTCGAGCGGATCGGTGATGCCGCGGACTTCCTCGGGAAGCTCGGCCATCTCGGCGATGCCGCCGGCGTTGTCGGTGATCGGCCCGTAGGAGTCGATGGCGACGACGATGCCGGTCATGGACAGCTGCGCCATGACGGCGACAGCGATGCCGTAGAGGCCCGCCTCATAGTTGGCCAGCAGGATGCCGCCGGCGATGACGAGTACGGGCAGGGCGGTCGATTTCATGCTGACCGCGAGGCCGGCGATGATGTTGGTCGCCGAGCCGGTCTGCGAGGCGGCCGCGATATGCTTGACCGGGCCGTACTTCGTCGCCGTGAAATACTCGGTGATGATGACGATGGCGCCGGTAACGACCAGGCCGATCAGGGTACAGACGTAGATGTTGCCCCAGCCGACGACCTTGCCGTCGGCCAGTTTCGGCAGAGTCCTCATGAGCCAGTAGGTCACGGGGATGAAAGCTGCGGCAGCCAGAACGCCACTGGCGATGAGGCCCTTATAGAGAGCCGCCATGATGCCGCCGCCGGCGCCGATGCGCACGGCGAAGCTGCCGATGATCGAGGCGAGAATGGAGACGCCACCGATGACCAGCGGGAACATGAGCGCCTTGTCGTTGTTCGGGAAGAGCAGCGAGCCCAGCAGCATGACAGCAACGGCCGTCACGGCGTAGGTCTCGAAGAGGTCGGCCGCCATGCCGGCGCAGTCGCCGACGTTATCGCCGACGTTATCGGCGATGACCGCCGGGTTGCGCGGGTCGTCCTCGGGGATGCCGGCCTCGACCTTACCAACCAGGTCGGCGCCGACGTCGGCGGCCTTGGTATAGATGCCGCCGCCGAGACGGGCGAAAACGGAAACGAGGCTGCCTCCAAAGCCGAGACCGATCAGCGCGTCAACAGCTTCCTTGGAGTTCAGGCCTCCCCACCTGGTCATGATGCCATAGTAACCGGAGACGCCCAGGAGGGCGAGCCCGACGACCAGCAGTCCGGTCACGGAACCGCCGCGGTAGGCCACGTTCATGGCCGGCTTGAGTCCGCCGCGGGCCGCCTCGGCGGTGCGCACGTTGGCGCGCACGGAAACCATCATGCCGATCCAGCCGGTTGAGGCCGAAAGAATAGCGCCTACGAGAAACGCGACGCCGGTATGCCAACCAAGGGCAATTGTCAAAATTACAAACAGCACTACCCCGACGATTGCCACCGCACGGGTCTGCCGGTTCAGGTAGGCTTTGGCGCCTTCCTGGATCGCGCCGGCGATCTCCTGCATCTTCTCATTGCCAGCAGGCAACTTGAGAACCCACATAATGAGGATGACACCGTAAACAACCGCCGCGGCGCCGCAGGCAATGGCAATCGCCACCGCATTGTTAGATACAAAACTTTCCAATATCTCTCCTCTCTATTCGCGGGATACCCCCGGTTTTTTTGAACGCCCCCCTGTTCATGCTGGACTCAGGGGTGGACGCAGTCGCACTTATCAGACCGGCGCAATTTATATCAGATTGACGGGAAAAGATAAAGAAGCGGCGCTACAAATGAATCCGGATTCAAGATAAGCTACATCAGATAAATCAATAGTGAATTGCAGAATGCATCATTCATCGTGATGAAACGGGTTGGATGCGGATCGGTTGAGGCCCGGCATGATGCCTACGGAGCGGTTCAGATGAGACTGGGCACGTGGCCCGAGGCGTGGTTGTTACGTAAGGTCGGGCACGAGGCCCGTGGAGCCGCCACCGGTGACCAGCAGCTCGCGGAATTTGACTGACGCGGGAGATGAGTATCTGTCGCCGACCGTGATCAGGTAGAAATCGCGCTTCAGCACGACATCCTTGACGGCAACCTGCTTGAGGATCCGGCCTTCGAGCTGCGCGTGCACTGCTCGCCGGGAGAGCATGGAAACGCCCAGGCCGGCCGCAACGGCGGTCTTGATGGCCGAAGAATTGCCCAGCTCCATGGTCACGTTCAGTTTGGAGATCCCCTGGCGGGCGAGCGTCTCCTCGATGACGTCGCGGGTCCCGGATCCCGCCTCCCGGGTGATGAAAGGCTCCTGCATCAGCTCGTCTTTCGTGACCGCGTCGCGCTCGGCCCAGCGGTGGCGGGGACTGACGATCAGGACCAGTTCGTCCTTCTCGATCGACTCCCGCACCAGCGAGGGATTCTGCACATCGTGCTCAACGACCCCCAGCGGGAACATTCCCGCCAGTAGCTGGTCCTCGATGATCCTCGTGTTCTCCACGATCAGCGATACCTTCACTTCCGGATAGCGCTGCTTGAACTCGCCGAGGTAGAACGGCATGAGATAATTGCCCACGGTAGTGCTGGCGCCCACGTGCAGCTCGCCGCCCTTGAGGCCGCGCAGGTCGTCGAATTCCTGGTTGATCTCATCCTCGATATCGAGGATCCGCAAGGCCTTCTCGTAGAGGATATGCCCGGGCTCGGTCAGCGTAGCCCCCTTGCTGCCGCGGTCGAAGAGAACGACGCCGTAGCGGCGCTCGAGCGCCTGGATCTGCTGGCTGACCGCGGACTGGGACATGAACAGGTCCTCGGCCACGGCCGAAAAGTTCCCTTTGCGGGCAATCGAGCAAAATGTTCTTAGCTTGGTTAGATCCATTCCCTTACCTTTAAGCAATTTATAGCTACCATTGGAATATCTTATCATACACGGGAGGCCTATTATCTTCCCGGGGAAGCATCTCACGGCAGAACCGGTGCGTCGGCCCGCAACAAATCACCGTGCGGACGGCTTCTATATTGACAGATGTAAATACATCGATTATACCGGCTGCGAGGTGAGTAAATGAGTCCTGCAAGAAAGAGCAAGAAGACCGCCCCAGCGCAGTCAGGCAACTGCTGCGACTACAAGTCGTTCCGCCGCGGTGGGATCGAAGCATTGCCGGTCGAGGACGAGCCGGTGGATGTCGTCATCAGCAACTGCGTCATCAACCTGTCGGCTGACAAGGAGGCTGTGTTCCGGGAGATCAGGCGGGTGCTGAAGCCAGGCGGGCGGGCGGCGATCTCCGACATCGTGCTGCTGAAAGAACTGCCGGAGCCGGTCCGTAAAAGCATCGCCGCCTACACCGGCCGCTTCGGCGGCGCCGTCAAAGCGGCCGAGTACCGGCGCATGATGGAAGCGGCCTGGTCATGGGTGAAGACACAAAGCTGTTTAAGCATATCGCCAGCGCCAGGATATCGGCCCGCAAATAGAACAGCGTAGAACAGCAGGGAGCCGGCCGGGGGCTGGCGCCGAGACCGGAATATGTTGATAATATCGGTGGGACCGCGACCGGTCCATCCCCACAAACCTGGAGGCGCGTTGCTTCGCCGATTCATTCCATTCACGATGCTGGCTGCCTTGCTTGCCGCGGCGGCGATTCTGACGGCGGGCTGCAACGAGCGCGAGACCCGTACCTATCCTATCTGGCAACCCGACGCGGTGCCGCCGGCAAAGGTCTATTCGACTTCGCCGGAATCGACCAGCGAGTTGCTTAAAGATTCAAGCGACGCCATCAGGGCCATGTACCCTTCGACTGAAGGCGTCCACTTCACACTCGACTCACAGACGACCGGTGCAGCAACGCCGCTCAGCTGGCGCGCCGAGGGCGATATGAACTTTCCCGACCGCGTCAAGATGACCACCAAGAGCTTTCTGGCGGCCGGGCAGGTGGCCGAGGAGGTCATCGACACCGGCGGCCAGGCTTATGTGCGCTCGGGGCCGGACGACGCCTGGCACCACGGCACACCACAGCTGCCGGCGCCGGATCCACAGTTCATAGCCAACTATCTGGACTTCTCCCGCAGCTCCCGAAATTTCGGCCAGGAATCGCTGGCCGGCCAGAATACCTGGCATGTGCAAGTCGACGTCGACATGGCGATGCTGGCCTCAGAAGCCCTCAATCGCACCACGGATCAGGCGGAAGCCCAACGGCTTGAGTCTATGAAATCCGATACCGTCACCGTCGATTTCTGGATCGGGAACGATGACCGCCTGCCCTATCAGATGGTGGTCAGGACGCTCGATCCCGCAACCGGCCAGACCGCACAGCAGACTTTCATCTTCTCCAGCTGGAAGGAGCACGCTGCCATAGCCAGGCCGTGCGTCGACTGCTAGGTCAGGATTTCCAGCCGTGATAACTGGTATTGAGAAGTGCCACGAATTCGTCGGTCGCCTTCTGCAATCCCGGCCCGGCAGGATGGCTGTCTTCCACTCCGTAAGCGGAGAAGTTGCCGCCGCTGGCGGTCAGGACGTCAAAGAGATCGAAGACGACGACGTTCTTGTGGGGATAATCGTCGAGCCAGTCGTCGGCAAGCCAGCGGCTGAGCGCGCGTGCATTGGCGGCCGCTTCCGGGGTCGTTTCGGCTTCGATAAGCGGCGGCGATGTCACCACCACGAACAGCTTGTCCTGGCGGGTGGCGAAATATCCCAGCAGATCGTTGTAGATTCCCTTGGCGTTGCCTACGGTCTGGAATTCAGAGCCGCTGCCCTGTCCCCTCAGAGGGTTGGCGGCGCCGGTCGCCGGGTCGTTGGGGCTGCCGCCCAGCGCGGAGTTGGTGAAACAGGACTTGATCACCACGATCTCGTTTTCGCCATCGGGAGCGCGGGCCGGCCGCGAATAAGGCGATCCCGTATTCTCACCGTTCTCGGTATATAACGCCTGCAGGTACGGCTGCCGGTTCGGGCCCGCAAACCAGTTGTACAGATAGCCGATATCGGTATGGTCGCCGATTGTCTCGGAGCCCGTGTCAACATCCGGCGGCCCCCAGCCGTAGTTGGTATCGCTGACGAAATAGTTGCCATCCTTCAGCGCCTTGCCCAGGCCTCCCTTGGTGTCATCCAGCCAGTCCTCGCCGACGGAATGATGGATAAAAACAAGTCGCGCCGTATGACTGGTTGGAACATCACCGGTAGTGGATGACCTGGTGGATTCAGCCATCAGCGCGGCGGGGTTGGGAGCTTCGGAGGAACTGGCGCCGGCAGGAGCGGAATTATCGTTGCCGCCGCAGCCAGACAAAAAAGAAATCAGAAGGAAAAGCGGAAGGATCGAGAGAACAGAAATCAGCCTCGCGTCAAACGCGCGGCCAGAAGACCTCCCCCCGCAAACCACCACATGGCGTGCTGTCAATTCGCGCTTTAAGAGAACGCCCAGTATAGCACCAGGCCCAGCAGAGCCCAGCTCAGCAGCAGCCACACGGCCAGGATGAGGAAAGAACCGAAATGCGTCAGTCTCTCCATGCCATACCTCGTCATGCTGATGTGGCTTACCCATAATGCTTCTACTTAATCAAAGACCCGTCACTCTCCTGCGATAAAGCAACAAAACTATATTCCAAATATTTCTCCCGTTCAAGTGCCGGGATTTATGTCACCCTGAACGTTATTCATGCCTGACCGTTACCCATCATCTGCTTCTTGATAACATCTCTTCGCGGATGTTGAGCACGTTGTTTTTCGAGGGCATCCCGCAGGCAGATCATTCCACCGCATATTCGACGGACTCCAGGAAAAGGCCCTGCGCGGGAGCGGTTTCTCCCGCGGCCGGCCTGCCGGCTCCCGCCAGCAGTGCGGGCAGGCCAGAGAGAGGCCGGTAGGCGCGGCCGATCTCGAGCATCGTGCCGACCAGCACCCTGACCATGCTGCGCAGGAAACCGGAGGCGCTGATCCTGTAAACGAGCAGATCGCCCTCGCGGTTCCATTCCGATATTTTGACATCGCGCTCGAAGTCAGTGTGCTCGGTGACCGTCGGCGTGAATGCCGTGAAATCGTGCCGGCCGCGAATCAGGGAGGCGGCCTCGTTTAGAAGCCCCTGATCGAGCTTCCCCGGAAAGTAGTTGACGTACCTTCCTCGAAACGGTGAAGGATATGCGCGGTTAAGAACCTGGTATGCATATGTTCTGGAGACGGCGCCGTAGCGGGCATCGAAGTCCGGCGAAGCCGGCGCCGCGCGAGTGATGACCACTCCCGCGGGCAGCAACTGGTTGGCGGAGCGCCTCAGCTTGCCCATGTCGGGAGCGGGATCGGCGCGCTGCCCGGGGCCGTTCCCGGAGCTCTTCTCAAAGCGGGGCTCGATGTGGAAGCTGGCCACCTGTCCGCGAGCGTGCACGCCGGCATCGGTGCGCCCGGCAACCGACAGGGAGATGTCCTGCTGCAGGATGCGCCCGAGGGCGTCTTCAAGGGCGCCCTCGATGCTGGGCAGCCCGGGCTGCCTGGCCCATCCCGCAAAGCCGGTGCCGTCGTATTCGATGTCGAGTCTGATATTTGTCAATTATCCTGATCCTTGGTGTAGCTTCCAGGCGGCGGTCAAAACCTGCCGATCCATAACGATACCGCCAGCAGGGCCGCCAGCGCCAGGCCGAAGAGGGCATCGCCGCGGCCGAAGGCCAGCTTTCGCCGGACCGTGCGTCCCCGTCCGCCGCGCCAGCAGCGCGACTCCATGGCGACCGCCAGTTCGTCGGCATGGCGGAAGCTGGTCACGAACAGGGGTATCAGCACCGGCAGGATGCCCCTTGCGCGCGCCAGCGGCCCTCCCGAAGCGGCCAGTGCGCCGCGCGCCTTCTGCGCCTTGACGATGCGGTCGGTCTCCATGACCAGAGTGGGGATGAACCTGAGAGCGATCGTCATGGTCAGGGCCAGTTCATAGACCGGGATCCTGATTCTGGCGAAGGGCGACATCAACCTTCCCATGGCGTCGGTCAGCAACACCGGCGGCGTCGTGAAAGTCAGGATCGAACCTGAAAGAATCAGCAATAACAGCCTGATGACAAGAAACGCCCCGTGGACCACGCCCTCGCGGTAGAAAGGCAGCGGCCCCAGCCGCCCCAGCTCCTGGCCGCCGGTAAGGAATACCTGGAAGAGGAAGGTAAAGGCGATCAGCAGCAGCACCGGCCTGACCCCGCGCCAGAGCCATGCGGGCGGGACTCCTGCCAGGGCGATGCCCGCAGCCAGGCCCGCGGCCAGCAGCGCCAGGCTGCCGAATCCGTCTACCAGAAACAGCACGATCACATAAGCGCTTACGGCCAGGATCTTTGTCCGGGGGTCAGCCCGATGGAAGAACGAGCTTCCCGGGTAGTACTGCGTGGCGATCATGTTGTTCAACTTCATGGCGCCTGCGATCCTTTTGGCTTCATGGCGCCGATCCTTTCGACTTCATGGCGCCTTCGTCCCGGCATCATCCGCCGTCAGCCGCATCAGCAGCTCTACCGCTTCCTGCTCGCCGGTCACGGCCGGAATTTCCTTTCCCGTTGCCTCGGAAAGTAACCTGCACAGCTCGACCGTCCCCGGCGGATCGAGACTGTGGGCGTCCAGAAGGCCGATATCGGTGAGGACGGTCTCCGCCGGGCCTTCCGCGGCTTTAAGGCCGTCATCGATGACGATCAGCCGCTCGGCGAAAGCGGCCAGCTCCTGCAAGTCATGGCCGACCATGACCATGGTGACCCCTGTCCGCCGGTTGAGGTCGACCAGCCGGGCCACGAGCTCTCGCCGCGCGGCAGGATCGAGATAGGCTGTCGGCTCGTCCAGCAGCAGGGCGCGCGGCTCGACTGCCAGAACGCCGGCCAGCGCTACGCGCCGTTGTTCGCCGGCGCTCAGGGAAAAGGGGTTCCTGGGACCGAAGCTCCGGGCGTCGAGGCCGGTCGCCGCCAGCGCCTCCTCCACCCGGCGTCTGACCTCGTCGGCGGCAAGCCCCTGCCGCCTGGGCGAAAAGGCCACGTCGTCATAGACCGTCTTCTCGAACAGGCAGTTTTCCGGCGACTGGAAGGCAAGTCCGATGCTGCCGGGCGCGGGCGGGTTCCTGTCATCGACCAGGCGGCCGTCATGAAGCACGCGTCCTGACGCCGCCGCCTCCATGCCGGCAATGACTCCAAGCAGTGTCGATTTGCCGGAACCTACGGGACCGGCGATACCCAGCCGCTGGCCCGGCTCGGTAACAAGGGAGATGCCGTTTAGCGCCCGGGAGGCAAACGGGGTTCCCTCCTGATAGACGAGGCTGACGCCTTCCAGTTCCAGGCGCAGCCCTCTCACGGCCTTGCCGGTTCTTCCAGCGGCGCCGAAACCCGTGCCTCTGCTTATGCCGGCCTGCATACTTCCCCGACAAGTTCTTCCAGGGTCAGCACCGAACGCAGCGGACGGCCCCGGGCGGCCAGGGCGGCGCCGAGGCGCGTGGCCAGCGGCGGCTCCAGCGACGTTCTTACCAGCAAATCTTCGTTCGAGAATAGCTCGCGGGGATCGCCGTCGAAGGCGGCGCCGCCGGCGGCGATGGCGATCACCCGGGGAGCGGCGGCGACCTCTTCCATCAGCTGGGTGATATAGATGACGGTGACGCCGCTGCGCCAGAGTCCATGCACGAAGTCCAGGAACTGACGCTGCGAGCGCGGATCGAGCATCGAGGTCGGCTCGTCGAGCACCAGCACCCGCGGCCCCAGGGCCATGACGCCGGCCAGCACCGTACGCTGCTTCTGGCCGCCGGAGAGCCAGTGCGGCTCGCTGCGGCGGAGGTGCTCGAGCCCGAAACGCCGGCAGGCCTCGTCGACCCGGCGCTCGATCTCTTCCGCCGGCAACCCCAGATTCTCGGGACCGAAGGCGATGTCGTCCTCGACACTGGTGGCTACGATCTGATTCTCAGGATTCTGGAAGACCATGCCCACGGTCTCGCGGATGCGGTCCAGGTCGTGCCGCGAGCGCGTCGACATGCCGTCGATGATGACTTCCCCGCCATCTGGCTCGATCAGGCCGTTGAGCAATCGCGCCAGCGTCGACTTGCCGGAACCATTGGCCCCAACCAGCCCGACGAACTCGCCCTGGTTGATATCGAGGCTGATGCCCTGGAGCGCAGCGCCGCCTTCCCCGCGGGAATGGGGATAGCGGTAAGAGACATCCTTGAGGGAAATTATTGGCGTGCTCATTCGAGCTGATTGTATCAGGGCCGGCGCCGTTGTTGAGTTCCAGGGAACTAAAAAAGGCGCCCGCAGGCGCCTTTTAAATGCTTTCGCAGGCTGAAACCAGGGACTTTAGTCAGTCCACCAGCTCCAGGAAGACCATCTCGGCAGCGTCGCCCTGGCGGGGACCGATGCGGACGATGCGGGTGTAGCCGCCCGGCCGTTCGGCGAACTTCGGCGCCACCTCGGCGAACAGGGCGTGCACGGTGTCCTTGCTGCGCAGGCGGGCTATCGCCTGACGCCGCGCATCGAGGTCGCCGCGCTTGCCCAGCGTGATCATCTTCTCCGCCAGCGGTTTTACTTCCTTGGCCTTGCTGACGGTGGTCTTGATGCGGCCGTGCTCTATCAGCGAGCAGACCAGATTGCCCAGCAGCGCCTTGCGATGGGCGCTATTGGCTCCGAGCTTTCTTCCTGTTTTTGCGTGTCTCATTTTATTCTCCGCTCAGGCCTTTGGGGGCTCTAGCTTTCCGATCCTCTTAGCGCCAGGCCCAGCTTGGCCAGATTTTCCTTGACTTCCTCGATGCTCTTTTTACCAAAGTTCGGGATATTCATCAACTCAGCCTCGCTGCGCTTGACCAGGTCGCCGACCGTCTGGATGCCTTCGCGCTTAAGGCAGTTGTACGAGCGCACGCCGATCTCCAGCTCCTCGATGAGGATGTCATCCTCGCCGACACGGCTCTCGCCCGCCGGCATCTCCAGGGCTGATTCAGCGATCGCCTCGGGTGTGCCTCCGGCTTCGTGATCGCCGGTGAATATCTGCAGTGACGAGATCAGTATCCCCGCCGCTCCCCGCAGGGCGTCGCCCGCGGAAACACTGCCGTCGGTGGTGATCTCCATGGTCAGCTTGTCAAAGTCGGTGCGCTGCCCGACACGGGCGCGGTCGACCTCGTAGGAGACGCGCGTCACCGGCGAATAATTGGAATCGATGGGAATGACGCCGATGGCGGCGCCGGCTTCCTTGTTGCTCTCGGCCGAGGCATAACCGCGGCCGCGCCGGATGGTCAGGGTCATCTCGAGCTTGGCCTTCTTGCCCAGGCTGGCGATGTGCAGATCCGGGTTGATGATCTCCAGCTCGGCGGGGCATTCAATGTCGGCGCCGGTGGCTTCCCCGGGACCGCTCTTGACCAGCCTCACCTCGACCTCGCCCATCTCACCGTGCAGAAGGCAGGTGAGGCGCTTGAGGTTAAGGACGATGTCGGTTACGTCTTCCTTGACGCCCTGCATGGTGGAGAACTCGTGAGAGACTCCTTCTATCTTTACCAAGCTCACAGCCGCGCCTTCCAGCGAGGACAGCAGCACCCGCCGGAGCGAGTTGCCAAAGGTATGGCCGAAACCCCTGTCCAGAGGCTCTACGACGAAAACGCCTTTGTTGTCCTTTACCTGCTCGTGTGTGATCTTGGGGACCTGAAATGTGAGCAATTCGTCCTCCGTCTCTAAAAATGGTGAACCTGCACCGGTAGGCACAGCTTGTTGGATCGTGAGCGCCGGGTTCACGATCCCTGCCTCGAAAACAGCCTCACTTCGAATACAGCTCCACTATCAACTGTTCCTGCACCGGAACATCGATCTCTTCGCGTTCCGGATACTTCAGGATCTTCCCGGAAAGGTTGTCATGGTCGGCCTGCAGCCAGGGCGAGACCGACGCCGTCAGGTCGGTGGCTTCCTTGATCAGGTCGCGCGCCGTCGAGTTGGCCATGACCGCGACGATGTCGTCGGGCTTGACCCGGTATGACGGAATGTCCACGCGGCGCCCGTTGACCATAAAATGCCCGTGCATAACCAGTTGCCGCGACTGGCGGCGGGAAACGGCGAAGCCGAGCCGGTAAACGACGTTGTCGAGCCGTATCTCAAGCAGCCGCAAAAGGTTCTCGCCGGTGATGCCGGTCTGGCGGTTGGCCCGCTCGTAATAATTGCGGAACTGTTTTTCCAATAGTCCGTAGTAGCGGCGCGCCTTCTGCTTCTCGCGCAGCTGGGTCAGATATTCGGTTTGCTTGGTCCGGCGGCGTCCATGTTCGCCGGGCGCGTAAGAGCGCCGGTCGATGGCGCACCGGTCGGTGAGGCAACGTTCCCCCTTGAGGTAAAGTTTCAAACCCTCGCGGCGGCACTGCTTGCAAGCTGGTGAAGTATCCTTGGCCAAATGAATTCTCTCCTATACTCTTCTTCTCTTGCGCTGACGGCAGCCGTTGTGCGGCGCCGGCGTCACGTCCTTGACGCTCATGACCTCGAGGCCGGCGGCCTGAAGCGAGCGAATGGCGGTTTCACGGCCGGAGCCCGGCCCTTTTACATAAACATCCACCTTTTTGAGCCCGTGCTCCATGCCCTTCTTGGCGCAGGCGTCGGCGGTCACCTGGGCGGCAAAAGGAGTCGACTTGCGCGAGCCCTTGAAGCCGGCTGAACCGGCGCTCTCCCAGGCGATCACGTTCCCGTCCTTGTCAGACAGGGAAACGATGGTGTTATTAAATGAGGTCTTGATGTGGGCCTGGCCCACGGGAATGTTCTTCTTGACCTTACGGCGCGTACGCGCTTTTGATTTTGGAGCTGCCATCTCTGCCCTCGATTACTTCTTGCGTTTGACGCCGACGGTGCGGCGCGGTCCCTTGCGCCCGCGGGCGTTGGTCTTGGTGCGCTGACCCCTTACCGGCAGGCCGCGGCGATGCCTCAGCCCACGGTAGCAGCCGATCTCCATGAGCCGCTTGATGTTCTGCGAGCGCTCGCGGCGCAGATCGCCTTCCACCGTTAGGTTGCGGTCGAGATATTCCCTCAGTTGCGAAACCTCGTCGTCGGTGAGGTCACGGACATACGTGTCGCGGTCGATCCCCAGATCGTCCAGGATCTTGCCCGCGGTCGAGCGACCCACACCATAAATATAGGTGAGTCCGATCTCCGCCCGCTTCTCGCGGGGAATATTTACTCCAGCGATTCGTGCCAAACCAAAAACCTCCAGCATTTATCCGTGACGGCACCACCGGACGCAGCTTGCGCCCCGGCCCTGAGCCGCATTTAACCCTGGCGCTGTTTGTGCCTCGGGTTAGGGCAGATGACCAGCAGCTTACCGTGCCGCCGGATCAGCTTGCACTTCTCACACATAGGTTTTACCGATGATCGTACTTTCATAACTATTTGAACCTGTAGGTAATCCTGCCTCTGGTCAGATCGTAAGGCGAAAGCTCGACCTTGACCCTGTCTCCCGGGAGTATGCGGATGTAATGCATCCTCATCTTTCCGGATATGTGCGCCAGAACTTCATGGTCATTATCGAGCCTTACCCTGAACATCGTATTAGGCAGGGCTTCGACGACCTCTCCCTCAAGTTCTATGGCTTCTTCTTTTTGACTCATGGTCTCCGTTCGCGGCCAACCGCGCATTTTACCATACTAATGACGCCGCCTCCAAACTTTTATTTTCCTCGCCCGCCCTTGCTGTCAGCACCCGCGGCCCGGCGGCGGTGACCGCCACCGTATGCTCGAAGTGCGCCGACAAACAGTCGTCAGCGGTCGAGATGGCCCAATGGTCGTCACCGACGACAACCTTGTGGCTTCCGGCATTCACCATCGGCTCGATGGCGAATACCATCCCTTCCCTTAGCTCCGGCCCGGCGCCCGCTGTCCCGTAATTGGGAATCTGCGGCTCCTCGTGCATCTTGCGGCCGATGCCATGCCCCACCAGAGTCCGTACCACCGAAAAGCCATTGGCCTCGACGTACTCCTGCACCGCGTGGGAAACATCTCCCAGGTGGTTACCCGGCCGGCACTTGGCGATCGCCCGCCAGAGAGAAGCCTCCGTGACTTCCATCAGGCGCTCCGCCAGCTTGCCCGCGTCGCCCACTTCGACGGTGAGCGCCGAGTCGCCGACCCAACCCTTGAGGGTCACGCCGACATCGAGACTGACGATATCGCCGCCGGCAATCCGGTATGACCCGGGAATGCCGTGCACCACCATCTCATTGGGAGAGGCGCAGATCGAGGCCGGATAGCCCCGGTATCCCTTGAAAGTCGGGATACCGCCGTGCTCCCTGATAAAACTCTCCGCCGCCCGGTCGAGCTCCGCCGTGGTGACATCCGGCCGGCACATTTCCTTCATCATCTCCAGGCAACCGGCGACGATCTCTCCGGCCCTGGCCATCTTTTCTATTTGGGCTGGAGACTTACGGCTGATCATTACCAGTCCCGGTCATTCAATATTCTGGGCGTCTGCTTTATATAGGACCGCCGGGAACTACCGGCGCCGGCAGCCGTCACTACTTGAGAAAACCTTCATAATGTCGCATCAGCAGTTGCGATTCCATCTGTTTCATGGTCTGCAGGGCGACGCCAACGACGATCAGGATCGATGTACCGCCGAAATAAAACGGCACGTTCAACGCCGAGATCAGGATCTGCGGCAGCACCGCGATCGCCGCCAGGAACAGAGCGCCCGGCAGGGTCAGCCTGGTCAGCACCCGGTCGAGATAGATGGCGGTAGGCTTGCCCGGCCTGATACCGGGGATGAAACCGCCGTACTTCTTGAGATCGTTGGCCCTCTCGATCGGATCGAACTGCACCGCCGTATAAAAATATGTGAAACCGATGATGAATATCGTTTCCAGCGTCAGGAAGATAGGACCGGACGGACGCAGCCATCCGTTGGCCAGGCTCTGGATCGATTCATTGGGAAAAAGCTGCGCGACTGTCGGCAGGATCATCAACACCGAAGAGGCGAAGATGACCGGGATGACTCCCGCCATGTTGATCGACAGCGGCAGATACGTGCTGCCGCCGGTGGTCATGCGCCGCCCTATCTGCCGTTTGGCGTACTGTATGGGAATGCGCCGCTGCCCTTCCTGAACCAGCACGATGGCCGCGATCACCAGAGCGCCGATGGCCAGGAAGATGACGATGGTAACGATGCCAATGGAACCATTAAAAAGTTTCGTAACGCCCGGAACCAGGCTGGAGACGATGCTGGCGAAGATCAGCAGCGAGATACCGTTGCCGATGCCGCGCTGGCTGATGAGCTCGCCTATGAACATCAGCAGCGTCGTGCCCGCGGTCAGGGTGATGACGATCTCATAAAGCTTGAGCGGCCCCAGGTCGGGAATAGCCCCCTGCTGCCTGAAAAGCACCGTGTAGCCGACCGACTGGGCCAGCGCCAGAACCACGGTGAGATATCGGGTGTACTGGGTGATCTTCTGCTGCCCGGCCTCTCCCTCGCGAGCAAGTTCTTTCAGCGCCGGGAATGCCATGGTCAGCAGCTGCAGAATGATCGATGCCGTGATGTAGGGCATGATGCCAAGTGCAAAGATGGCAAATTTTGAGAGCGCCCCGCCCGAGAAAAGGTTGAGGAACCCCAGCACGCCCGCGGACCCCTGGTTGATCAGGTTCTCGAGGGCGGCGACGTCGATGCCCGGAGCCGGGATAGCGGCGCCGATGCGGTAGATGACGATCATTGCGGCCGTGAAGATGAGCTTGGCCCGAAGTTCGGGAATCTTCCAGGCGTTGGCCAGAGATGCGAGCAACTAGATGACCTCCGCCTTGCCGCCGGCGGCCTCGATCTTCTCTCGGGCCGACTTGCTGAAACCATTGGCCTTCACCGTCAGGGCCTTGCCGATCTCACCGTCGCCGAGTATCTTGACCGGCGTCCGTGTGTTCTTGATTATTCCCTTTTCCACCAGGTCGTCCGGCGTGACTTCGGCGCCCGCCTCAAATTTTTCAGCCAGGCGCGATATGTTGACTCCAGTCGTATGGGTGCGGAAAGGACCGAAGGGCATGCTCATCTTCTTGTTGGGGCCGCGCAGCTTGCCCAGCCGCATGTAAAGCGGCATCTGACCGCCTTCATATCCGGCGCGAACGCCTCCGCCGGCACGGCTGTTGAAACCCTTGTGGCCGCGTCCGGATGTCTTGCCATGGCCGCTGCCGTGCCCGCGTCCGACCCGCTTGCGCGGATGCTTGGACCCCGGCTCCGGACTGAGGTTATGAAGGCCCAGGTACCTGGCCTCTTCTGTGCCCTTGTCTTCCTGGCTCACTTGCTGCTCCCTTTGACTTCTTCGACCTCGACCATGTAGCGCACCTGGTGGATCATCCCCCTGATCTGGGGAGTGTCATTGTGGACGACACTGTGATTGATCCGCTTCAAGCCCAGGGCTCGCACGGTCCGGCGATGATCCGCCCGCCGGCCGATTATGCTTTTTGTCTGTGTGACCTTGATCTGGCTCATGCTTTAATCTTTCTTCTCCGCGGGCGTGTCTGCGGCTTTCTTCTCCGCGGGCCCGGCCTTGGCTTCCGGTTTCGGTTCGGCTGCTGCCGGCTTTGCGGCTGCCGGCTTGGCCTTCGCTGCCGCCGGCCCGGCTTTTGCCCCTGCCGGCTTCGGCTTGGCGACCGGTTTGGCCGGCGCGGCCTTCGCTGCAGCAGCCGGCTTTGCGGCCGCGGCGTCTGCCGCCGCCCTGTCGGCGCGGTCGGTTCCCAAGATCTCTGCGACTGTCTTACCCCGCAGCATCGCGACTTCGCGAGGGTCCTTGAGCGCTTTCAGGCCTTCGATGCTGGCCCTGACCATATTGATCGGGTTGGTGGTTCCCAGGCACTTGGCCAGTACGTCGCGCACTCCCGCGAGCTCGAAGACGGCGCGCACGCCGCCGCCGGCGATGATGCCGGTACCGGGAGAAGCAGGTTTCATCAGCACGCGGCCGGCGCCGTAACGGCCGACGACCTTGTGAGTAATGGTGTTCTTGTATTTGGGGACGCGGAACAGGTTCTTCTTGGCATCCTCGACGGCCTTCTGTATTGCCAGGGGCACTTCCTTGGCCTTGCCGTAACCGACTCCCACCTGGTTGACGGTGTCACCCACGACTACCAGCGCCGTGAAGGAGAAACGGCGTCCGCCCTTGACCACCTTGGCGACGCGGTTGATCGCCACGACCTTTTCCTGCATCTCCGGCGCCCGCTTGCCTAATTCGATTTTCTCGTATGCGTCTGCCATGTCAGAACTGTATTCCTCCCTTGCGAGTTCCATCGGCCAGCGCCTTGACGCGACCGTGGTACAGGTAGCCGCCGCGGTCAAAAACGACCTTTTCAATGTTTTTCTCTTTGGCCCTCGAGGCCAGCAGCTCGCCGACTTTCTCCGCGACCTGGCTCTTGTTGATGCCTGATTCCTTCACGTCCAGGCTCGAGGCTGAAACGATAGTCCTGCCCTCGAGATCGTCGATGATCTGGGCGTAGATTCCCTTGTTGGAACGGAAAACAGTGAGGCGGGGACGGTCGGGCATGCCCACGACCTTACGCCGCACGCGCCGGTGGCGCCTGACCCGTACTTTCTGCCTGGATAAAAGTTCTGTCGTCGTCTTGGCCATTAAGCCCTCTTGCCAACCTTTCTGCGGATGTGTTCCTCGATGTATTTGATGCCCTTGCCCTTGTAGGGCTCCGGCGGCCTGAGCGCCCTGATCTTGGCTGCCAGGTGACCGACGACCTGCTTGTCGATGCCGTGCACGATCACCTGTGTCGGCTTGGGAACCTCAAACGAGGTGTCCGGCTCCGGCTTCACCATCTCCGGATGGGACTTGCCGACCAGCACTTCCAGATCCTTGCCCTTGAGGGTCGCGCGGTAGCCGACGCCGTTGATCTCCAGCTCGCGGGTAAAACCTTTGGTCACACCCTCGACCATGTTGGCGATCAGGGTCCGCGTCAGCCCATGGAGCGACCGGTGGTGCTTCTGGTTGGTGGGACGCTTCACCAGGATGGCGCCGTCCTCGCGGACGATCTCCATCTCGGGCGAGTAGCTTCCCTCCAGCTTGCCCCTCGGTCCCTTGACGGTGACGTCGCTGCCGTCGATCGTGACCTCGACTCCGTCAGGTACCACTATTGGCGCTCTTCCGATTCTTGACAATTTATCTTTCTCCCGGCTGTTGCCGTTTATCAGTTCGCTTGACTACCAGATGAAACAGATTACTTCGCCGCCGACGCCCTTTTTCTCCGCCTGCCTGCCGGTCATGAGACCGGAGGAAGTAGAAAGCACCGCCGTGCCCAGGCCGCCCAGCACTCTGGGAATGGCGTCCTTGCGGGCGTAGACCCGGCGTCCCGGCTTGCTGATGCGCCGCAGTCCCGAGATCACTTTCTGGCGGTCCTTGCCGTACTTGAGATCGACGACGATGTTGTCGAAGCTCTCGCCGCGCAGCAGGGCGTAGTCGGTGATGTAGCCTTCTTCCTTGAGAAGCTTGGCAATATCCATCTTCATTTTTGATGCCGGCATCTCGACGCTGTCCTTGGCGCCATTGTTGGCGTTGCGGATGCGTGTCAGCATGTCGGCGATAGGATCGGTTACGGTCATCTCAACTCCTCCTACCAGCTCGACTTGGTCAGACCGGGAATAACGCCCCGGTGGGCCAGTTCGCGCAGGCAAATGCGGCATATGCCGAATTTGCGGTAATAGCCCCGGGGGCGGCCGCAACGGCGGCAGCGATGATAGCCTCGGGACTGATACTTGGGTTCGCGGCTGGCCTTGACCTGTAGTGATTTCTTAGCCATTCAATCTCCTAACGCTCGCGGAACGGCATGCCCAGCTTGGTCAGCAGGGCCCGTCCCTCGTCGTCGTTGCGGGCTGTAGTGGTAATGGTGATGTCCATGCCCCTGGTCTGGGTGATCGAGTCGTAATCGATCTCCGGAAAAATTATCTGCTCCTTGATGCCCAGGGACATGTTGCCCCGGCCGTCGAAAGATTTGCGCTTGATGCCACGGAAGTCCCGGATACGGGGCAGAGCGATGGCGATCAGGCGGTCAAGGAACTCATACATGCGGGCGCCTCGCAGGGTGACCGTGCAGCCGACAGCCATGCCTTCGCGCAACTTGAAGTTGGCGATGGACTTGCGGGCCCTCGTCAGCTTGGGCTTCTGGCCGGTGATGATGGTCATCTCGGCCACTGCGTCATCGAGCAGCTTGGCGTCGGTCTTGGCTTCGCCCACGCCCATGTTCACACAGATCTTGGACACCCTCGGCACTTCCATGGGGTTGCTGAGTTTCAGCTCTTCCTGGAGCTGGGTCAGAAATTCCTTTTCAAACTGATCTTTTAGTCTGGCCATGGTTTCTGTCAGTCCCTTATTAATCGAATTCCGAGCCGCAGCTTCTGCAAACGCGCAGGCGGCCGGTGTCGGTCCGCTTGGCGCTCAACTTGACGCCGTCGCTGCACCGCGGACAATAAAACATTACATTCGAGACGTGGATCGGTCCTTCTTTTTCCAGCGTTCCCTGAGGATTTTGCGGGGAAGGGCGTTTGTGGCGCTTGATCATGTTCAGGCGCTCGACGACCACCCGTTCCTTCTCGGGATCGACTCGCAGGACCTTTCCGGTCTTGCCGCGTGACTTTCCGGCGATAACCTTCACCATGTCACCCTTTTTTATTTTCAGTTTGTTAGACATATTTAACCTTGGTTCCTAGTTCCTGGTTTCTGGTTCGTTCCCAGTTAGTTAACTTAACCAGGAACCATGAACAAGGAAGCAGGAACTTCGTTTATAGTACTTCCGGAGCCAGTGAAACGATCTTCATGAAGCTCTTGTCGCGCAGCTCGCGCGCCACGGGGCCGAAGATGCGGGTCCCGCGCGGGTTCTTGGCGGCGTCGATGAGTACGGCCGCGTTTTCGTCGAAGGCGATGTAGGTGCCGTCGTTGCGCCCCAGCTCCTTCTTGCAACGGACGACAACCGCGGTCACGACCTCGCCCTTCTTGACGGCGCCGCCCGGAGTCGCAGCCTTGACCGTGCCGATGATGGTATCGCCGACACGGGCGTAGCGCCGGTGCGAGCCACCCTTGATCCTGATGCACAGGATCTCACGGGCGCCGGTGTTGTCTGCCACTTTGAGTCTGGTCTCTACCTGTATCAAAGAAGTTCCTTGTTCCTGGTTCCTGGTTAAAAAACCGAACTATGTATTTATTTTGCTTTTTCGATGATCTCTGCCAGCCGCCAGCGCTTGTTCTTCGAAAGCGGCCTGGTCTCGATGATCCTCACCATGTCGCCGATGCCGGCGTCGTTGTTCTCGTCATGAACCGCCAGCTTGCGGGACCGGCGCACGGTCTTGCCGTAGAGCCGGTGAGCCTTGGCGGTATCGATGCGCACGGTGATGGTCTTGTCCATCTTGTCGCTGGTGACGATGCCGCGGCGTTCCTTGCGGTTGCCGCTCTTGTATTCCTTGTTCTCTGCCTTTGCTTTGGCGCTCACTTAAGCCTCCTGGCCCTCTGCCCTGGCGGCGCTACGCTCGCGCTCTCCCTGGACCGTCATGATGCGTGCGATGTCCTGCCGGACCTGCCCCAGTTTGCGGGGGTTGTCCAGCTGGCCCGTGGCGTGCTGGAACCGCAGGTTGAACAGCTGCTTACGCGTTTCGCGCATGCGCTCGATCAACTCCTCGTCCGACAGGTCACGCAGCTCGTTAGCCTTCAAAGAGATCACCTTCGCGGGTCACAAATTTACACTTGATCGGCAGCTTGTGGGCCGCCAGCCTCATGGCTTCCTTGGCGACCGGAACCGCCACGCCTGACAGTTCGAACATGACACGGCCCGGCTTGACCACGGCCACCCACTGTTCCGGGGAGCCCTTGCCGCCGCCCATGCGTGTCTCGGCCGGTTTCTCGGTCACCGGCTTGTGCGGGAAAATATTTATCCAGACCTTGCCGCCGCGCTTGATATGGCGGGTCATGGCGACACGGGCCGCCTCGATCTGGCGGTTCGTGATCCAGCCCGGCTCCATCGCCTTGAGGCCGTACTCGCCGTGCTCGACGCGGAATCCACCCTTGGTGGCGCCTTGCATGCGTCCCCGGTGCTGTTTTCTATGTTTGGTTTTTTTTGGGAGTAGCATTTATTTAAAAGTTCCTGGTTCCTGGTTCCTAGCTTCTGGTTTCTGGTTTCTTGCGACCGTGTTATTTTCTTCTCTGAGCGTCAACTTCACCCAGACGGCGGTCGGCTTTCAGTTTGTCCATATTGAAGCCCTCGGGCATGATCTCACCCTTGTTTATCCAGACCTTTACGCCGATGCGGCCGAAGGTCGTGCGGGCCTCGGTAAAACCGTAATCGATATCCGCGCGCAGCGTATGCAGCGGCACCCGGCCTTCGCTGTAGCCCTCGGTGCGCGCCATCTCGGCGCCTCCCAGCCGGCCGGCGCAGGCGACCTTGATTCCCTCGGCGCCGGAACGGATGGCCGAGGTGATGGCCCGCTTCATCGCCCGCCGGAAAGCCACGCGGCCTTCGAGCTGCTCGGCGATGGACTGCGCCACCAGGTTTGCATCCAGTTCGGGGCGCTTGACCTCGATGATGTTGGCCTGCACGGCTTTGCCGGTCATGTCGTGCACTTCGCGCCGCAGCGCGTCGACCTCGGCGCCGCTCTTGCCGATGACGATGCCCGGCCTGGCGGTATGGATGTCGATAGTTATCTTCTGCGCGTCTTTCTTGATATGGATGTCAGAAAGAGCCGCATGACGGAGCTTCTTGCGAATATGCTCCCGGATCTTCAGATCCTCGATTAAAAAGTTTGCAAAATCTTTCTCGGTGTACCAGTGGGATTTCCAGTCATGGATGATCCCAAGCCGCATTCCTCCCGGATGCACTTTCTGACCCATACTATCCCTCCTTTCTCGAGGCTAACTCGACGGTTACGTGACAGGTGCGCTTGCGGATGCGGAATGCCCTTCCCTGGGCCCGCGGCCGGATGCGCTTGAGCGTCGGCCCTTCATTCACATAAATGCTGCTGACAAGGAGCTCGTCGACATCCATGTCGTGGTTGTTTTCAGCGTTGGCTACAGCCGAAGCGAGGACCTTGTCGACCACGCGGGCGGCATGCTTGGTGGAAAACGCCAGCACCGTGCGCGCGTCGGCTATGCGCTTGCCGCGCACCAGGTCGGCGACCAGCCTCATCTTGCGTGCCGAGACCCTTACGTATTTGGCCGTCGCTGTCGCCGTCCGAAGCTCTTCCGCCTCGATGGGCTCTTCCTTGGCCTTCTTTTTCTTTGTTGCCGTGTCAGCTGCCATTAAATTCCCTTATTTGAGCCCTACGCTGCGCTCGGTATGATGTCCGTGGCCGCGGAATGTCCGCGTCGGGGCGAACTCGCCCAGCTTGTGCCCCACCATGCTCTCGGTAATGAAGATGGGCACATGCTTGCGGCCGTCGTAGACCGCGATCGTGTGACTCACCATTTCCGGGAAGATCGTCGATGAGCGCGACCAGGTCTTGATCATCTGCTTCTTGCCCGAGTCGTTCATCTTCTCGATGCGGGCGAACAGTTTCTCGCTGACGAAAGGTCCTTTTTTGATGGATCTGCTCATTTAATTCCTCCTAGCGTCCCTTGCGTCGTGAACGGACGATGTAGCGGTCGCTCTGCTTGCCCTTCTTGCGTGTGCGGTAACCAAGAGTCGGCACGCCCCATGGCGTGACCGGATGGCGTCCGGCTGTTGCCTTGCCCTCGCCGCCACCGTGCGGGTGGTCGACCGGGTTCATGGCGGTGCCGCGTACGCTCGGCCTGATGCCCTTCCAGCGGCTGCGTCCCGCCTTGCCGCCGGATAAATTCTCGTGCGTGGTGTTGCCGACCTCGCCGATGGTGGCGCGGCAGGCGATCTCGACCAGGCGAACCTCTCCGGAGGGAAGCCTGACGTGCGCCATCTTGCCTTCCTTGGCCATCAGCTGCGCCGAGGTGCCGGCGCCGCGCGCCATCTGGGCGCCACGGCCCGGGGTCAGCTCGATGCAATGGACCATCGTGCCCACCGGGATGTTCGCCAGCGGCAGACAGTTGCCGGGCTTGATGTCAGCTTCGGCGCCTGAAACCAGCATGGTGCCGACCGTCAGCCCCAGAGGAGCCGGGATGTAACGTTTGTCGCCGTCGAGGTAATGAAGCAGGGCGATGCGGGCCGAACGGTTCGGGTCATATTCGATCGCCGCCACCTTTGCCGGCACGCCGTCTTTGAGGCGCTTGAAATCTATCTGGCGGAAACGGCGCTTGTGGCCGCCGCCTGTGCGCCGCTTGGTGATGCGGCCGTTATTGTTGCGCCCGGCGTTCTTGGAGATGCCCCTGGTGAGGCTCTTCTCCGGCTTCGAGCGCGTGATCTCCTCGAAGGTCGAGCCGGTCATGAACCGGCGGCCCGGGGATGTTGGTTTGTATGTCTTTACCTGTGCCATAAAATTTTAAGTTCCTTGTTCCTTGTTCCTTGTTCCTGGTTAAAACCCGGCTACATCGTTTCGAAGAATTCGATCTTCTGGCCTTCTGACAGCTGCACAATGGCCTTCTTGCCGCTGCTGGTCCTGCCTCTGACCATGCCGCGCCGCTTGGGCTTCGACCTTGTCTTGATCACGTTGACGCTGATCACGTTGACGCTGAAGATGTCTTCTACCGCCTTGGCGATCGCGGGCTTCTTGGCCCGCGCGTCGACCTTGAACGTGTACTTGTTATGCTCGATGAGCTCGTAGCTCTTCTCCGAGATTACCGGACCCAGGATGATTGAATGCGAATCTCTCATTTGGATCCTCCCAGACTGTTGAGTTGATCGAGCACGTGTTTTGTCAGCAGGACCGAGCGGGTGGCCATGATATCGGCGACACCGAGCTCGCCGGCGCTCACCACGGTAACCTGCGGCAGATTGCGGAAGGACATGGCGGCGTTGCCGTCATCCTCGCCCACAAGCACCAGCAGCGGATAATTCAGATCCAGATTCGCCAGCACCGCGGCGGCCGCGGCCGTCTTGGGCTCGTCGAACGGCAGTCCGTCGATAACCTTGATGCCGCCCTCGCTGGCGCGCGCCGACAGGGCCATTTTCAGGGCCTTGGCGCGGACCTTCCGGTTGACCTTGAAGCCATAGTCACGCGGCTTGGGGCCGAAAGCGATGCCGCCGCCGGTCCAGTGAGGCATCCGGCTGGAGCCGGCCCTTGCGCGGCCCGTGCCCTTCTGCCGCCAGGGCTTGGCGCCACCGCCACTGACCTCTCCACGCTTCTTGGTGGAGGCGGTGCCGCTGCGGCGGGCTGCCAGTTCGGCGCGTACCGCTTCGTGCAGGACGCCTACCTTGGGCTCGATCGCGAAGACCGCGGGGCTGAGTTTGACTTCCTTCTCGCCGAGCGCCTTGATCTCGGGAACCTTGATGGAGGGCTTCTCCGCGGCCTTCTTCCTGGCCTTTTTCCTGGGAGCCGCCTTGGCCTTGGGCTCTTCAGCCTTGGCCTCTGCCTTTTCTGCCTTTGCCTTGGGCTCCGCCGCCTTGGCTTCCTTCGCCTCGGACTTGGTTTCCTTGTCCGCGGCTTTGGCTTCCTTGGCTACGGGCTCCTTCTTGGCCTCAACCTCGGCCTCGGCGCCCTTCGTGGCTTCCGGCTTTGTCTCTTCATTTTTATCTTCTGTATCAGTCATAAAATTTATTTGCCCTGGTTACTGGGTCTGGATGAAGATCAGGCCGTTGCTTGAACCCGGGACCGCGCCCTTGAGAAACAGTAGGTTCTGATCCTGGTCGATTCTGACGACGGTCAGTCCCAGCTGCGTCGATTTCTTGTTGCCCATCTGGCCCGGCAGTTTCAGTCCCTTGAATACACGGGAAGGGTAAGCGCTGGCGCCGATCGATCCGGGAGCGCGATGAAAATGCGCGCCGTGGGAAGCGGGACCGCCGGCAAAGTTGTGGCGCTTGATGACGCCGGCAAAACCCTTGCCCTTGGAAACTCCGGTTACCTTTACCTTCTGGCCTGTTTCAAAGGCGTTGACCGTGATCTCGGGCTTCGCCTCGGGGGCTTTGGCTTTCTTCTTTGACTTCTTGGTAGACTTCTTCTCTTCTTTTTTGACTTCGGCTTTGGCTTCAGCCTTTGGTTCTTCCTTGGCTTCGCCGGCAGCCTCCGCGGCTCCTCCAGCCTCGCCAGCCTCAGCGGCCTCAGCGGCCTGCGCTTCGGTTGACTCTTCTTCCGGGCCGGCTGCTTCTACGGCTGCTTCAGCCGCCGCCTCTTCCGCCGGTTCCTCGGCCGCTTCTTCGGCCACGGCTGCCGCCGCCGGAACAACCAGCTTCAGGATGGCATCCTCTTCAGAACCGCCCTCGGCCACCTCCGCCTCTACGCGGATCTCCGCCAGGTGCCGCCGCGGCTCGACGCCGGCCCTCTTGAAATGGCCCGCCTGCGGCTTGATGACCTTGTTCTTCTTCATCTCGCCGAAGCCCATCTGCACGGCCTGGTAGCCGTCGCGGGCATTGGTCTTGACCTGGGTCACGGCGCAGGGGCCGGCCTCGATGACGGTGACCACGATGCGGTCGCCATCGTCAGTGAATATCTGGGTCATGCCCAGTTTCTTTCCAAGTATCGCTGCCATCAGGTTCCGGAATATCCCTCTTAGAGTTTGATTTCGATGTCGACGCCCGCGGGCACGTCCAGCCGCATGAGCGAGTCGACCGTCTTTGGCGTCGGCTGATGGATGTCGATCAGCCGCTTGTGCGTGCGCATCTCAAAATGCTCACGTGAATCCTTGTCCTTGAAAGGGCTCTTGATGACGCAGTAGACGTTCTTCTCCGTCGGCAGCGGCACGGGGCCGACCACGGTGGCGCCGGTGCGCTGGGCCTGCTCCACGATCAACCGCGCACTGCGGTCGATCAACTCGTGATCGTAAGCCTTGAGCCTTATTCTTATCTTTTGCTGAGCCATGATATCAACCCGGTTCCTAGTTCCTGGTTTCTAGTTCCTTGTTATTCGATGATCTCGATTACTGCGCCGGCGCCCACGGTATGGCCGCCCTCGCGAATAGCGAAGCGGAGGCCTTCTTCCATGGCGATCGGCGTGATCAGTTTGACTTCCATGTTGGTGTTGTCACCAGGCATTACCATCTCGACGCCCTCTTCCAGGGTGATGCTGCCGGTCACGTCCGTCGTACGGAAGTAGAACTGCGGCCGGTAATTGGTGAAGAACGGTGTGTGACGGCCGCCTTCTTCCTTGGAGAGCACGTAGACCTGTGCCTTGAAGTGCGTATGCGGTGTGATCGAGCCCGGCTTGGACAGAACCATGCCGCGCTGGATGTCTTCCCGCTTGGTGCCGCGGAGCAGCACGCCGATGTTGTCACCCGCGCGCCCCTCGTCGAGCAGCTTGCGGAACATCTCGACGCCGGTGCAGACGGTCTTGTCGACCTTCTCCTGCATGCCGACGATCTCGACTTCCTCGCCGACCTTGACGATGCCGCGCTCGACACGGCCGGTGGCGACTGTGCCGCGGCCGGTGATGGTGAAGACGTCCTCGACGGGCATCAGGAAAGGCTTGTCGATGTCGCGCTCCGGCTCGGGCAGATACTCATCCACCGCGTGCATGAGCTCGAGGATCGGGTTGCAGGCAGGGCACTCGGCCTTGCCGCAGGCGCATTCCAGAGCCTTGAGAGCCGAACCGGCGACGATGGGAATATCGTCCCCGGGGAATTCATACTCGGAGAGCAGCTCGCGCACTTCGATCTCGACCAGCTCAAGCAGCTCGGGATCGTCCACCATGTCGACCTTATTGAGGAAGACGATGATGTAGGGCACGCCTACCTGGCGGGCCAGAAGGATGTGCTCGCGGGTCTGCGGCATTGGGCCGTCAGCTGCGCTTACCACCAGGATGGCGCCGTCCATCTGCGCCGCGCCGGTGATCATGTTCTTGATATAGTCAGCGTGGCCCGGGCAGTCGACGTGAGCGTAATGACGCTTCTCGGTCTCGTACTCGACGTGGGCGGTGGCGATGGTGATGCCGCGCTCGCGCTCTTCCGGGGCGTTATCGATTGAATCAAAGCTCCGGACCTCGACGTTCTCGCCATGTCCGGCCAGGCAGGCCGTGATAGCGGCGGTCAGGGTCGTCTTGCCATGATCGATATGGCCGATTGTGCCTACATTCAAGTGCGGCTTGTTTCTTTCAAATTTTTGCTTTGACATCCTTGCTCCTCTCCTCTCCAAATACGCTGAGCAAAACCTGGTAAAAAAGCCCTGCTTTAGACCCACCGTATAGCTTGTGTTCCTTTTATTTCTTCCTAAAGAGCGAGTTACTATATATCAAACCACTACGGCAGGGCAAGCCTCGTTGCTACTTGCCGTTGACCTGCTCCACGATGCCGGTAGCGATCGAGCTCGGGACCTCTTCATAACGGTCGAACTGCATGGTGTAAACCGCCCTTCCCTGGCTCAGCGAGCGCAGGTCCGTGGCGTAGCCGAACATCTCCGCCAGGGGGATACGGGCGCGGATGACCTGGGCCTTGCCCCGGGGCTCCATACCCTCGATCTTGCCCCGGCGTGAATTCAGGTCGCCGATGACGTCGCCCATATATTCCTCCGGGACGACGACCTCGACCTCCATGACCGGCTCAAGCAGGACCGGCTTGGCCTTGGCGACGCCGGACTTCAGCGCCATCGAGCCGGCGATGCGGAAGGCCATCTCCGAAGAGTCGACGTCGTGATAGGAACCGTCGACGAGCGTCACCTTGACGCCCACCATCGGGTACCCGGCCAGGACGCCGTTTTCCATGGCTTCCTTGATGCCCTCGTTGACCGAGGGGATGTATTCCTTGGGAATGACGCCGCCGGAGATCTTCTCTACGAACTCGTAGCCCTCGCCCGGGGCGGAAGGCTCGAGGTTGATGACAACGTGGCCATACTGGCCGCGGCCGCCGGACTGGCGAACGAACTTGCCGATTACCTTCTCGACCGGCTTGCGGATGGTCTCGCGATAGGCGACCTGCGGCTTGCCGACATTGGCGTCGACCTTGAACTCACGCAGCAGGCGGTCGACGATGATCTCCAGGTGCAACTCGCCCATGCCGGAGATGACGGTCTGGCCGGTCTCCTCATCGGTGCGGACCTGGAAGGTCGGGTCTTCCTCGGCCAGTTTGTGCAGCGAGGCGCCCAGCTTCTCCTGGTCGGCCTTGGTCTTGGGCTCGATGGCCACGGCGATAACCGGGTTGGGGAAGTCCATCGACTCCAGAATGATCGGGTCGCTCTGGTCGCAAAGGGTATCGCCGGTGGTCGTGTACTTAAGACCCACGGCCGCGGCGAGCTCGCCGGCGTAGATGGCGTCGCGCTCCTCGCGCCTGTTGGCGTGCATCTGCAGGATCCTGCCGATGCGTTCCTTGCGGTCCTTGGTGGCGTTATATACATGGCTGCCCGATTTGAGCGAGCCGGAATAGACCCTGAAATATGTGAGTTTGCCGACGAAGGGATCGGTCATGACCTTGAAGGCGAGCGCCGCGAAGGGCTCGTCGTCGGAGGCATTGCGGATCTCCTCGCCCTTGTCGGAGCTGATGCCCTTGATCGGGGGCACGTCCAGCGGCGACGGCAGATAATCTATGACCGCGTCCAGTAGCGGCTGCACGCCCTTGTTCTTGAAGGCGGTGCCGCAGAGGACGGGGGTGATGGCGATGGCGTTGGTTGCCTTGCGGATTACTTCCTTGAGGTGCGCCTTGTCGATCTCCTTGCCTTCGACATAGGCTTCCATCAGTTGGTCGTCGTGGTCGGCGAGCTTCTCGATCATGTGGTTGCGCCATTCCTGCGCGAACTCGGCCATGTCCTCGGGAATCTCTTCCACCTTCCAGGTCTCGCCCATGTCGCTGTCGTCCCAGACCAGCGCTTTCATCTCTACCAGGTCGATGACGCCGCGGAAGGCTTCCTCGCGGCCGATGGGAAGCTGCACGGCCACCGGGTTCGCGCCCAAGCGCTTGATCATCATGTCCAGCACCTGGAAGTAATCGGAGCCCATGCGGTCCATCTTGTTCACATAGGCGATGCGCGGGACCATGTACTTGTCGGCCTGGCGCCAGACTGTCTCTGACTGGGGCTCGACGCCGCCTACGGAACAGAACAGGGCGATGGCGCCATCGAGGACGCGCAGCGAGCGCTCAACCTCGACGGTAAAGTCCACGTGCCCGGGCGTGTCTATAACGTTTATCCGGTAATCTTTCCATTGGCAGGTCGTGGCGGCGGAGGTGATGGTGATTCCCCGCTCCTGCTCCTGCTCCATCCAGTCCATAACCGCGGCGCCCTCGTGGACCTCGCCGATCTTGTGCGTCCTGCCGGTGTAGAACAGGATGCGCTCGGTGGTCGTAGTCTTGCCGGCGTCGATATGGGCCATGATGCCGATATTTCTGGTTTTCTCCAAGGAAAACTTACGTGTCATGTCCTGGCTCTTCTTGTTGTTGTTAGTGTTTACTGCTGCCTGAGTGCTCATCAAAATCCAAACTTTTCGTTCCGGGAACCCCTCAAACGGTCACCGGATATTTTTACTGACATTCATATTTTGTTTCCCCCGGGCTTCGATCCTTACACCTGCCGCTTCAAACCGGCGCCTGCTGATTCGCGCCTTACCAGCGGTAATGTGCAAAGGCCTTGTTTGCCTGAGCCATGCGATAGATATCATCCTTCTTCTTCCAGGCGGAACCCTGGTTGCCGAGCGCTTCGAGGCACTCGTTGGCCAGCCTCTCGGCCATGGTCTTCTCGCGGCGGTCGCGGGCATAGCCCACGATCCAGCGGATCGCCAGGGTGCGCGCGCGGCGGGAAGGAACCTCGACCGGCACCTGGTAGGTGGCGCCGCCGACCCGGCGGGACCTGACCTCCAGAGACGGCGTGACCGCGTCGACTGCCTGCTTCAATACCGCGACCGGATCGTCGCCTTTCTTCTCGCCCATGATCTCCAGGGCGCGGTAAGTGATCTTTTCCGCCGTCGACTTCTTGCCGCCCAGCATCACCTTGTTCACAAACTGGGCTACCAGCTTGCTGTTATAGATGGGGTCGGGAGTGGTCTCCCGTTTCTGGGCTGCGGCTCGGCGGGGCATTTAACTCCTTAAGGGGTTTTCACACCGTATTTGGAACGGGCCTGGCGGCGGTCGGTGACCCCCGCTGTATCCAGTGCGGCCCGGACTACTTTATAACGCACGCCCGGCAGATCCTTGACGCGGCCGCCCTTTACCAGGACCACGGAGTGCTCCTGAAGGTTATGGCCGATGCCGGGAATGTAGGCTGTTACCTCGATGCCGGTGGTGAGACGGACTCGGCAGACCTTCCGCAGAGCCGAGTTCGGCTTCTTGGGAGTGGTCGTATAGACGCGGGTGCAGACGCCGCGGCGCTGTGGCGCGCCCTTCAGCGCCGGCGTCGATGTCTTCTCGATGCCGGCCTTGCGGCCCTTCCTCACGAGTTGGTTCACTGTCGGCATTGGTTCCTTTTGTTTGCCTTTTTTACACACGCAAAAGAGCGGCAGACTCCTATTCCCCGTTCGCCGTGGCGTGCGGAGAAGTCTGCAGCTCGGATCAACTTACCCAGTTCTTTACAGACTTAAGCGCCCTTCTTTGGGGCGCAAGACGGGAGTATAGCAAGAGGGGATTTGGGAGTCAAGGGGGCGGCCCGTAAGGGCCGCCCCATGAAGTTCGACATAGTGAAAGGTCGAGGTCAGCTGGCCTCTTCCTCCTCGGAGCGGGCTCCCACCGACAGCAGGTCCTGCTCCTCGGGCTCGCGCGTGGAGAAGATCTCCAGGGTGC